>JAGBDD010000166.1 GCA_017937685.1 Thermoguttaceae bacterium | reverse complement strand
GTTTTTTCGTTTTTTCGTGTTTTCGTTTTTTCGTTTTTTTTGCAAAATAACGGCGTTGCAACAATTTTTTGCCGCGTCTTTATGTGGATAATTTAACCGGAATTTTTCGTTTTTATTGGTTGCCGCTTTGACGCTGAAAGAGAAAACGAACGTCGCGGCTCCGACGAAATTTTTTTTGAACGACGGTAGTTTTTGCCTGAATTTTTGGTTTTTATCGTTAATATCGCTTAAAAAAACATCCGGCGTCGCCTCTATATTTACGTCGAGAGATTCGGCGAACGTCGCGCGCGCCGCGAAATTTTTTTAAAAAATTAAAAGTTCGGCGTAAATTTTCTTGACGCGTCGCTCTAGTAAATAAAAGGGAGACATATTTTCCGGTTCCGAAAGCGGCGAAACGTTAACGATCGATTCAAGGCTTACCCGCGGCGTTTCGCGACGCCGCGTCCGCGGATCGAACGGCGGCCTTTCCTTGCCAAACGCCGTTTCGTTTCGCCGCCCTTAGGAACGGGAACGAAACTCGTCGTCGCGAGCGCAGGCGCGCGTTGGCGGCTTCGATTTCGAGTCGGGGCGGAACGTCGCCGCGAATGGATTCGCTAGCGTCGTTTCGTTTTGCCTGTTTGGGCCCTCGATTCGATTTTCCGTCGTCGCGCAGGGAAGTTCGGCGACGGTTGGTTCGGCTTCGATTTCGAGTCGGGGCGGAACGTCGCCGCGAATGGATTCGCTAGCGTCGTTTCGTTTTGCCTGTTTTGGCCCCCGATTCGATTTTCCGTCGTCGCGCAGGGAAGTTCGGCGACGGTTGGTTTGGCGGCGTTCGCGTTCGGCGAACGTTAGGACGCGTTCAAGTTGCGGAAGATTTCGAGCGCGGACGGCGCCCAAAATCGAACCGTCGCCGCCGCCAAATACGGAAGCGTTAAGAACGCGACGAGAATCTTCGCGCCGATTCCGGCGCCGCGTCGCCAAGCGCGAATCCAAAGGCCGATCAGCGCGACGAAAGCGAGTTGCGGCGGAAGCGCGACGCAAAAAGTCAACGCGACGGCGACGCTTGCGAAAAGTAGCGGGCTTTCCGTCGTCTCTTTCCCGATCGTAAAAAGGAGGAAGAGCGGCGCCGCGGCGAGATAAAACGGCGTCGCGAAGACGACGAGCGCGAGCGTCGGCGTTTTCAGGAGCCAACGTCCTAAATCGGCGAAGAAACCGGGACGCGACGGCGCGGCGGGGCGAACGTCGACGGGCGTTTCGGGCGTTTTTTCAAGTTCGGTCATTGGAAAACTCCTTCGAGCAAAACGGGCGAGTCGGGCGTTAAAAGAGCGCGTTCGCGAGAACGCAAACGAGCGCGGCGTTCGCGAGCGTCGCCAAAACGGCGTAAAGCGTTCCGACGACGCCGAGTCGTCGAACGCGCGTCCAAAGGGCGACCGTCGCGACGCATTGCAGCGCCGTCGGCGCCGCGGCGAGGAGAAAAACGACCGCGAGGGGAAAAGTCGTGAAGATTTCCACGCGATTCAACTCGCCGCGCCAAGCGAAGAGCGCCAAAAGATACGGCGCGGATAAAAGGAGCGGCGCGAGCGCAAGTCCGGCGAACGTCGACGTTTCGAACGGCCAACTTTTGAAATCGGCGAAAAAACCGGGACGCGGCGCGGCGTCGCGGGGAACGGCGGGAGGCGTTGGATTCGACATAACGAGCCTTTCGTTGTTTTCGGAAGCCAAGGCGGCTTCGTCGGTTAACGACGGTTAAAAAATCGGCGGCGCCTGTCGCGCGGCGTCGGTCAAGCTAAATCGACAATAAAAAATCGACGACAAATTCCGGCGCGACGTCTTCAAGTAAAAATAGCCCGGGACGCGAGAGCAAAAGCCAAACGTTCGCGACGATTAGGAGCGCCGCGAGCGTCTTCGCCCAAACGAGGCGACTTCGGCGGAACGCTGCGACCGACGCGACGGTTCCGAGCGGCGCCGCGAGCCAAAAGACGGCGACCGCCAACCCCATAACGAAAGTAACGACCGCGTTGTGCGTTTCGCGCGAAACCGCGACGGCCATATCAAACGGAAGCTCCCACTTGACCGTCGGCAAGGAAGCGCCGGCGAGGAACTCTCCGAGAAAGAATCCGATCGGCGCGACGTAAGCGAGCGGCGGCGCTAAAATTGCGACCGTCCAAAGGAGCGGTCTCGACGTTAAAACCGAGAAAAGACGGCGGCGTTTCGTCGTTTCGGGCGTTTCGACGGCGGACGTCGACGCGGCGTCGGACGGAAGCGAGACGGAAGACGTTTGCGAGGTCATTTGGTTCTCCTTTTCAAATCGAACGAAGGAAGGCGAAAGCGGCGAGCGCGTTTTCGTCGCGAAAATCTGCGAAATTGGGACGCGACGTTTGCCGCTAACTTTTGTAATATATTATTCGGCGTCGCGTTCGGAAAGTCAAGCGAAAAAAGCGAAAAAGAAGAATTTTCGCCGAAAAGGAGAGAAATTTTTCGACGCGGCGCCGCAAAACGCGGCGGAATGGAACGATAAGAAAGAAAAAAGGGAGCCGTCGACTTGCGAAAAGCCGGACGGCTCCCGAAAAAGCGTTTAAACGCTCGCGGCGTCGGCGCTTACTTCGTCAAGAGTTGACGCAAAACGGTTTGCAAAACGCCGCCGTTCTTGTAATAAACGAGTTCGACTTTCGCGTCGATGCGAACGCGAACCTTGAACGTCGTCTTTTGACCGAGCGTCGCCGGTTCCGTCGACGTCGCGACGACTTCAATTTCCGAACGCGGTTCGAAATCGTCGCTAAGCGTCGGAATGTCGAAGAGTTCCGTCCCGGTCAGGCCGAGCGATTCGCGGGTTTGACCGTCGACAAATTCGAGCGGAAGAACGCCCATCCCGACGAGGTTGCCGCGGTGGATGCGTTCGAAACTCGACGCGATAACGGCGCGGACGCCGAGAAGCGTCGTCCCCTTGGCCGCCCAGTCGCGGCTGCTTCCGGTTCCGTATTCGGCGCCCGCCAAGACGACGAGCGGCGTCTTCGTTTCGCGGTATTTCAGGGCCGCGTCGTAAACGCTTTCGACCGGGCCGTCGTTCGCCGAAACGCCGAGGAACTTCGTAACGCCGCCTTCGGTTCCCGGAGCTAAAAGGTTGCGAATGCGAATGTTGGCGAACGTGCCGCGGGTCATGACGCGGTCGTTTCCGCGGCGCGAACCGTAACTGTTGAAGTCGCGGAACTCGACGCCGGAGTTCAAGAGGAACGAACCGGCGGGAGAGTCTTTCTTGATCGCGCCGGCCGGGCTGATGTGGTCGGTCGTAACGCTGTCGCCGAGGACGAGAAGCGCGCGGGCGCCGGCGATCGCGGCGGGCTCTTCGGCTTCCTTCGTCATTTCGGCGAGGAACGGCGGCTCTTGGACGTAAGTACTCTCGGCGTTCCAGTCGAAAAGTTCGCTCGCTTCGGTCGGAATCGCGTTCCAAAGCGGATTCGAGTCGTAAACGCCGCGATAGTTGGCGGCGTAAACTTCGCCGTCGAGCGCGTCTTTGGCGATGGCGTCGATTTCTTCGTTCGACGGGAAAATGTCGGCGAGCATTACCGGAGCGCCGTTTTGGTCGACGCCGAGCGGTTCCGTCGTCATATCGATATTCGTCGTCCCGGCGAGCGCGAACGCGACGACGAGCGGCGGGCTCGCGAGGTAATTCGCCTTAACCAACGGGTTGACGCGGCCTTCGAAGTTGCGGTTGCCGCTCAAAACGGCGGAGGCGACCAAGTCGCCGTCGACGACCGCCTTCGCGACCGGTTCCGGAAGCGGGCCGCTGTTCCCGATGCAGGTGAGGCAGCCGTATCCGACGACGTTGAAGCCGAGCGTTTCGAGCGGCGCCATTAAGTCGGCCTTTTGCAGGTAGTCGACGACGACGCGGGAGCCCGGGCCGAAGCTCGTTTTGACGTAAGATTTCGGACGCAAACCGCGTTCGACCGCTTTCTTCGCGAGGAGACCGGCGGCGATCATCAAACGCGGCGCGCTCGTGTTCGTGCAGCTGGTGATCGACGCGACGACGACGGCGCCTTGGCCGATTTCGTCGACGCCGGTTTTCGGGAGACGCGGCGATTCCGGGCAGTCGGCGCCGTCCCAAACGACGTTAACCTTTTTGTTCGCTTCCTCTTCGGAGAGGGCGAAACCGCGTTCGGAAATCGGCGCGCGGAGCGATTTTTGGAACGCCGACTTCATTTCGCTCAACGGAACGCGGTCTTGCGGACGTTTCGGCCCGGCCAGCGACGGTTCGACGGTCGCGAGGTCGAGGGTAAGGACTTTCGTGTAATTCGGCGTCGGCGCGTCGGCGGAGCGGAAGAGGCCTTGCGCTTTCGAGTAGGCTTCGACGAGCGCGACCGTTTCGGCGTCGCGACCGGTTTCGCGGAGGAAGTCGAGCGTCTTTTCGTCGATCGGGAAGAAGCCGGTCGTCGCGCCGTATTCCGGGCCCATATTCGCCAAAACGGCGCGGTCGGCGACCGGAAGACTCGTCGCGCCGTCGCCGAAGTATTCGACGAACTTCCCGACGACGCCCTCTTTGCGGAGGATTTGAACGATCGTCAGCGCGAGGTCGGTGCCGGTAACGCCCGCTTTGAGCGAACC
>JAGBDD010000165.1 GCA_017937685.1 Thermoguttaceae bacterium | reverse complement strand
GCCCCGCCGACGGACGCGCCGTCCGAATCGCTCGAGTCGACGCCGCCCGCCGAAACGCCCGACTCCGCCGAGCCGTCCGAACCGGTCGCGCCGGCAACGCTTCCGACGTTCGAAACGTTCGCGCTTTAAGGAACGTCCGTTTTCCCCCTTCCCTCCCAAACGCGGTTTCGCCCAAGCGGCGCGACCGCTTTTTTTTGCGTTTTTGTCATTAATACTATAGAGGGCGTTTTGCGCGACGCCGTTCGACGCGTCGCGCTTTCCGCTCGACTTCTCGCGCTTGACGCCGAGCGCCGCTTTCGTTATTCTTACAACGGTTCCAACGTCCCAAGCGGTCGCGCCGCCGACGCCGGTTTCAAGCGTCGAAACGGTCGCGGCAACGAAAAGGTTCCCGACGTTAATACGACGCCGACGCGACGAAATCTCCGAAACGCTCGCCTCGTTGGCGCCAAGGAAAAAAGAAAAGGACGACGCGACGAGTCGCGCCGTCCCTTAAAGAAATTTCAAGACGGGAGCAATTCCCAAAATTCAAGACACTCGACGCCGCCCGAACGCTCCGTCGAACGGCGACGCGCACGTCGCGACCGAACGCGCTCGCCCCAACCTCGCGCCCGAAAATCGACAAACGAATCCGGCGCAAAAGCGGCGAACCGTCTCACCGCGCGACGAATGTTTACGGATAAAACCTCCCAATTTTTCTTGCTTTTTCCCGATCAAGTCGATTCTGTTCTTCCTGCAACGCGTTCAATCTTCGCTGAGTATTCAGATCGTCTATCTTTTCGCGATAGCGTTGTATCTTTCCCTCATAGGTGAGCCGATTTATCGACCGCTGATTCGCTTGGTACATTTGCCATTGTTGCTCGGGCGAAAGTCCAGTCCACGGCATACTCCCATAAACCGGAGGAGTCACGTTATAGCCATAGTTCGGAGTATAACTCTGAGGCGCAACGCTATAACCATACGAATTGTACCTGTTATACAGGTTTTGTCCAGTGTATGGATTAATCCCATAATTCAGCAGCGCGTAACCAAAGTCCCACGCGTTCGCCGTTGGAAGGTTCCCCATACATATACACGTCAACGTTAAGACGCCTGCGAACCTTACGATCGCATTTCTTTTCGCCATATTGTTTCCTTTCCATCTTGCGCGATTTTATTCGCGCCGTCGTTTGAAATTTTAAAGCGAGCCTTTCACAACAAACCCACTTTTGTTATACGCTATTATATTCAAAAAAAAATAAAAGACTAATTCGTCCAAAAAGAGGCAATTTTACGCCAAGCAACATCGACGTTTATCGATTTTTCCGCTTGTAGCGTCCATCTGGCGACGCCAAGTCAAAACAATATTGCAATAACACAACAAATAACAGTTGTCTAAACGCAAGCCAAACAAACGAAAAGCTCGCGTTTGAGGAAGCGCGCGCCGTTCGTCCGCCTTCACTCCTTATATCGGAGGTAGTAAACCAACGTTTCTCCCTCACGCGACTAAGTCGGTTTCAACGTTTTGTCATTAATACTATAGAGAGTGTTTTTCGCGCCGCCGTCGTTCGACGCGTTCGCGCTTGACGCTCGACTTTCCGTTCGGCACCCGCGCTTGACGCCGAGCGCCGCTTTCGTTATTCTTACGGCGGTTCCAACGTCCGAAGCGGTCGCGACGGCGAAAGCGATTCCAAGCGTCGAAACGGTCGCGGCGGCAAAAGCGGTTCCCAACGTTGAAGCGGTCGCGGCGACGAAAGCGGTTCCCCGCGTCGCAACGGTCGCGGCGGAATCGGCGGTTTCAACGCGTTCGACGGTTTCGAGCGTCGCAACGGTCGCTCCGTCGACGGCGGTTTCGACGGTTCGAACGTTTCTTCCGAAAAATCGAGTCGATTTTACCGTTTTTACTCATCGTAAGCGCCGTTTATGCCGATTACGCTATTGCCGACGCGAATAGAGTTGGGAAAAATTTTCCAAAAACTTGTTCGCGCGGAGGTTTTTTCCCTAATGAAGAACCGTTTACGGTACGATTACAGGTTATAGGAGAAAACCCGTTTTTACCCGTTTACGCGGTTACGCCGCTTATTCGGGTTTGCGCGAGCCGTTCGCCGCGTCCGCAAGACGCTCCGTCCGACTCGACGAGCCGCCCGCCGTCGCAACGGAACGACGCCGAAACGACGCGGCTCGGAAGAAACGACCAAAGTTTTTGTTTTTCGATGGAGCCGAGTCGCCAACCCATCGGCGTCAGACGAGTCGAACGAACGAAAACGCCTTTTCGAGCGACGGATCGCTCTCCGCGTTTTCCCCTTCGTTCTTCGTCGCCGACGAAAAGACGATTTTTTTCACTGATCATTTTTCTTCCGGAGAATCTGGGAGGTCAGGGATGACTAATGGTGCCACTCGTAACACTAAGCGTATAACAGCGAGTCTCGAAAGGAGTATCGTGTTGGAACCAACCAAAAAGATTCAGACTGGTTTGTTGGCGATCGCGTTGGGCTTCGGCTCGGCGGCGTTTTCGCTCGGCGGAGCGACGACCTTTGGAACGGACGCTCTCGCTCAAACCCCGGCGGCCTCGGCCGTCCTCGGCGTTAACTCGAACGCCCCGTCCTATCCGGCGCTTGTTCGGAGTCAAGAACTCCTTTTGAAAGCTCGCCGTTCGTTGATGAGCCGCGACGTCGTCGCCGCGGAACGCTACGCTCGCGAAGCGCAAGCGCTGAACGCTCAGTACGGCGCGGCCAGCGACCGTCCGGAATACGTTCTTCCGCTCGTCGAACAATACAAACGCGCCGAAGCGGCGGCTCGCGCTCAAGGGATGACCGAAGCCGTCAAACGCGAATTGGCGAAGAGCTATCTCGAACAAGCCGAAGGGCTTCGTCGTTGCCAAGATTTGGACGCGGCGGAAAATCTTGTCGCCGAAGCTCGCAAACTGAACGTCGTTTTCGACGCCGCGACGCTCGAACGCAAGATGGACGTCGCCTCGGTTCAACGCCGCGTCGCCGACGACCGCCTCGCGCTCGCCGCGCCGACCGCTTCGCAAGCTCCGTTGACCGGTCTTTCCGAAGCGACGAAACGTCAAGTCGCGTCGGCGCAAGACGCGCTCCGTCAAGCTCGCGTTTTGGCCGCGAACGGTCAAACGGAACGCGCCGAAGAAGCGGTTCGCGCGCTCCAAGCGCAAGGGATTCCGGAGAGCGCGTTCGCGGGCGGCGACTCCCCGGCGCAATTCCTCCGCGACGTCGCGGCGGCTCGTTCGCAATCGTCGATTCGCCAAGTCCAAGCGACGGTTCCGGGCGTCTCGGCGGGCGAAAGCGCCGGCTACCTTTACATTCAAGAAGCGGAAACCGCTCTCGCGCAAGGCGATAAAGAAACCGCGTTGACCAACTACCGCGACGCGCTCCGCTACACGGCGGAACTCGACGCCGCGACGGTTCGCAAAATCAACGCCGAAATCGCTCGCCTCACGGCTCCGGCCGCGACTCCGGAAGTCGTCGCGACCGCCACCGGAATCGACTTGACGCAATCGCCGGAAGCGTTGCAAAACGAAATCGCCGCGTTCGTCGCGAAGCAAAATCAAGTTCGCGAAACCGCTCCGAAAGAAGCGCTCGCCGACCTGAAACAACTCCGCTCCGAAATCGAAACGTCGAACCTCGACGCCGCGAACAAAGCGCACTTCCTGCACGGTCTCGACGTCGCGATCGCCGACTCCGAATCGTTCCTCGCCGCGAACGGTTCCCGCATCGCGTTGCAACAACAAAATAAAAACGTCGACGCGTTCGTCGCTCAAAAGCGCGAAGCGGAACTCGAACGTCAAGCGCGCTTGGCCGACGATACCGAAAAGTTCAACGACCTCCTCGAAGAAGGCCGTTACGACGAAGCGATCATTTTGGCCGAAAAATGCGCCGACTACACCGGCGGCGATCAAATCGCGGTCGCGTTGTTGAACCAAGCGAAATTCGCGAAACAAAACGCGTTCAACAACCGTATTCGCGACGAAAAAGCCGAAACGTTCCTCAACGTGTTGAACGGCGTCGAAGAAGCGGCGGTCGTCGACGTTACCGACCAAAACCCGCTCGTTTTCAACGCGGAACGTTGGAACGTCGCGAAGAATCGCGAATCGTTGGCCGGCGGCACGACCCGCTCCGAAGCCGACCTCGAAATCCTTCGCAAACTCGAAATGCAAATCGCGTTGCCGTTCGACCAACCGACCCCGTTGGATCTCGTCGTCGATTACATTCGTAAAAACGCGGAAATCAACATTATGGTCGACGAAGCCGCGCTCGCGGAAGCCGGAATTACGTCCGATATGGCGATTCCGACGAACCTTTCGAACATTAAGTTGAAGAACTACCTGAAACACTCGCTGACTCCGCTCGGCTTGTCGTACATCGTCGAAGACGAAGTCCTCACGATCACCGGCAAGAACCGCCGTTCCGGCAAGTTCGTTACCCAATACTACCCGGTCGCGGACTTGGTCATCGGCGTTCCGAACTTCGGCAACGTCGTCGCTCCGATGTCGCAAGAAGCGAGCCAACAACGCGCGTTCCAACAAGTCGCCAACCGCGGCTTGAACGCGTCCGCCGCGAACACGATTCCGGGCTTGAACCAAAACGTTTTCGGTTCGAACTCGACGCTCCTTTCGCCGAACATCGCCGCGCAAATTCAATCGAGCGGCGGGAACGTTCCGCTCACCGCGGGCGCCGGCGGCGGGATGAACGACCCGTCCGAGCTGATCGACCTCATCACGGCGGTCGTCGGCGACGAAGAAACTTGGGAAATGGTCGGCGACCCCAAATTCTTCTCGCTGAACAACACCTTGGCGATTCGTCAAACGGAAGAAAACCACGAAGAGATCCACGAACTCCTCGAAAAACTCCGCTCGCTGAACGACTTGCAAGTCGCGGTTGAAGTTCGCTTCATCACGATCAGCGACGAGTACTTCGAACGCATCGGGGTCAATATGAACCTGTCGTTCCAATCCGATACCGACGCGGGCGACCTCGACGACGACCAACTCGTTCCGTCGAAGAAAGGCGTCTACGGTATTTACGACGCCGGAGCGAGCGGGGACAATATGTTCACCGAAAACTTGAACATCAACTTCACGCAGAACAGCTACGGCTTGGCCGTTCCGCAGTTCGGCAACTACGACCCGTCGGTCGGCGCGCAAATGGGTTTTGCGATTTTGAGCGACATCGAATCGTACTTCTTCGTCAGCGCGGCGGAATCCGACACGCGGACGAACGTCCTGCAAGCGCCGAAAGTTACGATGTTCAACGGTCAAACCGCGAGCGTCAGCGACTTCACCAGCGTTCCTTACGTCAGCACGGTTATCCCGGTCGTCGGCGAATTCGCCGTCGCGCAACAACCGGTCATCACGGTCATCAACGAAGGTCAGTTTATGACCGTCCAAGCGACCGCGTCGCCGGACCGCAAATACGTCCGTATGACCGTCGTCCCGTTCTTCTGCAAGATCACGGACAACGACCGCACGTTTAAGTTCGAAGGCACCGACTCGGTTTCGACGAACAGCACGAGCGCGAACAAGGGAAGCAGCATCCTCGACAGCATCACCGACGAACGCGAAACGACGAGCGGCGCCGAAGTCGTCAGCGCCGGCACGACGATTCAAGAACCGGTTACGTCCAGCTTCTCCGTCTACACGACGGTCAACGTTCCGGACGGCGGCACGGCCCTCCTCGGCGGTATCAAACGTTTGAGCGAAGGTCGCAACGAAGGCGGCGTCCCGATTTTGAGCAAGATTCCTTACCTCAAACGCCTCTTCTCGAACAGCGCCATCGGTCGCGAAACGACGAGTATGTTGATGACGGTTACGCCGCGCATCATCATCCAAGAAGAGGAAGAAGAATTCGCCACCGGCGCCAACCCGGGCCGCGACTAATCGCAAACGGCTCCCGCCCCGACGCGCCAAACGTCGGGGCCGAGCTTAACGCCTCTTAAAAAAGACGACGAAGCCGAACCGGTTTCGTCGTCTTTTCTTTTTCTTGCGCCGCTCGCCCCCTTTCGCAAACCGCTCTTGACCGCCGCGCGAAAATTCGGTATCGTCGAGCGATTTTTCGCGGCGTTTTCCCGCCGTTTCGCCGTCCGTTTTCCCCGCGTTTTACTTTTTCGCGTTTTGGAGTTTTCGCTTTGACCCGTTCGTTTCGACTCGGCTCGACGGTCGCGCTCGTTTTCGCGTCGACCCTTTCGGCGATTTTCGCGCTCTCGACGGAACTCGGCGCCGCGCCTCCGCCTCTCGACCGTCCGACGTTCGACGCGTCCGGTTTGGAACCGACGCCCCCCGAACCGTCTTGGAGCGAAACGTTCGAAACGCCCGGCGTCAGTTGGCGTTACCTTTATCAAGAGGGCGAAGTCGAAATCCTCGAGCATCGCCGCGTCGACGATTTCGCGTTCTCCGGCAAACGCTCCGAGCGCCTCCGATACGAAACGAAGAAACCGGGCGTCGTCGTTTTCGGTCATTACTGCGATTATCCGACGATTTACAACGAAACGGCGCCGTCCGTTCGCGTTCGCGCCGACCGTCCCGGCGTTTCGCTCGCCGCGCTCGTCGTCTTCCCGAAAACGCTCCGTCCCGATACGAAGACGCCGTTGACCGCGCTTCTCCCCGGCTCGACGTACTCAAAAACCGGCGAATGGGAACGACTCGGCTTCCCGAAAGATTTTCAGGGTCTCCTCGCCGAAACGACGCGAGCCCTGCGCGGCGAACACCGGATTCCGGTCGACGCCGACGGCGCTTATATTCGCCAACTCGTTTTGATCGCCGAAGCGCGACGCGGAACGTATTCCCTTTGGCTCGACGACTTGGAAATCGTCGAACACCTCCCGTCGAACCGCGACGCCCTGCGCCTCTCGGAACGCGGCGCCCGGTTCAATCCGGCCAACCTGTTGAGCTGTCGCCTCAAGTTGACCGACACGCCGATCTTTTGGCGCGCCGACGACGCGAACGACTCGAGCGTTTACGGCGAAGAACCGTTCGCGATCGACCGAAAGCAAGCGGAGAAAAACGAACGCGTTCCGCTCGTCTTCGCCCGCGACGCCGTCGCGCCGCCTCCGCCGTCGCCCGCCTCCGCCGCATCCCGCTCGACTCGCCCTAAAGCGTCT
>JAGBDD010000164.1 GCA_017937685.1 Thermoguttaceae bacterium | reverse complement strand
TAAGTCGTTCCGGCGGCCAAACCGGTCGCGACGTAGGAGGTCGCGTCCGCGCCGAGCGTTTCGACGACCGTCCAAGAGCCGTCCGCGCCCTTAACTTCGACGCGATAACCCGCTTCGTTGTCCGCGTTATCGATCCAAGTAAGCGTCGCGCTTTCCGAATCAGCGTCGTAGGCGCCGAACGCCGCGCCCGTCGGAGCGGCCGGAGCCGTCAATTTTTCCGGCGGCGTAATCGTCGCTTCGACCGCCGCGGACGCTCCGGCGTCGTTGAACGCCGAAACGCGGTATTCGTAAGTCGCGCCCGCCGCCAAACTTTCGACGACGTAAGAGGTCGAATCGGCGGCAAGTTCTTCGACGACTTCCCAAGCGCCGTCCGCGCCCTTGACTTCGACGCGGTAACCGGCTTCGTTGTCCGCGTTATCGACCCAAGTAAGCGTCGCGCTTTCCGAATCCGCGTCGTAAGCGCCGAACGCGGCGCCCGTCGGAGCGGCCGGAGCCGTCAATTTTTCTTCGACGACGCCGCTCGTCGCGGAAACGGTCGAAGCGTAGGCCGCGTTAAGGCCGGTCGCGACGACTTTCAGCGTCAAGCCGAGGTCGGCGGTCGTCGGAACGTAGGTCGCGCCGGTCGCGCCGTCGATAGCGGTTTCGCTTCCGTCGGCGGCGACGCGGTACCATTGGAGCGCGACTTGCGCCGTCGTCGGGGCGACGGTAATCGCCAGTTCTTCGCCGACTTTCGGCGCGTCGGTCGAGAAATTGAGGCCGGTCAAAACGTCGGTCGAGGCGTTGAACGTCGCTTCGATATAATCGGAATCGCCGGCGGCGTTCGAGGCGTAAACGCGGAAGACGTAGCTCTTGTTCGGATCGACCGACGTGAAAATACACCCGGTCGCGTCGGCGGCGAGTTCTTGCGTTTTCCAGTTTTCGGAACCGACGAGCGCGACGGCGACGTAAATCGCTTCGTTGTCGGCGTTATCGACCCATTTCATCGTCAGTTTCGCGTTGGCCGCGTCGTATTTCGTGAAGACCAAACCGGTCGGCGCGCTCGGAACGATCAGCGTCGAGACGGTCGCGGCGACCGTCGCGGAGGCGCCGAAGTTGTTGAACGCCGAAACGCGGTATTCGTAAGAGGCGTTCGCGGTCAAGCCGGTCGCGTCGAACGAGGTCGCGTCGGCGGCGAGCGTCGCGACGACTTCCCAAGCGCCGTCGGCTTTCTTGACTTCGACGCGGTACCCGGTTTCGTCGGCGACGTCGGCCCAAGTCAGCGTTGCTTTTTGCCCGGCGGCGTCGTAAGCGCCGAACTTAACGTCGGTCGGAGCGGACGGCGCGGTTCCTTGATACTCGTAAGCGCCGAGGTCGGCGGCGCCGCCGGAGACGCGAGCGACGCCCGCCAAGTCGGTTTCGGACGCGGACGTTCCGGTCGCGAGGTCGATAACTTGGGCGTTTTTCGCGAGGGAGTAATCGCCGTTTTCCGCGTCGGCGAAGAGCGGTTTCGACGCGTCGTAGGCGAGCGCGCCTTCGGCTCCGTCGTCGGTCAGGACGGTTTGAAGCGCGACGCCGGAGACCGCGGCGCCGTTCCCGACGAAGATCGAGTCGACCGCTTGCGAACCGTTCGCGGCGGAGACGAACGCGGCGCCGGCGGCGTCGTTGTCGACGACGGTCGCGTTAATCAGGAGCGCGGCGCTCGACTCGGCGGCGACGTAAATCGCGCCTTGCCCGTCGGCGACGTTGTTCGCGATCAAGACGTCGCGGAGAACGGCGGCGCGGGTTTCGGTCGTTTCGGCGGCGGCGATTTCGGCGTTCGAAACGGCGGCGGAAGACGCGGCGGTCGACGCGTTAACGAACTCGACTTGCGACGCGTCGACGGCGTGCGATTCGTCGTTGAAACGGCGTTCCAAGAGCCCGTCGCGAGCGTCGGCGGAGGCTCTTAAATCCGCCGAAACGGGACCTTCGCCGGTCGGAATAATCGCCAAACTCGTCAAAAGAGACGCGGAATAATCGACGCCGTGCGGAGCGTCGGTAAACTGATAGGGCAGAGAAATCCAATATTCGTTCGGTTGCAAATAATCGTACCCGGGATCGGCGGAGGTCTTCACCGTCGGCATCGACGAGTCGAAATATTCGGTATAGAAATCGCTATCCTCGTCCGTCGAAACCAAGTCGACGGTCGCGTTTTCCAAACGCAGAATAAAAGTAATCGTTACGTTGCTTTGCAAAGTCAAGCCGCGCAAAGACGAGAAGTCTTCGCTCCAAATTTGCAACGAAATCGGCTCGTCGGCGGCGACGTCGAAGGTTTCGGCTTCCGGAACGGCGTCGGCTCCGAACGGCCCGCCCTTTCTATTAAATTTATATTCGTCCCAAGCGTCGAAAGAACTCATCGTCGTCAGCAACGCGGTGATACGCGCCGAGTAACGTTCGTTCAAGCCGACGGTGAAAGCGTTCGAGTCGGCGGAGGCGCTTCCGTCGGCGTTCGACGCGGTAACGACGAGTTCGACGTCGCTCAGGTCGAACGTCAAGCCTTTATAGGTTTTAACGGTTTTTTGCCCGTCTTGGATTTGAATTTCTTCGAGGTAGGTCGCTTCGTCGACGAACGTCAGTTTCAGGACGCCGTTTTCGACGGTCGGCTCGGCGGCCAGCGCGTCGGAGAGTTCGGACGGGAGTTGAACGGAGTACGTCCAATCGCCTTCGCTAAAGTACTTGGAGAGGTCGATTTCGACCGTTTCGCCGAACGCCGCGGAGACGTCCGAAATCGTTCCGGTCGCTTCCGGCGCGACGTCTTCTTCCGTCGCGAACTCGAAATCGCCGCGATAGATCGCCGCGCCGTTTTCCGTCGCTTCGTTGCCGAGAATTTGCGAGCTTTCGACCGAAATCCAGCCTTTGTCCGCGATAGCGCCGCCGCTAACGGTCGCGACGTTGTCCGAAAGAACCGCGTCTTCGAGGTAAAGGTCGCCGGCGTTCGCGATCGCGCCGCCGAAGTCCGCCGAGCCGTTCGAAATTTCGATCGAGCCGAGCTTGACCGTCCCGCTCTTGATCGAGAACGCGCGGTCGACGTTGTTCGCGTCGATTTCGAACGTTCCGTTGTAACCGACGATCGTCAGCGAACCTTGCGTCGCGTCGTCGAGTTCGATCGAGATCGCTTTGTCGCCCGGTTGGAAGGTCAGCGTTCCGCCGCCGACGATAAGAATCGCGTCGTCGCCCGGCGTCGAAGCGGCTTGCGCGATCGCGGCGTTGAGCGCGTCGAGCGTCAATTCGTCTTTCGCGATTTCAATCGTCGAAACGGCGTCCGCCGAGTAGTCGCCGAACGACTCGTATCCGTTGAGCGCGGTCAAAATCTCCGGCGAAACGGCCAAAAGTCGGCGATCTTCCAAGGCTTCCGTCGCGAGGCGGCGCGGTTTCATCGGAGCGCGTTCGCCGCGCTTTTGGGATTCGCTCTTAAAATTTCGAAAAATACTCGACATCGTCGCTTTCTCCTTGCAAAGTAAATCGCGGACGCCGTCGACGCGACGCTCGCCGTCGACGCTCCTTCTTTCGCGTCGTTAAAATTCCTTATAACGCCGCTTCCGTCGCTCGCCGTCGTTAAACTCCGACGACCGCGACGCCTCTTTTTAACGCGTTAAATCTTTTATTCTTTATTCGATACCCGGCGCGCTCGTTAAGTTTCGTAAAAACGCAAAAATTTCGCCGCCTCGCTTGCTTTGTCCCAATTTTTCGTTCAAATCGTTTCAACCGTCGCGACCGCAACCGTCGGAACGCGCTTCCAACGACTCGGGAAAAAACTCGCCGCCGCTATAATCTTTACGTTTCGCGTCGTAATTGTCAAGGGCGGGTTCGACGTTTTCGAGCGTTCTCGAAAGATTTTCGCCCAAAAAACTCCAAACGCCGCTCCTACTGCGCGCGGTTATCGGCTTTGTCGACCGTCGCCGTCGAAAAAGTTGACGTTCGCCGTCCCGAAATTTTAGAACGCGTCGATTTTTCGGTCGAACGTTTCGATTTTAACGAAGATAACGCGCCGCGCTGCGTCGGCGACGTTCGTTCCCGCTTTTTCCCTTTTATATTAATGGAGTCGTTCTCGCGACGCATCCCGTCGAGCGTTCGTCGGCAAAGGCGACGGCGGCAAACTTTGCCGATTTTCCCGGTCGCAACGTCGACGACGTAAAATCTAAAACCGAAAACTTTGCCGAACCGTTCGTTTTCCCGCTCAACAATCGAAAGGGCCGCCCGATGCGCCGCGTAAAATCCGCCGTTTCCGTCTTATTTATTTTCGCCGTTTTCGCTATTTTTACCGGTTCCGCTCCTTTACCGCAAGGTTTCGCGCAAGGCGGAGCGTTTTCTCGAACGTTTTTCGCTCAAACGGAGCAAAATTTCCAAAACGTTCCGCGCGGTTCGTTCGCTCGCCGCGCCTTTCCGTTCGTCAACGTTTCGAGCGAGCCGATTCGACTCCTCGGCGCCCGCGCGAGCTGCGGTTGCGTTCGCGTTTTCGTTCCGAAACAAAAGACGTTCGTTCCCGGCGCCGGCGCGTCGGTCGTCGTCGAGTTGGACGCGGTTCGTTTTACCGGCGTTCGCGACGCGACCGTTTTCGTTTACTTCGCCGCCGAAAGCCGCCCGGAACGCGTCGAAATTCCGCTCCGCGTTCGCGCCGTTATCGTCGACGACGTTCGGGTCGAGCCGCCTCGTTTGAACTTCCTCGTCGACGAACTCCCGACGCCGGAAAACGCGTCGAAACGCCTTCGCCGAGCGGTCGTTTTCGCGCCCCTCGACGAACGAATCGTTCGCGCCGAATCGTCGACGCCGTTCGTTTCGGTTCGACTCGAAGAGCCGCGCCAAGCCGGAGCGGAACTCGCGACGCCGCTCGTCGTTTCGGTCGACGAAAGCGCGCCGGTCGGGCCGTTCGACGCGGTCGTTTCCCTTTGGTCGGACGGTTCGACGCGTCGAGCGCCGACGACTCTTTCGGTCGAAGGAACGGTTCGCCCCGGTCTTTCCGTTTCGCCGTCGACGCTGAATTTCTCGGCGTTCCGCTCCGGCGCGCCGGTCGTTAAGAACGTCGTCGTCGCGTCGAGCCGACCGTTTTCGCTCGCTCGGGTCGAGTCGCCGGACGCCGCGTTTTCGGCCCGAATCCCCGACGCGCCCGCGCCGAACCCGACGGTCGATCCCGTCCCCGACGCCGAATCCGCCGCGCCGTTCGTTCTCGTCGTTCCGGTCGTTTTCGACCCGACGCGTCTTGCGCCGAACGCCGACTCGCTCCGAACGCGGTTCGTCGTCGAAACGACCGACGGTCGCGCCGCCGCTTTCGACGCGTTCGCCTTCCTCGACGAAACGCTCGCCCCGTCCGAAACGCCGAAATAACGCCCCGACGTCGCTCAAACGACACAAACCGCCCAACTTGCCTAAACGCCGCGTTTTCTTTAAACGCCGCGTCCCTTTCAAACGCCGCGTTTCTCCCCGTCCCTCCAACCCGCCAAATCGCGCCGACTCGAAAAATCGCGTCGGCGCCGTCCTTGAAAAATTTCCGCGAACGACTATTATATATTAATGAAAGAATCGCCG
>JAGBDD010000163.1 GCA_017937685.1 Thermoguttaceae bacterium | reverse complement strand
CGTCAAGAAAAGACCGAGCGTCGTCTTCGTAACGCCGACCTCTTCGAGGCCCGGCATCGCCATCGTGATCGATTTGCGAACGAAGTAGAAGAAAATGTACCCGATCATCGTCCCGAACAGGATGCGCCAACGCCAATATTCATATTGCGAGTCGGGGCGCGCCGGTTGCGGGGTCGCGGAGTTTGCGAGTTGCGGAGAAGACATAAATTCTCTTTCCTTATTTTAAAATTGCGACGAAAATTTTCTAAAAAACGGAACAAAACGCCTCCGGCGCCCCCGCCCGCTCGATTTTTCGCCGTCGAGAGAGAGCGTCGCGTTTCGCCGTTTTACGCAAACCGCGTATTTTTACTTTTTCTTCGTTTTTGCTTCGACGAGCAAGTCGGCGAGGACGGAAATATCGTCGAGGACGAGTTCCGGCGTCCACCCGGCTTCTTTGAGCGTTTCGAGCGTCGCTTCGCCGGTGAGAACGAGGACGCCCGGAATCTTGGCGCGACGGGCCATTTCGAGGTCGGTGTAAATACGGTCGCCGACCATCATAATTTCGTCGCGTTCGAGGCCGTATTTATCCATCACGCCGCCGATGGTCGCCGGGTCGGGTTTGCCCGGAACCGCTTCCGGTTTGCGACCGGTAACGTTTTCAATCAACGCTTGAACGGCGCCGCAGTCGACGAGAATCGTTTCTTGGTCGGTCGGGCAGACGGTGTCCGGGTGCGTCGCGACATACGGTTTGCCCTTGCCGATCCAGTACGTCGCTTTGCAGAGGCGGTCGTAGGTGAGCGTCGTGTCGAACGCGACGACGACCAAATCCGGCTCGTCTTTTTCGTTGTATTCGTCGATCAGCGTATACCCTTGTTCGGCGAACTCTTCGCGGAGCGACGCCGTCCCGAGGACGTAAACTTTCTTGACGTTCGGGTAATTTTTGCGGAGGAAGAAATACGTCGCCGTCGCGGAAGTCGAGACGTTGTCCGGCGTCGCTTTGAGATTCAAGCTCAAAATCTTTTTGAGGTAATCCTTCGCGCTTTTCGACGAGTTGTTCGTCAGGTAGGTGTACCCGATCCCGAGCTTTTCGAGCGTTTCGAAGACGCCGGGCGTGAATTCGAAGAGCGTGCCGCCCTTGTAAATCGTGCCGTCCATATCGAAGGCGACGTGCTTAATTTTCGTCAAATCGACGGTCGGGTTGATATAGTGAACCGGATAATGATCGTTTTTCGCGTCGAGCACGGGTAGCTCCTTTCAAAAAAACTCGCTCTCGCCGCTTCCGACAAGAAACGAGAAAAATGCCGACGAAGGCGACGCGGTCGGCGCCAAAAATTTCGGTCGAGCCGCGACGGAGAGAAAAACTTATTATACATCGTCGGAACGGAAATTTCACCCCCCCGAACGCCGAAAAAACCGGCGTTTTTTAGAAAAATCTAAAAAAAGACGACGCGCCAACCTTTTCATTTTACCCATTTACCCCAACCTTTTTCTTTTATCGCCCATTCGAGTTATCTCCGCCTTACTTCGCCGTTAATCGCTTCGCTTCCCCTTAACAAAACTCCGCTAGGCGCTATAATAATAAGGATAAAAATTTTCGCTCGCTCGCCGTTTTTCAAAACGAAGCGCGACCGAGCCGTTCCCGTCGGGCCCTCTCGTTTGGAAGGAAGCGTTATGACCAGTCGACTCAACACGATCGAAGAAGCGATCGAAGCGTTCAAAAATGGCGAAATCGTTATCGTTATGGACGACGAAGACCGCGAAAACGAAGGCGATTTCATCTGCGCCGCCGAAAAAACGACGCCGGAACACGTCAACTTTATGCTGAAACACGGGCGCGGGCAAACGTGCGTTCCGCTCCTGCCGGATACTTGCCGCCGCCTCAACTTAACGCAAATGGTGAAGGACAACACCGCGCCGCTTCAAACGGCGTTCACCGTTCCGGTCGACCATAAAACCGCCCGCACCGGGATCACCGCGCAAGAAAAAGCGACGGCGGTTCGCGCGCTGGCCGACCCGAACTCGCAAATTTCCGACTTCGTGCGCCCGGGGCACTTGTTCCCGTTGGAAGCGAAGGAAGGCGGCGTTTTGCGTCGCGCCGGGCACACCGAAACGGCGGTCGACTTGGCGCGCTTAGCCGGTCTTTTCCCGGCGGGTCTGTTGACGGAAATTCTCGACGAAACCGGCGACCGCGCGACGACGGAAGAGCTTTTCGAAATGGCGGAGAAATTCGGCTTGAAAATTATTTCGGTCGCCGAACTGATCAAGTACCGCCGTCAACGCGAAAAGATCGTCGAGCGCGTCGCGGAGGCGAACCTGCCGACGAAATACGGCGACGGTAAGATTCTCGCTTATAAAATCAAATACGAAGACGGCGAGCCGATCGCGATCGTTTACGGCGACCTTTCTTCGCAAGAAGCGCCGCTCGTTCGTTTGCACTCGTCGTGCTTCACCGGCGACTTGGTCGCGTCGTTGCGTTGCGACTGCGGCGACCAGCTCCACTTGGCGCTGAAAAAGATTCAAGACGAAGGCGGCGTCGGCGTGTTGGTTTACCTCCCGCAAGAGGGGCGCGGCATCGGTTTAACGGAAAAGATTAAGGCGTACAAATTGCAAGACGGCGGAATGGACACGTGCGAAGCGAACCTCGCGCTCGGGCACGGCGTCGACCTACGCGACTACGGCGTCGGCATCCAAATTTTGAAAGACTTGGGCTTGCATAAAGTTCGCCTGATGACGAACAACCCGAAAAAGGTCGAAGCGTTCGTTTACGACGGTTTCGATTTGAGCGTCGTGGAGCAAGTTCCGCTCGTCGCGCCGTGCAACAAACACAACCGTTTCTATATGGAGACGAAACGCGACAAAATGGATCACGCGCTCGAAGAAATGTGATTTAACGCCGCTAATTTCCAATAAAAAACCCCGCCCGCGCTCCCCAAGAACGCGGGCGGGGTTTTATTTTATCGTCCCAACGCTAACCGCCGCTTACTTCGCGATTTCGGTCGTTCGGGTTTCGCGGATAACGGTTACCTTAATTTCGCCGGGGAACTGCAGACGCTCCGTCAACGCTTGCACGACGTCGCGGCACGTCTTCGCGGCGACTTCGTCCGTCGTCAAGAGCGGATTCACCAGAACGCGCATTTCGCGGCCCGCCTGCACGGCGTAAGCCTGCTCCACAAACGGGAATTCCATCGCAATCTTTTCCAGCTCCTCCATTCGCTTGACGTAATGTTCCAACGTCTCGCGACGGGCGCCCGGTCGCGCCGCGCTGCACGCGTCCGCCGCCGCGACGATCGTCGTGTAAGGGTCGGCGATTCGCGGATCGTCGTGGTGGTTCAGGGCCGCCTGCACGACCTCCGCAGGTTCGCCGTAACGTTTTAAAATATTCGCGCCGATTTTCGGGTGTCCGCCTTCCAATTCGTGGTCGGCGGCCTTTCCGAGATCGTGCAGGAGCCCGCAACGTCGCGCCAACTTCTCGTCCAAGCCCATTTCGACCGCCATCATTCCGGCCAAAAACGCGACTTCGATCGAGTGCCGCAACACGTTCTGACTGTAACTCGTGCGAAAATACAAGCGCCCGAGCAGGTTCACCACGCGGTCGTTCAAGCCGTGAACGTCCGCCTCTTGGCACGCCTCGACGCCGGCCCGCTGAATAAACGCCTGAATTTCGCGGTGCGTTTGCTCGTACACTTCCTCGATGCGCGACGGGTGAATCCGACCGTCCGCAATCAACCGCGTCAACGTCAAGCGCGCCGCCTCGCGACGAATCGCGTCGAAAGCGCTCACGATCACGACGCCGGGCGTGTCGTCGATAATCACGTCGACGCCGGTCGCCTTTTCAAACGCGCGGATATTGCGCCCTTCGCGACCGATCACGCGCCCCTTCATATCGTCGTTCGGAATGTCGACCGTGCTGGTCGTCGATTCGGCGGTGTGCGCCGCGGCGTATCGTTGCAACGCCAGCAGAAGCGTTTCTCGCGCCTGTTCTTCGCAACGCTCCGCCGTTTGTTTTTCGTGTTTCAAAATCAGCGCGCCCTGTTCCTCGATCAATTCTTGGTCGAGTTTTTTCAGGATAATATCTTTCGCCTCTTCTTTCGAAAGATTAGCAAGGTCGTATAAGACCTGTTCTTGCGCGGCGATTTTTTGTTCCAGCTCGGCGTTCAACTCCGCTTGACGCGCAATTTTCTCGGTCAACTCGCGCCGCGTCGCCTCGACCTTTTTTTCCTGTTTGCGCAACTCGTCCGCCTGTTGGTCGAGAACGTCTTGACGCTTGTCGAGCAGCCGTTCCTTTTCGTTTTGCTCCGCTCGCGCCGCTCGTTTTTCGTTTTCCAACTCCTCCTTTTGGCGCATTCCCTTTTCTTTAAGTTCGATTTCCGCTTCGCGACGGAAATTCTCGGCGTCGAGCTTAGCGCGGCGCACGACGTCGTTCGCTTCGTCCTCCGCTTCTCGTTGGCGGAGCTTGTTCATATATTGCAGACCGAAAAAGACGCCGCCGCCCGACAGGAGCGCCGCGCCCAAGGTCGAAATTGCCGTTACAATAGAATTCACCCGAATATCCTCGCGCGTTTGCGCGACGCCGCGGAGCGTTCCCCGGAGAACGTCGAACGCCAACCAAACGTCGCCCGCGAACGCCGACTCAAACGCCGACGCCCAACGCGACGAGAAAAGGATATTATTCGGCCCCAAACGGCCCATAAAATCGCGATTCAAGAAAAGCGCGTCCGACAATCCCCTTAAAAAACGCGAACCGCCGGCGCTGCGCTCGACGTTACGTTCTTTTTAAAGTTTCGACGCCGACGAGCGCCGAACAATTATCGACGAGTCGCTCGCCCCGCGATTCCGGCGCGAAAACGACCCTTTCGCTATTTTAGCAAAGATTCCCGGCGTTGACAATCGAAAAATCGGAAATTTTCGGTCGTTTCAAGAAAAAAACGTCGCGACGCTCCGCTCCGCGCGGTTTGTCGCGACGTTTCGAGCCGCCGTCGAAGATTCGACGCGCCGACGTTAGTCTTCCATCACGTCTTTTTCGCGATTTTTGGCCAACTCGGTCGCCATTTCTTCGTACTTTTTCGTCAACTCTTGAATCGATTCCTTCGCGTCGTCGCGTTCGTCTTCGGAAATCGCCTTCGCTTTTTCCTCGGCGTCGACTTGTTTGTTGCCGTCGCGACGGACGTTGCGGATGGCGATTTTGCACTCTTCGCAGAGTTCGCTGATCATTTTCGCCATTTTGCGACGCACGTCGGTCGAGAGCGGCGGAATGTTCAAGCGGATGACTTTGCCGTCGCTGTTCGGCGCGTACCCGAGTTCGGAGTTGATAATCCCCTTCTCAATGTCCTTCAACGTTCCGACGTCGAACGGACGAATCAAGATTTGTTGCGGTTCCGGGCAAGCGATCGTCGCGATCTGCTTGAGCGGCATTTCCGAACCGTAAGCGACGACTTTAACGCCTTCGACCAACCCGGGGTTCGCGCGCCCGGTGCGGACGCCGGTCAACCCTTTGCGAAGTCGAGCGACCGCTTTGTCCATTCGGTCCTCGACGTCGAATAAAATTTCTTCCGTCGACATAATCGATACTTTCGTTTGGTAATCGGTGAAACAAGGCCCGCCGACCGACGCGCGGAAAGCGGCGCAAAAGACGCTCGCAACGTTCGCCCCAAAGCGACCGCCCTCGAACGTCTTCCGTTATCCGGCGCCAAAACGCAACGTCGGCGCCTTACGCTATCAATATAAAGCGAATTAGCCGTCGACGCAAGGAGCGGACGCGATATTTTCCCAAAAATTCCTTAGGAAACCTCGCTTCCCGCTCCGTTTGCGCCGTTCGCAACGCGTCAACCGGCGGCGGAATCCTTCGAATCGCTCGGTTCGTCGTCTTCGTAGCCGGCCCCGTAACCGTAACCGGCCCCGTAGCCCGCGCCGTAACCGTAACCGGCCCCGTAACCCGCGCCGTAACCGTAACCGGCCCCGTAGCCCGAACCGTAGCCGTAGCCGCCGCCGTAACCGTAACCGGCCCCGTAACCGCCGCCGTAACCGTAACCGTAGCCGTAGTCGCCGCTTTGGCTTTCTTCGGCAAATTCGTTGTAGAATCGGTGTTTAGCGTGGCAGTTGACGACGCAGCCGATAATGTTCGCGCCGACTTCCGCCAAGGATTTGATCCCGGCGACGACGTCCGGACGCCCGCGACGGCGAACCCGGAAGACGTAGGTAACGCCGTCGACGCGAGTCGCCATCGACGCGGCGTCGGAAACGTACAAGGTCGGCGGGGAGTCGATCAAGACGACGTCAAAGTTGGCGCGCAACTCTTCAAGCAACGCGTCGAACTCGGCGCCCGCGATCAACTCGGCCGGGTTTTTGCGCCGCGTCCCGGCGGTAACGACGGTCAGATTCTTAACCGGCGTCGTTCGCAACGCGGATTCGAGCGTCGCGTCGCCGTTCAACACGTTCGAAACGCCCTCTTTGTTATCCAACCCGAACCACTTGTGAACGTCCGGCTTGCGCAAGTCGCAGTCGAGCAAAACAACGCGCTTGCCCGTTTCGGCAATCTTTACGGCGAGGTTCGAGAAGAACATCGTCTTCCCGTCGCTCGGGTGCGGACTCGTGTTCAACACGACGCGACCGCGACCGTTCGACGGTTGGTTGAAGAGTCGCGTTCGGATTTGACGGAACACTTCGCACGCCGGGGCGTTCGGGGTATAGTAAGCGAGCAATTCCGGGTCGGGTTTGCGAGCTTCCCGCGCTTCCTTCTTCTTTTTCGGCGTCGCGTCTTTCAAAACGTTCTTGAAGGACGGCAGTTGCGTCAAAATCGGAACGCGAAGCGTTCGGGCGATTTCGCTCGGCGAGCGGAACGTCGCGTCGCACACGTCGACCAAGTACGCCAACCCGAACCCGACGACGAAACCAAGCGCGAACCCGACGAACGCGAATTTAATCAAACTCGGGTAAACCGCGACGTAATTCAAGCTCGGTTCCGCGACGCGCAACTCGTGTTCGTCGACGTTGCTGACGAGCGCGAGGCTTTCCAAACTTTGCACAAAGTTTTGGTGCATCGTTTTAAGCGATTCGAGCGCGACCCGTTTCGCCGCCAACTCTTCGCGATATTCGTTCATTTGACGGACTTCCGGGTCGTAAGAGTGCATATACTCTTCCGTCTTCATTTGAATTTCGCTCAGCTCGGCGATTTTTTGGCGCACGGCGTTGACGTAGCCTTGGAAGAACTCGGGATAATTAATCGTGCCGATCGAGCCGACGTCGCTGATGTTCTCCATCGTCGTCGCCAAGTGTTCTTCGCTCAGGGCCAACCTTTTTTCAAGTTCAATAATCTTCGGGTGCGAATCCGCGTACTTGAGCCCTTCGGCCGACAATTCGGCTTTCACCTTGGCCACTTCTTCTTCCGCGCGTTGACGAGCCGTAGTGGCCATCATACCGGCGGAAAGCGTTTCCGTGTCTTGCGAACCGCGCGCAGTGTTCAACATTTGCGTCAAAACCGTGTCGTTGTCGCTAGACCCTAACATCGAAATAATTTCGTGCGTCGGGACGTCTTTAATATCGCGCCCCATCAACGCGTCTTCGAGACTATTCAAACGCGTTTGCCACTTCATAATCTCGAGGTCGATAGCGACTTGGTCTTCGCTCATTCTAACCAAACGCGCCAAAAGCGGGTTGTTTTCTTCGTTCCCCAAGTGAGTGATTTTAGCGGCGCTCACCAAGTCGAGCAATTCGCGCGTTTTCTCTTCGATTTCGACGTGCAACGCGGCTTGATGCTTTTCGATTTCCTTGCGCACAAACTCGCTTTTGTTGTTGTACGTCGCGTGGAAATATTTCTGGAACTCGTCGACGACGACTTGAACGATCAACTGCGCTTCTTCCGGGTCCAACGTAACGCAAGAGACCGTAATAACGTTCGCGTCTTTCAACTCGCGCCCGTTACCGCCTTTTTTGACGGAAAGCATTTTACGCAGCATGCCGATGGCGATCGCTTTTTTCCGTCGCTCTTCTTTCGCGGCGACGGAGGAACCGCGCGCTTCGGCTTGCGTTGCGTCGTTCGCGACTTCTTCGGCGACGTTTTCGGTTTCAACGGCGCCGTCGTTTTCGACGTTCGCTTCGTTTTCTTGCGCTTCCGGCGCGAGACCTTTAGTTTCCGCGACGAGTCTCGCGCTCGCCTCGACTTGCGAATCAAACCTTCTTACGAAATACGCCGCGTCGGCGCTATATTTCCCCAACAATGCGTCGCTCGCCGGTTCCAAAATAACGTCGCTGACGATAACCGTGGAAAGCGTTTCCAAGTTGTCGATTTTCGTTTGGTTGCTCGCGGCGCTCGTTTGGTCGTAAGAACGCAGAAGCGCCGACGCGCTCGCCGACGGGAAATACAATTCCACGCTCGACTCGTACTCTTTCGGCGTCACGGTGTATTTATAAACCGCCAACGCGCCGCCGACGATCGTCATCAAAATAACGATCCAGAACTGGCGCCGCACAATCCCTAAAATATCGAAGAAATTTAAATCGCGCTCGCCCATTCCGGCTCCGCCGAGTTGCGGCGCGGGGCCTCGCGGAACGTCGGCGCGTTGGCGCTCCATCCACGCTCCGCCGCCGCGTTCGCCGCGCGTTCTTTTCGTCGCCTTCGGCGCGCCGCCGCGCGTCGACGACGAATCCGAAGCGCCGCCGTTCCATTGCGGAGAATTGTTCGGCGAACCGTTCTCAGTAATTATTTTATCCATCCCAATTCCTCGTTACGACTCTATTGCGCGACGGCGACGCTCGACGACGCCGCGCGTTCAACTAACGGCGCGCGACCCTTGCCGTCGTTCCGCCGCGCTTCGAACGTTTTTTAAGTTTGTTTTATTATACAAAACGCTTTCCATCTCGAAAAGAGGAATTACGGCGCGCGCCCGCGTCGCTATTTCATCTTTTCCAAACGCCGATATTCTTCCTTTTTCTTACGCCGTTGCCCCGTCGCGTCTCGTTTGTTCTTCGCGTTCAACAAAATAGACAAGCCTGGCAATCTATAACGCTAAAAATAAGAAAACTACCCGCTTAAGCGAAAACAAATCGTATATGTAATATCAAGACTTTAAGTAAGATACGCAAAATAACCAAACTTCAAACGACGTATTCCGCTTAAAATTTTTTGGAAAAATTTTTACTTTTTTTCAGGCTTTTTCCTATTATTTTTAGCGCCGCCGGCGTCGCTCGTCTTTTTTCCTCGCGCGCCAAGAAATAAAAAAAGAGTCGATCGCTCGACTCTTTTTTAACGCTTAATAAACTCCGTTATTAACGTTGGCACGGAGTAACCGGGCACGGGCAATCGTCGTCGACGCCGAGGGCGATCGCCGTCGCGACCAAACCGCCGACCAAACCGAGAACGCCCCAGTTATTGCCGCCGTACACCACGCCGCTGGTCGGAACTTGCGGCGGAAGTTGCGGAACCGGACGAAGCGCGGTATTCGCAACCGGAGCGCGCGGAATAACGACGGCGGCTTTGTCGTCGTCTTCTTTAACCAATTTCAAACCGGAATCGGTCAGTTCGAAGACAAACTCATCGCCTTTAGCCGGAACGACAAACGCGGCGGCGCCGTAACGAACGCGCTCGGCTTTCTTTTGTTCGACAGTCAGTTCGTAAGTTCCTTCCGTCGCGTCCATCGCAAATTCGGACGTTTCACCGTCGGCAACGATCGCGCCGTCGGCGTTGGAAACAGAATATTTAAGATTTTGCGCCGGAACCAATTTTTGATTAGCGTCGCGTTCTTTAATTTCAACTTTAACGTCGGCGGCTTGAACCGACGCGACGGTCGCCATAACGAAGACCGCAACCAACATCATCAAGGTACGTTTCATTTTTTCACCTAAAATCCTTAGACGGCAACCGGAGGGTGGGGCGCGCAAATCGAGAACGCTCGGTTCCTTATTCGTCGCGCGATACTATCCGCTCTATTTTCTATTATTTTACACTCGTTTTTTGCTTTTGGCAAGTCTTTTTCTGCTTTTTTTGGGCTTTTTTCTCAGAAAAAGACAAAAAAACGTTATTTTTCCACCTTAAAACTCGTTTTAGCGGACGCGCGACGTTAAGCGTTAAGATTAACCCCTCGCGTTTGCCACAATTCTTTCACCTTGCGTCTTTTTGTTGCGCTCGGTCTTGAATTTGGCGATTTTTTCTCCGCGAAATTATTCTTCGCTACGCCGCAAATTTTCTTTCCAGCGTTCAATCGCGGCGCTTAATTCGGCGGCGACCAAAACGCCGCGTTCTTTCAAAACCGCGGCGACCGATTCGTAATACCAAATCAAATCGCTCGCGCCGCCTTTGAAACGCGACAACGTCGCCTCGTTCCCCGCGATTTCCATCGCTCGAGTCAAGGACGTTATATTGTCGAGCTTATCGCAACCGCTCACGAGAACCGCGGCCTCGGAACCGGTTCGCAAATGCGCCAAATACGTTTCCTTGCGTTCGCGCCAAGGCGCCTTGCGGTTCGCGTCGGCGGTCGTCGAGTCGGACGTTTCCAACACTACGTCGGCTACGAAATCGCCGAACCGCTCGCGAATAATCGCTTCGGTCTCCATTCCGCCGCAATCTTCGACCGCGTCGTGCAGGAGCGCGGCGATCGCGACGTCTTCGGACGCGCCGAAATCGAGCGCGAGCCCCGCGACGCGGAGCAAGTGCGACAAATACGGAACGCGCCCGACTTTGCGCAACTGTTCGCGATGAAGCTCGGAAGCAAAAGCATACGCTTCGTCAAAACGTTCGCTCAACGGCCCGGCGCCAAAAGCGTCGTCGATTTTATTCGCCGTCATTTTATTTTCCGTTCCTTCAATTAAAGTTTCAAAGCCGGCGACGCTCGCTCGTTACGTTTCTTATTTTTTCATATTTTCGCGTCGGCGTCAAGTAGATTTCGCGCATCTTCTACTTTTTTTGTCGATTTTCTCGATTATTTCGCCGACGTCGACGTTAATCTCGGCGTCGATTCCCGCGTTCGGTCTTTTCGAACTTATCTTTCAGCTCGATCGCGTCGAGTTCGACCGTTCCGACGCCTTCGAGAATCCCGATTTGCAACGACGCTTCGGTCGCGCGACGCGGCACGGCGATCTCTTCGCTCATTTCGCGCCAGTCGAACGTTCCGGCGGACGCGGCCCAAAGGATTTCGTCGGCGATAGGCTTGCGGTTGCGATCGAAAAAAACGATTCGCGCTAACGGAACCGTTTGTCGGCCTTCGGTCGCTTGCAAGTCGAGCGCGCGCGCCTTGCCGGTCAGAACGATTTTCTTCACTTTCGTTCCGTCGACCGGGACAAACTGCCTCAAATGACAGTACATTTCCCGCTCGCGCTGACGCTCTTTTAGATTCGCAAAATCGCTCGAAAGTTCCCGACGGTTTTCCGGAAGCGTCGCCGCCGCGAAGCGCGCTTCGTTGCGGTCTTTTTTGCGATGTTCTTCCTTCACCGAAGCGTTGTCGCAAACGCAAACCCTGCTTCCCTCCGGCGCGTCGTCCCGTTCGGCGACGTAAACGTTCCGCGTCGCGTACCAACCGACCGGCGTCGGAAGACGCGGCGGAAGTTCGATCTCCAATTCGTTCGACTTCTCGTCTTTTTTATCGGCGGAATCGTCGCTTTTCGCTTCTCTTTCTTGCGCGGACGCTTCGTCTTGACCATCTTTCCCATTTTCACGCGACGCGACGAGCGCGGAGCGAACGATTTCCTCGAAACCGCCGCCGACGACGCTCGGTTTCGCCGGATCAGGAAGGTCGACGCGCTTTTCCTCCGCTTCGCCGGTCATCGGAACGAAACAGATCGGAATCAGCTCTTTGCGCTCGATCTTGCCGTCTTTCTTTTCGCAAAGAACAAAGTATTGCTGATACCGCTCGCCAACCGGAATAATCAACTTTC
Organism: Thermoguttaceae bacterium; assembly: GCA_017937685.1. Classification (GTDB taxonomy): domain Bacteria; phylum Planctomycetota; class Planctomycetia; order Pirellulales; family Thermoguttaceae; genus RUG369. The sequence goes on along the minus strand of JAGBDD010000163.1, from coordinate 27,613 downwards.
CCCCCTCTTTGAGTTGATCGAGGAGCGGTTGCGGGACGTCCTCCGGCGAACAGGTAACGATAATTTTATCGAACGGCGCGGCTTCCGGCCAACCTTGGTACCCGTCGCCGACGCGCACGAAGACGTTGTCGTATTCGAGCTTTTTCAGCGTTTCGGCGGCGCGGCGACCGAGATTTTTGACAATTTCTATCGAATAAACTTCGGAAACCAAGCAACTTAAAACCGCCGCTTGATACCCGCTTCCCGTCCCGATTTCCAAAACGCGGTCGGTCGGCTGCGGATCCAACATTTCCGTCATATACGCGACGATAAAGGGCGCGGAGATCGTTTGCCCGTCGCCGATCGGAAGCGCGGCGTCTTGATAAGCGTATTCGCGAAATTCTTTAGGAACGAACTCCGCGCGCGGAATCCGCGCCATCGCCTTCAAAACCCGAACGTCGCGCAATTCCTTCGTCGGAATCAATTCTTCAAGCGTCATTCGGAGCGCGTCCGGCACGACCGGATATTTCGCGTCGAGTTCTTGCGGCGTTCGCGGTTCGAGCGGCGCCGTCGGCGGCGGCGTTAAAATCCCGGCGTCGACGTTCGGCTTGACCGTCGTCGAGTTTTTTCGGGTCGCCGATTTCTTCTCCGCTTCCTTTTGCGGCGCGACTTCCGTTTTTTCCGTCCCTTTTTTCGGCGAAGCCATCTTTTCGACGCTCGCCTTTTCCGGCGCCGGTTTCAACGTAACGCGCTGCGCCGACGCGACGTCCGCGCTCAATCCCAAACTCGCGACCAACGCCGCGCTCAAGCCCCAACGTTTCATTCGTTCCGTTCCTTTTTGCGAAAAGTCTTGCCGCGATAAGTCGACGGCGACGGAAGCGAGCCAAGGAACCGGCGCCGTTTAAAAGCGTTTTTCCAATGATTTTAAGCGGTAATCCCGCGCGTCAGCGTCATAAACGCCGTTTCGAGGTTCACTTCCTCTTCGCGGAAAGAACGAATCCGGAAACCGCGCTCGATCAGCCGCGTCAACAACGCGGAGTAATCGTCGAGCCCTTTCCCCTTTTCGATCAACACCCGAAGCGCGTCGTTTTTCGTCTTTTCGACCGACTCGACGACCGCGTCGTCGGTCAGGAATTTCGCGCATTCGTCGATTTTCTTCCCGAACTTCTCGTCTTTCGGCTCGGCTAACTCGACCAACACGACGACTTGATCGCGAACGCGCTTCATCACGTCCTCGACGCGAGCGTCGACGAGGAGTTCGCCGCGCTCGATAATCCCGACTTTATTGCAAACGTCGGCCAATTCCGGGAGAATATGGCTCGAGACCATAATCGTTTTGCCGCGACCGCCCAAACGTTTCAGCAACTCGCGAATTTCGATGCGAGCGCGCGGGTCGAGCCCGCTGGCCGGTTCGTCGAGGAGCAAAACTTGCGGGTCGTGCAACAAAACGCGCGCCAAGCCGAGCCGTTGCGTCATCCCGCGACTCAAGCTCGTTACCAACGCTTCCCGCTTGTACCCCAAGTCGACGAGTTCGAGAACCTCGTTGCAAATTTTGCGCCGCGCTTCGCCCCGCACTCGGTACGCCGCCGCGAAAAACTCGAGATACTCGATCACCTTCATATCGTCGTAAACGCCGAAAAAGTCGGGCATAAAGCCGATCAAGCGGCGAATTTCCTTCGGTTTCGTGTAAATCGAGAGTCCGCAAACATACGCTTCGCCATAAGTCGGCTGCAGAAGCGTCGCGAGCATCTTCATCGTCGTCGTTTTGCCGGAACCGTTCGGGCCGATGAAGCCGAAAAGGTCGCCTTCGTTCAACTCGAGCGTTAAATTTTTCAACGCGAAAAGTTTTCCGTATTGCTTCGTTAAATCTTCGGTTTTAATCATCGAACGCGATCCAATTTCTTTCTTATTTCGCTCGCCTCTTAATTCGGCTTTTTTTATTTCCTCAACGTTGTTTTCAACGCTCGCAACGTTACCGCTCTTCCCCCGGCGCCGCGCCGCGACGCAACGGCAACGCCAAGCGAACGACGACCGTTCTTTTCGACGGCGCGACGGCGTCGCCGTTTTCCGTCGAAGACGCGACGGTCGGCGTCAACTCGTCGCTCGACCCGAACGTCCCGAACTTTTCGACGGCGAATTCCGCGTCCGATTTCCCCTTCGCCGATCCGCTCCCCGACTTCGCGCCGTTTTCAAGCGGTCGATATTTTTCGGCTTCCGGGTCGACGACCGTCCCGTAAACGACGGCGCGTCCGCAACGGATCAAATCGCTCAAGTCGACGTCGCCTTGGAGTCGCTTTTCAAGCCCGTAAGTTTCGAGTCCGCCGCCGAGATCGTAAAAGGACGCGGCGCGCAAAATGTACGGAACGCGACGCGAACCGGCGTTGTAATCGGTCGAGTTCCAACGTTCGGCGCGCTCGGTCGGAACCGAACTTCGATGTTCGTTGAGAACGCGGCGCGCTTCGAGCCGAATCGCCGAACGCTCGAGTTTCGTTTCGCCCGGCGCGAGCGTCCCCAACGAATACGCCCCGCCGTCGTAAAGAACGAAGGCCGAGTAAATCGGAACGTCGAGCGGATTAACGATCGTTCCGCGCAAGCCAAGCCCGTCGTCGTAAAGGTCGCCGCGCGGCAATTCCGCCAAACGTCCCGTCCAACGTCCGACGAAACTTTTGCTCGACCGCGCCAAAAACGGAACGTTTTTTAAACTCGCCGTCGAATCGTCGGACGCGTCGCCCGAATACGGGGAGTCCCAAACGCGCGGCGCAAAGGTTTGTTGCTCCGCTCCGCCGACGCCGTTTCCGGAAAGGGTCAGCGGCGTCAACGTCGCCGACGGTGCTTCGACAAATTTCGCGTCTTTTCCGAACGCCGACGCGGCGCCCGCGCCGAACGTCAAGTCGCGGCGACCGTCTCGCGGCGAATAGAGCCCGAACCAAGAGACGTTGCGAACGACGCCGCTTTCGACGTCGACGTCGATTAAGTCGATTTGATTCAAACGCGGTTCGCTTGTTCGCGTCGCGCTCGTCGTCCAAACGGCCAACGCGCCGAACAAAAGAACGAACGCCGGAAACGTCGCCCAAGTCGTCGACGGACGTTTGAAGACTTTTTTCGCCAAAAACCAATCGAACGGGCCGACCGCCAACAAATAAACAAACGCTAAAAGAAGCGCCAACGCGAAAGACGGCGCCGCGACGCCGTCGAAAACGTCGTTCGCGCTTCTTAATTGTCCGGAAATATCGCGATAACCCCGTTTAACGTAAACCGGCGCGTCGGCGGCGGTCGCCGCTCCGGAAGAAGCGATTCCTAAAATCTTCGCCCAAAGAACTCCGCGTCCCGTCCAACTCGAAAAGGGCGGCGTCGCCAAGTCGGCGGCGAAAAAGGCGACCGTTCCCAACCCGACCGGACGCTCGACGAAAAGAGGCGTTTCCGCTTCCAACATCCCGACGACGGCGTTCGATTTCAATTCGGAAACGACCGGAACGCGCAGGTAAGGCGACGACTTCGACCCGGTCATCGCAAGATTCTTAACGCCTTCCAAATTCGACAACAACGAGTTGACGACGCGGAACTCGTGCGCCGCGTCGGCGACCCGCGCGCCCGGAGAAAACGCGAAAAGAGCGCCGTCTTCTTTCAACAGCGGAATCGATTCCGCTCCGGCGAGCAACACGACGTCCCCTCCTCGCTCGAGCCAACGCTCGATCGCGACGATTTTCGGGTCGGTCGGGCCGCGTCCGGCGAAAATCTCCGGATTAGTCGTCGTCAAGATCAATCGCTCGACCGCTTCGTAAGACCGCCGATCGGTCGGCGCTTGGTCGAGCGAATCAAGCCGAACGACCGTCGGACGACGCGCTTCGCTCCAACGCAACGCGGAAAAGGCGTCTTCAAGCCCGATATCCCCTTCTCCGACAACGAGATAAATCGGTTTCGACGCGGGCGCCGGCGCGGTAAAAACGGTTTCCGAATCGGACGAACGCGCTCCCGGTTCGAACGTTCGCTCAACCGCGGAACCGTCGGCGGCGACGCATCGCAACGTCAACGGAGCGTTGGCTTTTGGCAAAACCGACGAAAACTCGGCGCGTCCCGCTTGATTTTCGTCGACGGTCGGCGTCTTCGCGACGACGAACGGCGTTCCGTCGGAGTCGAGCGTTTCCAACTCGACCCGCGCGGCTTCCCCTTTCCAAGAAGCGACGATTCGCGTTTGAAACCCGTTTTTGTAAACGCCGTCGAGACCGACGTTAACGGCGACCGCCTCCAAAGCGTTCCCGACCGTCGGCGCGTCGCTTTCCGCCGCCGACGCCGAAAAAGCGCTCGCGACCGCCCAAAACAACGCAAACATCGTCGCGCGCCGCAAGTTCGCGGTCGGTAAGGTTTTGTTGCCGTTCGTTCGTCGCCTCATTTTTTCCTCGCTCGTCGTTTCGCCGTCGCCCGGCGCGTCGATTTTCGCTTAACGTCTTTTAAAATTACCTCGTCGCCGTTTCTTTTGAGCGCGCCGTCAAGGTTTTTCCGAGTCGGGACACTCGCAAACGAGCTTTCCGCATCCCGGACACCCGGTTCCGTATTTGTCGGTCAACGCTTTATTTAGGTCGACGCCGACGACGTTCGCAATCGTCGTCAGCCAAGCGAAAACGTCCGCAAACTCTTCTTCGCGCTCTTTTTGCGTTCCGTCGCGCAACGCGGTCGAAAGTTCGCCGACTTCCTCCATCAACCACATAAAAGTGCCGGCGACGCCGCGTTCGCGGTCTTTTTCGACGTACATTTTGCGAATCAACGCTTGGAAATCGGGAATGGAAAGTTCCTTCGTCGGCGCGACCGGCGCGTCGTTTTTCGATTCTTGGTTCTGCATCGTTTGCCGCTCTTTCGAGTCGAATTTATTTAATTAACCGTTTAATTCAAAACGTTTTAGCCGGACGCTTAACGCGGCGCTCTTCGCTCCCGCGCCCGCGACGTTCGCCGCGTCCCCGCTTTTATTATACCGCAAAGCGAACGATTCGCAAGCGCCGCGTCCCGTTCAACGCGTTTTCGCAACGTCGGCAAATCCCGAAGTTGCGAAAACGTCGATTTTTTCGGCGGTAAACGGCGGTTCCGCGTCGTTTTTGACGCGGTAAAGAATCGTTTCGAGCTTTTCGAAACGCCCGTCCGCCCCCGCTTCTTTTGCGTCGACATTTTTCAAACGTTCGAGCAATTTCGGCGTTTCGTCGAGGCCCAAAACGCAAACGGCGCTCGCCAACGCGTCGGCGGCGGTCGCGTCGGCGGCGACGACCGTCGCGACGCAACGCCGCGTCAACGGTTCGCCGGTTCGCGGGTCGATAATATGCGAATATCGAACGCCGTCGATTTCCAAAAATCGGTTGGCGTCCCCCGACGACGCGATTCCGACGTTAGCCAACGTTCGATAAAACGCCGGTTCGCCGTCCTTTACGAGTCCGGCGACGCCGATCGTCCACCCGTCTTTTCCCGGAGGCGCGGCGCCGAGTCGCAAATCGCCCCCCGCGTCGACCAAAGCCGATTCTATCCCAAACGTTCGCAACGTTTCCAACGCTTCGTCGAGCGCGAAACCTTTCGCGATTCCGCCGACGTCGAAACGAACGCCCGGCGCGGTTTCGACCCCCGCTTCGGTCAGCTTCCAACCGTCGAGCCCGACCGTTTTTTTCGCCGCTTCGAGGATTTTTTCCGGCGGTCGCTCGTTGAAATAACGGCTTCTCCGCCAAAGTTTTACGACGGGCCCGACGGTCGCGTCGAAAGCGCCGCCGGTCAACGAACAAAAACGCCGCGACTCTTCCAACGTTCGCCGTAAATCGGCGCTGATCGCGACCGGCGCGCCCATTTGGCCCGACTCGCGACAAACGCGAACAATTTCGCTTTCCGAATCGTAATCGGAGAGCGCGGCGTTCAACTCGTCGAACCGTTTCCAAACGGCGATCGCGGCGACGTTTGCGGTTTCCGCGTCCGGCGCGTACATTACGATCCGCGTCGGAACGCCCATTTTTTTTTCGGAAAACTCAAACCGTTTCCAATCGGCGACTTCCAACGCCCAGCTCTTCTTTGGCGCGGTCGAGCGCGCCGATTCGTCGACCGCGGCGCTCGACCGGCGCCAACCTAACTCCAACGCCAAGCCGCCGCAAAGCGCGCTTATAAACGTCCGTCTTTTCATCGTTAAGCGTCCCGTTTTTTTTAAGTCAACGGCATAATGACGTAAGAGTAACCGTCGGAAGTCTCGAAAAGAGCCGGTTTATCCGCAAGAAAATAGAACGAAACCGTTTCTTCCGGCGCGAGACAGCGCAAAAAGTCGCTCAAAAACTTCGAGTCGAGACGCAACGCGGTCTTTTCGTCGTCGTAAGAAATCGGAATTTGAACGCTCGACTCGCCGATTTCCTCGCCCGCCGCCGCGACGACGACCTTGCCCGGTTCAAAATTAAGCCAAACGCCCGGTTTCTTTTCCGACGCGACAATCTCCGCTTGACGAACCGCCGACGCAAGCGGGCCCGCGATGAAATCGACCTTTTTGCGTCCGCTCTTGTCCGGAAAAATCGCGCGCCAGTTCGGGAACCGCCCGTCGATCAAGGTGCTGGAAACAACAAACGAACCGATCTTAATCAACGCTTGTCCTTCGTTAACCGCGACCAACGCTTCGTCGACGTCGCCGAACGCGCGTTCGATCAAATTCAAGGTGCGCGGCGGGAAAATCGTTTTGTTCTCCGATTCGTGTTCGCCGACCGCTTCCGCGACGCCTTCTTGAAACGCTAAGCGGCGCCCGTCCGTCGCGACTGCCGAAACGCGATCGCCGGTAAAATTCATCAAAACGCCGCCCAAAGCGTAATGCGAATTTTCCGCGTCAATGGCGAACGTGGTGCGACGAATCATTTCGCCGAAAACTTTCGTCGGGATTTTATGGTACGCTTCGGCGTTAAACGACGCGACCGGCGGAAAATCGCTCGCTTCGCAAGTCGTTAATTGATAACGGAAGTTTTCGCCGGTAACGGTCAGCGACGTGCCCTCCGATTCGATAACCGCTTCTTCGGTCGTCGTTTCGGCGAGAATTTTACGCAACAGCTTCGCGGGAAGAATCACGTCGCCCGTTTCTTCGACGGCAATAGCTTCGCCCTGCGCAATTTCAACGCGAGCGCCGACGTCGCCGTCGGTCGCCATTAAAAGAACGCTAGAATCGACCGCCGATAATTTCACGTTTTGCAACGCCGGTCGAACGTCGCGCGTCGCGGCAAACGACGCGGTTAACGAAAAAAGCGGCAAAAATTTATCGCGACGACAACGAATCTTCATAAAAATCCTCGTGTGCAGTATTAAAAAAGTGAACGCTTATATGACGGCGACGCGCGCCAAGACGGAAAGCAACGTGTATCGTAAGTATCGGCCTTTTTGCTCCCCTTCGTTACAAGAAAACAAGGAGAAGAATTTCCGTGAAATAACACGGTGAACAACACTGGATAAAAGCTGTAAAACGAAGACGGCAAGCAGGAGAACGCGTAAAAACATATTAAATATAATAAAAATATAGTAGTAATAATAGAGAGTTTTTAAAAATTGTAAATAACGCAGTTATAGAAATGAGAAATGTTGATAAAAAAGGAAATACATGCAGCAGAAGCAAGTGATAAAGATGAATGAAAACTGTAAACAGTGTGTAATATGTAAGCAACTGAAAGTAAAATAGATTTATATTAAATTGGAAATAAAGCGTAAAAATAAAAACCGCTTACAAAAGACGTCGATTTATAGACAATTTATGCAGGATGTTTTGGGTGAAAACGCGAGGAAGAAAGTAGGGGAAGGAGTTAAAATAAGGGCAACCGGGACGCGGTTCCCGAAACGTTAGAGAAACGCGCCGTCTTTAAAGGACGCCGCGAGTAACTAAAAAGATTAGACGCCGACTTCGAAATCGTTATCGGCGTTATCGAGTCCGATTGGACTCGTCTAAAAGGCGCGGGACGCCGGTCGCGGCGTCGAGGGTAAAGCGACGGACTTCGTTCTGGCCTTGAACGGAAACGAGGAGTTGGTCGTTAGGCGCCGGTTGTATCTCGTCGAGGAAGCGCAAAGCGCCCGCGTCTTTGGAAAAAAACGGAGCGAAATCTTGTGCGTTGCGTTTCCAAACCAAACGTCCTTGCGCGTTAGGGTCGAGCGCTATCAAAAGATCGTTGCGACGTTCGGGCGATCGCGCGTCTTTGCGAGCGACGTCGTCGAGAAAAAAATAAACGCGATGAAATATTTCCGTCGCGGGCGAAATCGCCGACTTTTCTTTGCGCGCAACATCTTTAACAACGCCTTTTACTTGCGGTCGCGAGCGAAAGACGACGCCGTCTTGCGACCAAAGCGGAAACGGTTTTTCGAGCGACCAAGCCGAAATGACGCCGCGGCGTCTGTCGAGACGCCAACGAGCGTTGGAACCGACATAATATTCGGCGGTTGCGTCGTCTTCTTCCAGAAAAACGACGGCTCGGGCGTCTTGCGCGGCGACACATTGTAGAGTCGCCGCGTTGTCGCTAAAATTTGTCGATAGTGAAATCGCGGCAAGTAAGAGCTTATAAGGCTTTTTCATCGTTTAAGGCGCCGAATGCGACGCGGCGGGTTAAACAGAGTCGCCGTTTAAGCGACGTATTGTCGTTAATTTTGCAACTTTGGATCGCGCCGCGTCGCGATGTAATAGACGATTCCAAGCGCGGCGACGCAAACGGCGGTCAAACGAAACGCGACGCCGACGGCGGCGCCGTAACCCGCGCTAAATTCAGCGTTTGCAGTGTCGTTGAAAAGCGGGTAAAGTTCGTCGAGGAAATATTCGAACGGGCCGGCTCCGAGCGGAATCGTCGAACCGACGTTAGCGGAGCAATAAAGAACGACGTGGTCGACGAGCGACGGAACGCCGCGGTAAAGTCCCGACGCTAAACAATATAGCGAAAAGGCGAAAAAAGCGTGAACAAACAGCGTAACGACGAACGCTCGAAATAAAGTCGTTTTGCGGTTGCGATAAAGGAGCGTCGCGGCGGTCGCTTTTTGAAGAAGAGACCCGACCAAGGGAAGGGCGCCTGCGATTTTTTCGCGTCGCCGCCGCGGACTCTGCGGAATCACAACGAAAAGCAGAAACGCAGTGGAAACAAGGGTTAACGCGATTAAACCTTGCGTGGTAAAGCGCGCGAGCGGTTCCGGATTTTGATGAAACCCGGAGGCGAACGCAAGACATAAACCTAATGCGAACATTGCGTAAAGTCCGATAAATCGGTCGATTACAACGCTTGCGGTCGCCGCGTCGGCGGAAATCGACGTTTTTTTAGCGACAAGGACGATTTTGGTAGCGTCGCCGCCGACGACGCCGAGCGGAGAGAGATTGAACGCAAATCCTAAAAAACCATATCTTAGCGCGTCGGTAAGCGAAAGTTGCGCGTCGAGCGCTTGAACTAAACCGCGCCAACGAACGAGCGTAATCGTCGTTGCGCCGAGGTTGAAGAGGAATCCGAGCGCTAAGAACGCGAGTCCGCGAGCGTCGACGCGTAGTTCGGAAAACGCCGAACCTTGCAACGCTCGCTCGAACATAAAGTAAAAAAGCGCGATAACGAGCGATAATTTGACGGCTGCGACGAAAAGTTTTTTGAACATAAAAAAACGAGGGCGACGCGTCGTTGCGTTGCGATTGCAGGGATTGTAGGGAAAAAACGGCGCGCGGCGCGTTAAGACGGTCGGTAAAGCGCGCCGCTTTTTCATTGTAAACAATAAGGAATAACGCGCAAGTCCCGAGAGCGTTTCTAAGGCGGATAATCTCTTGAGTTTTTTTGAAACGCTTCTTTAAAAAATAAAATTTTAGGTTATAATAGGGAAGTTAGGAATCCAATCTGGAATTTCTGCAAATTGAGGAAATTTAGGGCGTTTTTAACGTTTGCGTCGGTCGTTCCGTTCGGTAAAAAAACGCGGCGTAAAAAAGACGCTTTAATCTTCGGCAAGCGTTCGGACGAAAACGTTATTCGGTCGGCGACGACGGCGAGAAGTCGGCGACCGCCGCGCGAGAACGTCGACGAAAATAAAAAATGGAGAGACGAGGCGAAATGGGCTCTTCTTTGCGAAACGTCAGTCGGGATACGATCGAAGCAATCGTTCGTCAAATTCTTCGCGACGCCGGGGGCGCGTCGAGCGCCGAGGTCGCAAACGCGGTCGTCGGAGCGTTGGGCGGCCAAGCTCCGGAGCCGATCGTCCAACCGCGCAAGTCGGAACTCGTCGTCAGCATCTCCGCGCGTCATATTCACCTGACCGACGCCGACGTCGAGACGCTTTTCGGCAAGGGCAAAACGCTGACGAAAATGAAGGACTTGTACCAAGACGGATTTTTCGCGGCGGAAGAAACCGTTATGTTGATCGGCCCGCGCAAACGGATGTTGCCGTCGGTGCGCATCTTGGGCCCGACGCGGAAAGAGTCGCAAGTTGAATTGTCGTTCACCGACGCGATTTCGTTGGGGATCGACGCTCCGGTGCGCGAAAGCGGCAAGCTCGACGGTTCGCCCGGGTGCGTTTTGGTCGGTCCGGCGGGCGTCGTCGAACTGAAAAAAGGCGTTATCCGAGCGGCGCGACACGTCCATATGGGCCCGGAAGACGCGGCGTATTACGGCGTCAAAGACAAGGATATGATGAAACTGCGCGTCGAGTCGAACGACTGCTCGCTCGTCTTTGAAAACGTCCTGGTTCGCGTCGGCAAGGGAATTAAACTCGAAGTTCACCTCGATACCGACGAAGGAAACGCCGTCGACCTCGAACACGCGACGAAAATCGAGTTGCTGAAGTAACGGACGGCGTAATTGGGGGCCGCGCGATTCGCTCGGCAAGGAAATTAAACTCGAAGTTTGACTCGACGCCGACGAGGGCGCCGCGGTCGATTTCGAAGACGCGGCGAAAATCGAACCGCCGAAATAATTCGACGGCAAACGAAGCGGAGGGGGGAAACGATGCAAGTTTTAACGATTAACGAGGTGCCGGACGCGCAAATCGAACGAGCGTTGGGGCTGGTTCAAGGTTCGGTCGTTCGAACGAAACATATCGGACGCGACTTTTTCGCCAACCTTAAATCGATCGTCGGCGGCGAGTTGGTCGGGTATACGGAACTTTTAAACGAAGCGCGGCAAATCGCGACGCGACGAATGATCGACCAAGCGGAAAAAGTCGGCGCGGACGCGATCGTCGGCGTTCGGTACACGTCCGGCGAAATCGCGCAAGGCGCCTGCGAAGTTTACGCTTACGGAACGGCGGTCGCGTTGAAAAAATAAACGAACGTCGCGCAAAACGGCGTTAAAATAAATAAAGTAGCGGAAAGAAAACGTTAATTAGAGAATAAACGACGGTCGCGAGTCGGACGGCGACGCTCGAAAGCGGCGGCGAAAGACAAACGACTCGACATTATTAATAATACGGAGAACTAAAATGGCAAAACCGATGCAAGCGTTGGGAATCCTCGAAGGCAAGGGCTTCATCACCCTGTTTGAAGCGACGGACGCGATGATGAAAGCCGCGAACGTTGAATTTCTCGGTTGGGACAAACCGGGTAGCGGAATCGTTACCGTCTTCGTTACCGGCGACGTCGCCGCCGTCAAAGCCGCGACCGACGCCGGCGCCGCCGCCGCGTCCCGCATCGGCGAAATCACCGGCGTTCAAGTCATTCCGCGTCCGAACGGCGACGTTGAAAAAATCTTGCCGCAAATTAAAAAATCCGCCTCGAAATAGTCGAAACGAACTTCAGCGTTCGCTTTTCGAGCGCGTCGGCGCAAGAAATACCGCATAAAAACGAAAATAACCGCTAAATACGAAGGAAATAAAAATGAACGACGCTATTGGATTGATTGAAACGAAAGGCGTTCTCGCGCTCGTCAACGCGACCGACGCGATGGCGAAAGCCGCCGACGTCGAAGTGGTCAAACGCATTCAAATCGGCGGCGGTCTCGTTACGACCGTCGTTCGCGGCGACGTCGGAAGCGTTCGCGCCGCGGTCGACGCCGGCGCCGCGGCCGCGCAAGCGGTCGGCGAATTGATCGCCGCGCACGTCGTCCCGCGTCCGGCCGAGGGCGTGATCGAAGCGTTCACCGCTTGAAGTAAAGCGAGTAAAAAAAGTTCGCGTCGTTAGGCGAAAGCGAGGACTTTTGACGCGACGCGAACGATTACGCAACGTTGGAAACAGGTTTTACACGTTTTTAAAGCGTTAAAACGTAAGTTTTTCAGCGAGCGGGGGCGTTTTGCGCAAACGCCGGTCGAATCGAACTCGAACAAGCAAAACGAGGAGCCAAAGCGATGAAAATTTTGGTGGCGAACTTAGGGTCGACCAGCTTCAAGTACAGTTTGTACGATATGGACGGCGAACGGCTTTTGGCGCGCGGTCGCGTCGAGCGCATCGGCGAAGCGTCGAGCCCTTGTCAAATTTCGATCGGCGACTTTAAAAAGGAAGAAAACGTTTCCGCGCCGAACCACGGCGTCGCGGTGCGCGAGTGTCTGCGTCAGCTGACCGACCCGGAAACCGGCTGCCTGCAAAGCGCGGACGAGATCGCCGGAATCGGTTTTAAAGCCGTTTTCGCTTACGGTTACACCGGAGTCCAACCGGTAACGGACGAACTTCTCGCGGCGATGGAAGAGTTCAACGCGGTTCTTCCGGCGCACAACCCGCCTTACGTCAAGGCGATGCGCGAATTGAAGGAAAAATTGCCGGAAATTCCGTTGGTCGCCGCGTTCGAAACCGGGTTCCACGAAGAAATTCCGGCGCGCAACCGTTATTACGGCGTTCCGTTTGAATGGGCGGAAAAATACGGCGTCCGACGTTACGGTTTCCACGGCGCGAGCCATCGTTACATCGCGACCCGTTGCCGCGAACTGTTCGGCGCCGACCGTCGAATCGTCAGTTGCCATCTCGGCGGTTCAAGTTCGATTTGCGCGATCGCCGACGGGAAAAGCCGCGCGTCGAGTATGGGCGGAAGTCCGCAAACCGGGCTCCTGAACAACAACCGTTGCGGCGACTTCGACCCGTTTTGGTGTTCCTATTTGACGAAAAAAACGGGCGTTTCGCTCGACGAACTCTTGCAAACGCTCGCGACGAAGAGCGGTTTGCTCGGGCTTAGCGGCGTTTCCGGCGATATGCGCGACATTTCCGAAGCGCGTTCGCAAGGGAACGAACAAGCGGCGGTTGCGTTCGACGTTTTTGTCGGCGATATTCGGCGTTACTTGGGCGCGTCGTTGGTCGAACTCGGAGGTTCGGACGTTATCGTCTTTACCGGCGGGATCGGCGAACACCGAACGGAAATCCGAGAAGCCGTCGTTAGCGGGCTCGAAGATTTGGGGATCGTTCTCGACCGCGACGCGAACGCGGCGGCGCTCGGCGTCGAAGCGAAGATTAGCGCGCCGTCGAGCCGCGTCGAGATTTGGGTTGTTCCGACGAACGAAGAGATTATCGTCGGGCGGCAAACGAAAGCGCTTCTCGAAGAGCGCGGCGCTTGATTGGCAACGAGTTAGGGGCGAACAATGTTTATTGCGAAGGTGGTCGGTTCCGTCGTCGCGACGCAGAAAACGGAGTCGATGCGCGGTTCGAAACTGCTGATGATCGAGCCTTACGTGATCGACCCGAAAACGCGCGACCGATTAATAACGACGAGCCGTTCCTTGATCGCCGTCGACGTCGTCGGCGCCGGGCAGGGACAGTACGTTCTCGTCGTGCAGGGGTCGAGCGCGCGGATGACGCCGGAAACGAAGCCGCTTCCGGTCGACTGCACGATTATCGGCGTCGTCGACACGGCGACGGTCGGGAAAACGTCCTTGCCGCTCGAATGAACGGCGTTCGACGCAAAATTTGCGAAAACAAAGTAAAATTTAACGATTCTAACGAGAAACGCGAGGTTTTTTCGCAACGAATCGAATAAAATAAAAGAGAATTAGCGGGAACGACGATGCGACGACGACGGACGAACCGTTCGGAAGCGGAGAGCGAAGCCAAACGGCGCGCTCGACGGCGCTTCGAGTCGGAGCGGAAGCGTTCCTTTCATCAAGGGAGCGATAATAAAATGGCGGAAATTAACGAATCGCTTGTTCGCAGCGTCTTGCAAGAAGTGTTGTCGCGTTTGGGCGACTCGGCGTCGGCGGCGAGCGCGGTCGGCGGCTCGGCTCCGAAAAGTTACGCGGGACGCTACGGCGTCTTCGACGACCCGAACGAAGCGGTCGAAGCGGCTCGCCAAGCGTTCGAAGAGTTGTCGAAACGGACGCGCGCCGAACGCAAAAAGATGATCGACAAAATCCGTCGCATTTGCATCGAACAAAGCGTCGAGCTCGGCACGATGGAGATGGAAGAGACGAAAATCGGGCGTCTCGAACACAAAATCGATAAACTCCTCAACGTCGGTTACAACGCGCAAGGCGTCGAAGCGTTGTCGGCGGAGGTCTTTAGCGGCGACTACGGCCTTACGGTCATCGAACACGCGCCGTTCGGCGTCATCGGCGCCGTTACGCCCGTTACGCACTCCCTTCCGACGATCGCAAACAACTCGATCAATATGATCGCCGCCGGCAACGCGGTCGTTTTCAACCCGCACCCGAGCGGGCGCAAGGTCGCGATCGAAGGCGTTCGCCGCTTCAACCAAGCGATTTACGCCGAACACGGAATCGACAACCTGATGGCCGCGATCGCGAATCCGACGCTCGAATCCGCCGATGTTATTTTCAAGCATCCGAAAATTAACCTCCTCGTCGTTACCGGGGGCGCCGGCGTCGCGAAAGCCGCGATGTCTCAATCGAAGCGCGCTATCGTCGCCGGGCCGGGGAACCCGCCGGTCGTCGTCGACGAAACGGCCGACCTCGACCGCGCGGCTCGCTCGATTATTTTGGGCGGCGCTTACGATAACAACCTCCTTTGCTTGGCGGAAAAAGAAGTTTTCGTCGTCGATACCGTCTTCGACAAGATGATGGACGCGATGGAACGAGCGGGCGCCGTCCGCTTGAACGCCGTCGAAACCGACGCGATGACCCGTCGCGGAATCGTTCAAGTCGGCGAAGGCGCCGCGAAACACGACGCGCCGAGTCGCGAATTTCTCGGGAAAGACGCCGCCGTTTTGGCCGCCGGGATCGGCAAGAACGTTTCGAACGACGTTCCGATGTTGTTCGGCGAAACCGATTACTCGAACCCGTTCGTTCCGGTTGAGCAAATGATGCCGTTCCTGCCGTTTGTCCGTTGCCGCAACGTCGACGAAGCGATCGAACGCGCTTACGAATCGGAACACGGCTTCCGCCACACCGCGATCATTCACTCGAACAACGTCGTTAATATGACGAAGATGGGCAAGTTGCTCGATACGACGATTTTTGTTAAGAACGGCCCCAGCACCGCCGGAAACGGCGGCGGCGGCGAAGGTTACGGTTCCTACTCCATCGCGGGCCCGACCGGCGAAGGGATCACGCGTCCGCTGACGTTCACCCGCAGCCGTCGTTGCGCGTTGGTTGAAAGCCTGCATATTTTGGGCAAATAAGGCAAAGTTTTGGGGTGAAACGGGGCGTTTCCGCCGGTCGCGCTCCGTTTTGCGACATTCCGCGCGACGTTGGAAACGGCGCCGCGCGGTTTCGGCGCTCGAACGAGCGTTTTCAGGGATTAACGAAGGAAAGCGTCGCGACGATGACGATCGAAACCTTTGATTGGGGCGACTTTTGGGCGTCGGCTTGGAGCGCGAGTTGGTGCGAAATCGGCGCGCTCGTCGCGTTGGCGTTCCTTTGGCGGCGCTTGCGAAACGGCAAAACGGGCGCCGACGCGACCGACGTTAGCGCTTTCTTCCTCTTGGCGTCGGCGTTTGCGTTGACGACGTTAAGCAAATTATTCAACGACTTAGACGTCGTCGCGTTGCTTTGGGCGGCGTTGGCGTTTGGGACGGCGGTCGATTATTGGAACGCGCGTTCGCGGCGCCGTCGCGAGCGGCAAAAAGCCGACTTGGAACGCCGCAAAGCGGAAGCCGCGCGCCGTCGCGAATTTTGGGGCGGCGGTTCGAGCGACGGAAGTTCGCGTCGCCGACATTCTCGACGTTCCGGACGCGGCGGCGAAGGCTCGAGCTCGGGACGTTCGCGCCGTTCCGGGAGTTCGCGAAGTCGGCGCGACGGCGATTCGAGTTCCCAAAGCGACGAGAGGAGCGGCAAATGAACCGGGCGCGAATTATCGGTTACGCGACGTCGGTAATGAAACACCAATCCCTTACCGGCGCTAAAATGTTGCTCGCCGTTCCGGTAACGACCGACGGCGAGCGTCCGGACGGCGACCCGGCGATCGTTTTCGACGCGCTCGGCGCCGGAATCGGCGATTTGGTTTTGATTACGAGCGACGGTTCGTACACCGGCGGCGATATTATCGGAACGAGAATTACTCCGGCGCGTTGGGGCGTCGTTGGGATTATCGATTCGGCGAAAAAAGAGGAAATCGAATAAAAATGGGCGGTTTAGGTTGGAATTTGGACGAACTGGTCGGCAAAGTGATGGCCGACCTGCGGGGCGACCGCGTCGACGATTCCGCCGCTCGTTTAAGCGCCGCGCTTTCCAACGATTTCAAAGCCGTTCGAACGTCGCGTTCGGGCGCCGTTTCGTCGTCCGAAGACGTTGAGAATAGCGAAAAAAGCGAAAATAGAAGAAATAGCGAAAAAGAAACGGAGAGCGCGTCTTGCGGTTGCGTCGAGCGTTCGTCCGCCGCGTCGTCTTCGAACGCTTCCGTTTTTTACGTCGCGGAAAAATTGCTCGTCGCGGAGACGGTTCGGCGTTTGGCCGCGTCGACGTCGGAAAAGCGTTGGCGCGTTCGCCCCGATTTCATCGCGACCCCGTCGGCGAAGGACGAGTTGCGCAAGCTCGGCGTCGAGTTGATCGTCGACGGCGACGCGCCGAGCGTCGCGAGCGAATCGAATCAAGCAGCGTCGGCGCGTCCGAAGACGCCGCGCGTTACTTACTCCGCGTCGAACGTGTTCGACGACGAGCCGATCCGCCCGACCGCGCCGCGATTTTCGGCGGAAAAGAGCGCGGCGACGGCGGCAAGCGTTTCGGGACGGCTCTTTTGGGCGATTCACGTCGCGGACGGCGAGCGTTTTCCGGCGTTTGTCGAAAATTGCCCGTTCCGAGAAGCGGCGTTCGCGCAGTCGCGTTTGTCTTGTTTGAAGGAAACGACGAAGCGAATCGCGGCGGAAATTGCGCAAAATAGCGGAACGCGAGCGGTTTTAACGACGAAAAACGCGGCGATCGCGTCGATTTGGGCGAACCGGCTTTCCGGCGTTCGCGCCGTCGTCGCATTTTCGACGGAGCAAGCGAAGCGCGACCTCGAAGCGACGAACGCCAACGTGTTAATCGTCGACCCGAGCGACGTCGGCCCGTTCCCGTTCCGGCAAATCGTCGAGTTTTTCGCGACGCGAACGCCGAAACGCTAAACGGCGGTTAACGCAAAAAAAGAAAATGCGAACTAGGTAAAATAGCGAGTCGAGGCGAAGGAGGAAAAATGCGAGTCGCGCAAGTCGTCGGCAAAGTCGTTTTGAGCCGCGTTCACCCGCTGTTGATCGGTTCGCAATTTAAGATTGTCGTTCCGTTGACGTTGGGCGACTTGGCGACGCCTTGCCCGGTCGAGGCGGCGGAAGCGACGGCGCAAGCGGAAAAGGAAGCGAACGTCGACGCGGAAACGTCGGCGATCAACGCGGCGAATCGGCTGTTAAACACGGAGATTCCGCGAAAATGGGGAAACGAGGTCGTCGCTTACGACGATTGCTCGGCGGCGGTTGGCGAATGGATCGCGTTGAGCGAAGGCGCGGAGGCCGCGGCGGCGTTTCACCCGACGCAAAAACCGGTCGACGCGTTTTGCGGGGCGATTCTCGACGCGCTCGTCGTCGACGCGGAGGTCGTCGCGGCGTTGGCGGCGAAAAAGTAAAGCGTCGGCGCGTTAAAATTCAACGTAAAAAACGGTTGCGCGGGTCGCGGCGACTTTTAAAAAGCGGAAAACGCGAAAAAGTCGATAAAACGGAAGAGAATAAATTTATTTTAGCGGTATAATTTGACTAACGCGAACAACGGGGACGGGCCGCGAGGCCGCGTTCGGGGCGTTTAAAAGCAAAAGGAACCGATATGCTCAATTTGCATCAAGTTAAAGAAGAAATCTGCGACATGGGTCGCCGGTTGTACAACAAAGGTTTCGCGGCGGCGAACGACGGCAACATCAGCTACCGCATCGACGAAAACCGCGTCGTCTGCACGCCGACGCAAATCTGCAAAGGCTTCATGAAACCGGAAGACCTCTGCATCGTCGATATGGACGGAAACCAAATCGCCGGGACGCGCAAACGCACCAGCGAAATCTTCCTTCACCTGACGATTATGAAGGAACGTCCGGAAGTGAAGTCGGTTCTGCATTGCCATCCGCCTTACGCGACCGCGTTCGGCGTCGCGAAAGAAGCGATTCCGCAATGCGTTCTTCCGGAAGTCGACATCTATATGGGCGACGTCCCGATCGCAAAGTACGCCATTCCGGGCGGTCAAGAGTTCGCCGACACTATTTTGCCGTTCATTCACAAGTCGGACATTATCGTCTTGGCGAACCACGGCACCGTCAGCTTGGGCCCGACCGTCGAAAAAGCGTATTGGCTGACCGAACTCCTCGACGCGTACTGCCGCATCCTCTTGATTTCCCGCGACTTGGGTAAGACGAGCTACTTCACCCGCGAAGAAGCGGAAGACCTTCTCCAACTCAAGACGAAGTGGGGCATTAACGACCCGCGTATGAAGGTCGAAAACTGCGAGCTTTGCGCGAACGATATGTTCCGCGACAGTTGGAAAGAAACCGGCGTCGGGCACCGCGCGTTCGACCCGCCGCGTTTCCGTCGCAACGACGAAGAGCCGTGCGGCTGCGCGTCGAACCCGATTCTCAACAACAACGTCGAACTCGGCAAAGACCCGCAAACCGAAGCGCTCGTTAAGGCAATCGCCGACCGCGTAATGGAAATGATGAACAAACGTTAATCGTTTCCGCGTTAATATGACAAACGGAAACCGACTTTTAAGGCCGGTTTCCGTTTTTTTATGTCGCTTTAAAAGCGGGAACGCCGGCGAAAATAAGCGGTTGCGAAGACCGCGCGGAGTTTGCGGTTTAGAAAGAAAGGAAAAATTGAGAAATGATAAGCGAACGAAACGAAGCGTGTCGGCGCGCGCGATTGCGCAAGACGATGGAAGAGGAGCGGCTCGACGGTTTTTTGATTGTCGATCCGTTAAACGTTTCGTATTTGACGGGGTTTCGCGGCGACGATTCTTACTTTTGGGTCGGCGATTCCGGCGCGGTTTTGCTCAGCGACACGCGGTTCGAGGAGCAGATTAAAGAGGAAGCGCCCGATCTCGAAGCGTTGATTCGGCGCAGCGGCGAAACGACGCTCGGACCCTTGACCGCCGCCGTCGCCAATTCGCGGTATTCGTCGACGCGACCGAAGCGGATTGGAATCGAGGCCGCGTCGACGACGGTTGCGCTCTTTAACTCGTTGCGCGAAAAGTTTCCGGACGTCGAATTTGTTCCGAGGGCGAACGACGTCGAGCGGTTGCGCGAAATCAAAGACGCGTCCGAAATTGCGGCGATTCGAGCGGCGGTCGACGTTACGATCGACGGGTTCCGCGCGCTGAAGTCGGCGATTTCGCCGGACGCGACCGAAGTCGATTTGCGCGACGAATTGGAGTATCGAATGCGCAAGGCGGGCGGAGACGAGGTAGCGTTTCCGACGATCGTCGCGTTCGACGATCGAGCGGCGCTTCCGCACGCGATACCGGGACGGGGGCGGAAGGTCGGCGAATCGTCGCTGATTTTGATCGACTGGGGCGCGAAAAAAGACGCTTACGTCGGCGATTTGACGCGGACTTTTCGAACGGAGCGCGGGTTGAACGCGGCGCCGGAAAACGAGTTCGCTCGAAAGTTCCGGGAGGTTTACGACGTCGTCCTCGCCGCGCACGACGCCGCGATCGCCGCGATGAAACCGGGCGTTCGTTGCGACGAAATCGACCGAATCGCGCGACAAACGATCGCCGACGCCGGATTCGGCGACTTTTTCGGACACGGGCTCGGGCACGGAATCGGGCGTTTCGTTCACGATTTCGGCGGGTTGAATCCGCGCGCCGAGCGGATTCTTGAGCCGGGAATGGTTTTAACGGTCGAGCCGGGGATTTACCTGCCCGGTTGGGGCGGCGTTCGCACCGAAGACGACGTTTTGGTAACGGAAAACGGCGTCGAAATTCTTTCTCAACGACTTTCGACCGACGACGCGGCGCTTTTTTAAAAGTCGAAGCGTAAAAGAAGACGAGCGAACGCGGACCGTCGCGGCGGCGAGCGTTCGTTTTGATTTTGCTCTTGACCAAATGTAGGAAATACCGGGGCGACGCGGTTTTTTTTGATTCTTTGCATTAGGGGAGACGCGCAAAAAAACGCGTCTTTTTTTCTTAAAAACTCTCGAAGAACCCGCGCTTCTTGGCCGATACTTTTAATATCGGACGATAAAACCTTGCGTATTTTTCCTAGTTTACCTGTCTTTAATCGGACGCGGCAACTTGGCGCGCAAAGTTTCTCGCCAACCTCCCCCCTTGGTTTTAGTATAACGTTCCAGGACAATATGGTTAGCAACAATATCTCGTCGATTAAAACGCTCGACGAACTGCAAAAGTACGTGTACGCGACACTTTGCAGCGATCACGAACTTTTGACCGACGCTTTTCCGACGTCGGAAACCGAAATTCGACGAAATAACGGCGACGTTTGCGGAATGATGTTCTGCGTGCACGGGCCGCGCACCGTTAATTTCACGGCGATTTGGGAAAAGCAGAAAAACCGCGTGTTTTTTTACGGCCCGCGCGGCGAACGGTATCGACAAACGACGCTCGACGATTCGCCGTTGGTTCTCGAAAGCGTCGAAAGTTCGACTGAAAATTAAAAAAAGCGCGGGAACAAGGAAAAACGGAAATTTTTTCGGTTTTCCGCGAAGTTTTAACCTTTTCTTTTCGATGAAGAGAAAAGCGTTGGAGCGCGAAAAACGGCGCGACGCGTCAAATAAGGCTAAGGATTGGCCGCGAAAATTAAAGGAGTAGGTATGTTGGTGTTGTCGAGACGGGAAGGCGAGTCGGTTTGCGTCGGCGGCGGAGTCGTTGTAACGGTCGTTCGGATTTGCGGCAATAAGGTGCGAATTGGCGTCGCGGCGGAAAACGCGTCGATTTTGCGCGCCGAGTTGCGGGAAAAAGACGAAGCGAAGAACGTTGCGGCGGCTCAAACGTTCGAGTTTGAGGCGACGTTGGACGACGACGCGCTTTGCGTCGAACGCCCGGCCGCTTAAAAAAGACGCGAATTGAATTTTGACAAAACAAAAACCTTGCGACGCGAATCGCAAGGTTTTTTTTATCGCCGTTCGACCGAGCGTCGGACGAACGTTGGTAAACGGCGGGGCGATTATTTTTCCGCGTCGGCGGGCGCTTCGGCGGCTTCCGGAGCGGCTTCGGCTTCCGCTTTCAGTTGCTCTTCCATTTGACGCATTTGCGCGGAATACGCTTCGAGGTTTTCAGCGAGCGTTTGGAGCGTTTCGTTTTTCGACGCTTTGCAGTAAGCGACGATCGCGTCGAACGTTTCGACGAAAAGTTCCGGCTTCTTCAGTTGTTCGCCGATTTGATCGAGCGCGGCGCGACCCATCAAGAGCGCGGTTAACGATTCCGGACGTTTTTCGATTTCCGCTTTGAAGTCGGCGACAAACTTGTCGAAGTCGGCTTGCGTCGCGCCTTTTTCGGCGAGCGCGTTCAGTTGCGCGGCGACGCGAGCGGCGTAAAGTTGCGAAACGGCGCTTTCGAACGCCGGGTCTTTCGCCGTTTCTTCGAGGAATTTTTCGAATTGCGCGAACGCTTCCGGATCGGCGGCGATTTTTTGTTGAATCAGCGACAGTTTAACGCGCATTAATTGGGCTTTGAGTTGCGCGTCGGCTTCGGCGATTTGCGCGTCGACGAATTTCAGCAAGCCGTCGACGTCTTTTTTGACCGTAAAGGCTTGAATTTTAAGACCGATCGCTTGCGTTTTCAATTCCGGTTTTTCTTGCGCGAGCGCGAGCGTTTCGTCGGCGAA
This sequence comes from Thermoguttaceae bacterium, assembly GCA_017937685.1. Lineage (GTDB taxonomy): Bacteria > Planctomycetota > Planctomycetia > Pirellulales > Thermoguttaceae > RUG369. The sequence continues at coordinate 5,553 of JAGBDD010000163.1, read as the reverse complement.
CTTGTCGAGCGCGGCGACGGCTTTTTCGTCTTTTTGCGCGGCGTCGATCAAGAGTTGCCCTTTGACCGAAACGGCGAGATTTTGCAGTTCGGCGTCGGTTTCTTTCTTGAGACGTTCGACGAGGTCTTCAAGTTTGGCGGTCGCGTCGGCGTCGCCTTGCTTATGCGCTTCGAGGAGCGTTTGAAGACGCAGTTGGTAAACGGTTTTCTTCGTCGCGTCGGAATATTTGCCGTCGAGAAGTTGCGCGAAGAGTTTTTCGGCGTCGGCGGCGTATTTCGCGTCGGCTTTTTCGCCTTTTTCTTTTTCGAGTTCGGCGGCGACGACGAGCGCGACGAGTTTCATTTCGAGCGCTTTTTCGACGACGGCGGCGGCGCGTTTTTTATCGGCGACGATTTTGTCGGCGAACTCGAAAACGGTCGGGTCGACGAGGCCGGTCGTTTGCGTCGCGGTCAGGAAGGAACGCGCTTTGACTTCGACGGCGAAAACCTGAAGGTCTTCTTCGGCGCGGGCGAGCATTTCGTCGGCGAGCGCGTCGATCTTAGCGGTCGGGTCGTCTTCGCTCGCGTCGATCACTTGCAATTTCAGCTGATACGCTTTGACGAGTTCGTCGGTCGTTTTCGCGTTTTTGAGCGTTTCGTCGACGAGGGCGTTCAGCGCGTCGGCGGCTTTCGGGTCGACGTTGGCGCGGCTGGTCAGCGCGACGACTTTCAGTTGCGTCGCGCGGTCTTTTTGCTCCGGCGTCAAGTCTTTCGCGGCCAAAATTTGGTCGGCGATTTTAAGATAGGCTTCCGAAAGCGCGTCGACGATTTGATAAAGTTCTTCTTGCGATTTCGGTTGCGGAAGTTTTTCTTGAAGCGTGTCGACGAAGGCGAAAAGTTCGTCCGGAGTCGCGTTTTTCGGCGCTTCGAGGACGGATTTGTCGAACGCCGGCGCGACGGGCGCGGCTTCTTCGCCCATAATTCCGTCGAGGGAGAGGGCAGCCGGTTGAGCGGCGGGAGCTTCTTGAGCGAAAACGGGCGTCGATTCCAACGCGAGGGCGCCGGCGACTCCGAGAGCTAAAAGGGAAATGCGTTTCAGCATAAGTGCGCTTTCTAATTGACTTTTCGTTAGCGCCGTCGGTCGCGACGGGCGATCGGGTGAAGGGAACGCGCGCGGTTTCAATATCGCGAGAACGTTCGTTTACTTTATTTTAGCTTATTTGTCGAAAAATCCTAGTGAAATTTGTCGATTTTTAGGATTTTTTTTAAAGTTCTGAAAAAATAAGTCGCCCGAGCGCAAAATAAAGAAAAAAGGCGAGAGTAAGAGAGAACACGCGTTGGGGCGAGGAAGGTCGACGTTCGACGTCGCGTTCCTTGTTCGTCGGAACGCGACGGTTCGCCGGACTCGCCGTTAACGGAAAACGACGAGTCGGGACGGCGTCGCGAGCGCGTCGACCGGGAGATCGAACGCGTCGCGAGGCGTTTTTTCGACGAGTTGCTCGTCGAGCGCGACGCCGACGAAGCGCGTTTTTTTCGGAAGCGTCGCGAGGAATCGGTCGTAAAAACCGGCGCCGCGTCCGAGCCTTCCGCCGTCGAGGTCGAACGCGAGTCCGGGGACGAGAACGAGATCGAACGCGTCGGGGGCGACAAAGCGCGCCGGATTCGGAAGAGGTTCCCAAATTCCGAACGCGCCGGACGTTAGGTCGGTTAAGCGGAAACAACGTTCCGGCGAAAAAGCGTCGCGGTCGGTAAAACCGGGGACGGCGCTCGCGGCGTCGGGAACGGCGTTAAGAAAGCGGGGCGCGTCGAGACGATAAAACGCAAGTTCGCGCCCGACGCAACGCGGGGCGGCGACGACGCGATTTTTGCGTTCGAAAAGACGCGGAAGCAATGGGCGAATCGGCGCTTCGAAACCGAAATCGAGATAGACGGCGAGCGTTTGCGCGTCGGTAAATTCCGAAAGTCGTTCGAGATTTCGGAATATTTGAGCGGCGACGGCGAGACGGTCGAAGTTAAGGGCGCGGAGGCGGGCTTTCATCGCTTGGCGCGCGTTTTGTTTGGCGGCGGAAATTTCCGCGTCGGAGAAAGAGGAAGGAAGCGAGGACATAGGCGCGGGAAAAATAAGGAAGGAACGGGGGAAAACAACGCTTTTATTATAAAAGGCGCGCGGCGTTCGGGAAGCGGGGCGGCGACGTTTCACGTGAAACATTTTGATTTTCTCGTTTGCATTCTTGGGTTTCGAGGATATAATAAGGAAAAGCGTTCGGTCGGCGAGCGCGCGTCGTCGGGATTGCGGGCGACGAACGAAGAGGAAAGAACGAAGGAAACGCGAACGCCGCTCGGTCGAGCGAAAGACAAAGAGCGTTTCCAGGCAAACGGGAGTCGAGCAAAATGAGCGAACAAAACGACGAAACGAAAAAAGAAGGTTGTTGTTGCGGCGGACATAACGGCGCGGAGGGCGGTTGTTGCGGCGGTCGCGGACATGCGGACGGAAGCGAGTGTTGCGGCGGACATAACGACGGCGAAGGCTGTTGTCGCGGCGAACATAACAAGGCGGAAGATTTCGATTTCAACGCTCCGTTGCCGAAACCGACGTTGGTAACGATCGCGACGACGTTCGCGCAACAGGCGATGGTTTCGATGGGGATTTTGCCGAATCCGATGACCGGAAAATCGGTTTTTATGATGAATCAAGCGGCGTATTTTATCGACGCGGTCGACCTTTTGTTGGAGAAAACGGAAGGAAATCGAACCGAGACGGAAACGCGAACGCTCGAGAACGTCGCGCATGAACTGCGGATGCTTTTTGTTGAAGCGAATAAAGAGAAGGCGAGACGCGAAGCGGAAGGAACGACGAAGTAACGTTGGCGCTGAGCGAAATGAGAAATAAAAAAGCCGTCGGGGAAAACTCGACGGCTTTTTTATTAACGGACGAAAGAGGCGGAAGCGTTTTTTAATCGCTCGACGAACCGACGCAAAGCGCGAACGTCGCGTTCCGGCGAAGCGTTCGGGGCGTAAAAAACGTCGGGCGGAAGCGCGAAGTCGGGGTCGAATCGGTTGACCGACGGTTTGGCGAGAAGCGAAGGGAGTTCGAATCGGCGAGCGGCGGAGAAATCGAGCAACGTCGCGGTCGACGGCGCGCCGCGATCGATCGGGTCGGCGAGAAGAACGCGAGCGGGCGTTAGTTCGCCGGCGACCCAACCGACTCGATGAAGGGCGGCGAGCGCGGAGGCCAGTTGCGTAAAAAGCGCGTCGAGCGTTTCCGATGCGAAGGTTTCCCCGTCGGCGAGACGCGCCGCCAACGTTCGACCGGAAAAAATCGGAACGACGACGCAACCGCGTTGCGCGCGGGTCGCGGAAAGGGGGCGCGGGCGGACAAAGTCGAGCGTCGGAAGGAGACGCGGCGAGAGAATCGAACCGAGGAAACGATCGCGCTCCACCGCGGCGGCCCCGACGACGGAAGCGCTCGTTAGGGCGGTCGTCGTTTTGAGAATAACGTTGGGCGCGAGGCGCGAACCGCGCGGGCGAGCGAGGTAAAAATCGTATTCGGCGTCGGAACGGAGACGTTTCGCGGTTTCCCAACGCGAAAAACCGAGGTCGACGCGAAGGGGGCGCGATAATTGCGCAAGGTTGTCGGGGGTCGGCATAAGTTACCTGTAAAAATAAAGAAAAGCTAAAAAGAGGAAAAGGAGAGCGGATTCGCTCTTAAGGAAATTATCGGACGCGACGCAATAAAGTTTAGTATAATCGTTAAAATTTCGCTATTTTGATTCTTGGCAAAGAGATTTGGCGAAAATTTAACGAGACAAGAAGAGACGAACAAAAGAAACCGCGTCGAACGTTGAGCGAATAATAAAGAAACGCGCAAAACGCGTCGCGTCGGTAGGGGGAAAACGCGACGCGCGGCGAACGACGCGGCGGTTTTAACGCCGACGGCGGGGACCGTCGACGTTAAACGGGGGACGGAAAAGTAAAGAACGAGGGCGCGAAGCCGTCGCGCTTTACAAAAGCGAATCGGAAAACCGGCGTTAAATTCGTCGAACAAAGGAAAAACAACGAATTGACGACGTTGGAACGGTCGCCGAGCGGAATAAACGGTTTAAGATTCGCTCGATTCGACGATTCATTGAACGCCCGGATAAGCCGCCGCAGGATAGGAGGCCGAGGCGCCGCGAGCGGAACCGCACGGGTCGCACGGCGAGCAAGCGTTCGGGGCGCAGGGGTCGCAAACGGAGTTGACGCCGTTCGTTTGCATCATTACAACTTCGTCGTAAGCGACCGGCGAGGCTTCGGCGGCGGAGGTTTCCGCGATCGCGCCCGTGGGGACGCGGGAACCGGGGTTGCGGAAGCAACTGCCGAATCCGCTTTTGCAACCGACAAAAGCGGTCGACGCGGCAAGAATCAGAAGGGAAACGATCAGGGACTTTTTCATATTGCGCTCGCTTAAACGGCCGTATTGTCCAAAGGGGTAACATTGCGTCGCGAACGAGCGAGACCGGAGGGAAAAGCCGAAAAGAATCGACCGCGACTTCCGCTTACGTCGACGCGCGACATCTATTAGGATACTCCCAACTTGAAGTTTTGGCAAATTCTTTTTTCTTCTTTTTCGCCGGTTTCTCTTAGATATTTGCGGCTTTTCTCGATTTTTTCCGTATAATCGGCGTCGTTTGTCGCGCGGAGTCGAGCGACTTTGATAAAAATGTTTTAGACGTAATAACTGTTAAAATCGTAAGAGACGGCGTTGTTTTTCTATTTTTTTTAACGCTGATCTTTTCTCTATTTTATTTAATTTGCCGAGTAGCCGTTATTGGTAATGATAACGGCCCTTTGGGAATTGCGACGCGCCGAGATAGAGCCGTTAAGAATAATGTTGAGATGGAGATTTTGCGGTTTTGCGTCCGTCGCGTCGAAAAGGAAGAGAAAATGCATCGGTTTAACGTAGCGACATTTGTGTATGTTTTTATCGTCGGTTTGGCGGCGACAACGGTTGCGCTTTTTATTTGGGGAACGCCGAAAGACGACGTTCGCGTCCGGACAAACCGCGCTTCCGAGAGCGTCGCCGTCGTCGAGCGCGAGGAAGTCGACGAAAACGAAACGATCGTTGAAACTTCCCTTCGCGAGTCGGACGGCGTCGAAGAGGAGATCGCCGCGTCGACGGATTTTGTCGCGGCGGAAGAAAACGGTCTTGATTCGCTTTTCTTGGACGACGCGAGCGCCGCCGACGTTGAAGCCTCCGCCGATGAATCGGTCGTCGCGGAGGAAACGACGGCGCCGGAAGTCGTCGATCTTGATTCTGTTTTCGCGGAGGAAGCGATTACCGCCGACGCCGAAGCCTCCGCCGATGACGCGGACGCCGCGGAAGAAGCGACGGAACCGGAAGTCGTCGATCTTGATTCTGTTTTCGCGGAAGGCGCGATTACCGCCGACGCTGAAACCTCCGCCGATGACGCGGACGCCGCGGAAGAAGCGACGGAACCGGAAGTCGTCGATCTTGATTCGCTTTTCGCGGAGGACGCGATTAGCGCGGACGCTGAAGCCTCCGCCGATGACGCTGACGCCGCGGAAGAAGCGACGG
>JAGBDD010000162.1 GCA_017937685.1 Thermoguttaceae bacterium | reverse complement strand
GTAACGCGAGGGGCCGGGCGCAAGGGTAAATTTCTCGAGCGATTCGCACGTCAAAAACGCGGTCGGGGAGACGTATTCGACGTCGTTTGGGAGCGCGACGGACGTTAGCGAAACGCAATTTACAAACGCGTCGCCAACGCGTTTCAGCCCGTTCGGGAGAACGAGCGACGTTAGAGCTTCGCAATACGCAAACGCTTGATAGCGAATCGTTTTGAGCCCGTCCGGAAGCGCGATCGACGTTAAACGGCGGCAATTTTTGAACGCGTTTGGGCCGACGCTCGTAACGGGGCGACCGTCGATTTTGGCCGGAACGACGACCTCGGTCGCGTTGGCGTCGAGGAAACGGACGATCGCGACGCCGTTGGTTTCTTCGTCGATTTTCCATTCGAAGTCGGACGGCGGATTCGGCGTCCGACGCGGCTCGATCGAGTTCGTATTGGATTGCATTGTGATTTCTCCTTCGTGGAAAAGGGGCGATTGAAAGCGGCGACGAATCGAATAAAAACGACGCGTCGTCAACCGGGGTTAAACGCGAAAAAAAAAAGACGCGTCGTCAACGCGCTTCGAAGCGGAAACCGTTTTGCGCGGCGAATTTTTCCGCGACGGAACCGCTTTTTCCGCAAAGCGTTAAGTCGGGCGAACAACCGAAAAACGCGTAATCGTCGATTTCGGTAAGCGAGGGAGGTAAAACGAGGGACGCAAGGGATTTGCAACCTCCAAACGCGTAAAAACCGAGCGTTCGAAGCGTCGTCGAGAACGAAATTTCCGATAACGAAGCGCAACCGCTAAACGCTTCGTCGTCGACGGTTAGAACGCCGTCGGAAAGCGCGACGGACGTTAGCGCTTGGCAACCGCTGAAGACGCCGAGTTCGAGCGTTTTAACGCCGGGGGGGATTGCGACGGATTTTAACGAGCGACACCCGCTAAACGCCGACGTTCCAATCGTTTGCAGGGTGTTGGGAAGCGAAATTTCCGCTAACGCCGCGCAACCGTCGAACGCGCCGGAGCCGATTTCGCGCAAGTCGTCGGACAACGCGATTTTTTGAAGCGCCGCGCATCCGCTAAACGCTTGCGTCGGAAGCGTTGGCAACGCTGAGGGAAGCTCGACCGACTCCAACGCTCGACAAACGCCGAACGCCGCCGCGCCGAGCGTTTCTAAACCGTTGGGCAAAACGATTTGCGTTAACGAGTCGCAAGCGTAAAACGCCGCCGCGCCGATTTCGCGCAAACCGTCCGGGAACGCGACCGAACGGAGTTTAAAACAAGCGTAAAACGTCGCGGCGCCGACGCTTGCGATTTCGGCGGGAATTTTGACGTCGGTTAGCGCTTTGCATCCGTAAAACGCGCCCGCGCCGAGCGAACGAAGCGTCGTCGGGAGCGCCGCCGCTCTTAAACGCTTGCATCCTCTAAACGCCGATTCGCCAATATGTTGCAAACCGTCGGGAAGCGTCGCCGACGTTAAGCGTTTGCAACCGGAAAACGCGTTCGCGTCGAGCGCCCGCAAGCCGAGCGGCAAAGCGACCGTTCGCAACGACTTGCAACCGGAAAACGCGCCGTCGCCGATTATTTCGACGCCGGCGGGAACTTCGAACGCGTCGCCTTTTCCTTCCGGATAACGCGCTAACGTCTTGCCGTCGAAGGTGTAAAGAACGCCGTCACCGGCGCGGAAGTTTTTATTTTCCGACGCGACTTGAAATTGCGTTAACGCCGGGCAATCGCGAAACGCTTGCGCGTCAATCGTTTGGAGCGACGTCGGAAGCGCGACCGACGTTAAAAGCCCGCAACCGTCGAAGGCGCCGGGCGCGATTCGCTCGACGCCGTCCGGAACGACGTAAGCGCCCGACTTGCCCGGCGGACAGCGGAGCGCCGTTTTCCCGCCGGCGTCGAAGAGGACGTCGTCGACGGCGCGGAAGCGCGTATTACCCGGCGAAACAAGGAGTTCCGTTAGCGACGCGCAACGGTTGAAGGCGTCGGGCGCGAGCGTTTCAAGAGCGTCCGGCAAGCGGAGCGAACGGAGCGACTCGCAAAGGTCGAACGCGCTCGAACCAATTTCGCGCAAAGCGTTTGGGAGCGCGACGTCGGTTAGCGAAACGCAACGGAAAAACGCGTTGGCGCCGATTTTTTCGACGCTTTTCGGGAGCGTTAGCGACGTCAACAAACCGGCGTAAGCGAAGGCGGCGTCGGCGATTGCGACGACGGGCTTTTCGTCGATTTTCGCCGGAACGACGACGGCGACGGCGCTCGAGTCGCGCAATTTTTGGATAACGACGCGACCGTCGGCGTCAAGGCGCCAATCGAAAGCGTTCGGCGGAGTCGGCAAGGAAGCGGAAGTTGAGGACGAAGTCGGCATTCTCGGTATTTCCGTTAATCGTTGTTGTTTAAGTGATTGCGTTGTTTGGGGAACCGGGGAAAAAAGTGGACTCGGCGTCGCAATTTAGCGATTTAACGCGTTTGGAAGCGGAGTCCGGCGCCGCGGGCGTATTGTTCGGCGAAGGAATTTGCCGCGCCGTAAAGCGTTAAATTGTCGCTAGTTTCGGCGAAAGCGTCGGGCCCGATTTCTGCGAGCGTCGGCGGAAGAACGACCGATTCAAGCGTTTTGCAATTTTCGAACGCGCGAGCGCCGAGTTTGCGCAAGCCGAGCGGAAGTTCAACCGACGAAAGATTTGCGCAATGGGAAAAGGCGGCGTTTTCAATGACTTCAAGGCCTTGTGAAAATTTGATTTCCGACAGTAAGGTACATCGAAGGAAAGTCTCGGCGGCGAGCTTTTTCAACGACGCGGGAAGCGAAACGCGCTTCAAGCGTCGATTGTCCGAAAAAGCGCGTTTTCCCAAATTTTTGAGCCCGTTCGGCAAGTCGAGTTCTTCGACGCCGCAATCGTAAAACGCTTTATCGCCGATTTTATCGACGTTTTCCGGAAGCGTGAGTCGCGTTAATTTCGGACAATACTCGAACGCTCGCGAGCCGATCGTTTTTAGGCCCGGCCCAAATTCGATTTGCGTCAACGAGTCGCAAAAGAAAAAAACGCCGGCGCCGATCGAGACGAGCCCGGGAGGAAATTTCACCGATTTTAACGCCTTGCAGCCCAAAAACGCATCGTTGTCGATTTTTTGCAACCCTTCCGAAAAAACGAGTTGCGATAACGACTCGCATTCGAAAAACGCTTTCGAGCTAATTTGGCGAAGACTTGTCGGAAACGCGACGGACGTTAGCGCTTGACGCTCGGCGAACGCTTTTTCGGCGATTATTTCGACGCCGTTTGGAACGGAGTAAGCGCCCGATTTTTCCTCCGAGCAAAACTCGAGCGTTTTGCCGTCCGCGCTAAAAATAACGCCGTCGACCAAGCGGAAATCGCGAGTTTTCGACGGAATAACGGTTCGCGATATTTCCTTGTGAGGCAACGTTTTAAGGATTTTAGGTTGGACGCTTTCCGGGTAGGTCGCCGAAACGAACGAGACGCAATACGCAAACGCTTCGGAGCCGATTTTACGGATTGTCGCAGGGAACGAAACCGAGCGCAGGCGGTGGCAATTAAAGAACGCGCGCTCGCCGATCGTTTCGAAACCGTCCGGCAGTTCGAGCGCTTCCAAGTATTCGCAAGCGTCGAACGCGTAGGTTCCGATTTCTTTGAGCGTCGACGGCAACTTTAGTGTTTTCAACGACATACAGTGAGAAAACGCGCGAACGGCGATCTTTTCGACGCCCTCGGGAACGACGCGTTTGGCGGACGTTTGGTCGAGATTGCGCGTCAGCGTTTTGCCGCCGTCGGCGAAGAGGAACCCGTCGGCGGAAAAGACTTCCGGGCGATTCGGAGCGTAAAACGACGCGGCGTCGTTATCTTTCGTCGACTTTTTTTTCGCGCTTTTTTTTGCGGGTTTCGACGTCGCGTCGAGCGGCGCAACCGGTTGAAGAACGTTGAGTTCCGTTAACGCGCCGCAACCTTTAAACGCGTTTTGCGCTTTCTTTTGAACCGCCGCCGGAATCGTCGCTTTCGTTAGCGACTCGCACTTGGCGAACGCGCCCGCGCCGAGTTTGTTAACGGTTGGCGGAAGCGAAATTTCGATGAGAAGTTTGCAACCGGCGAACGCGTTTTTGCCGACCGTTTCGAGCGTCGAGTCCGGCGCGAACGTTAGCGACGCCAACGATTTGCAAGCGTTAAACGCTTTCTCGCCGAGCGTTTTGACGTTTCGAGGAATCGCGATTTTGGCGAGCGCTTGACAGCCGTCGAACGCGCGGTTGCCGACGGTTTGTAACGAGTCCGGAAGTTCAATCGCGGCAAGCGTTTTGCAACCTAAGAAAGCGCAAGGGGCGATTTCCTCGACGCCGTTTGGAACCGCAAAAACGCCCGTTTGCATTGGCGGGACGCGGCAAAGCGTTTTGCCGTCGGCGCTTAGAAGCGCGCCGTCGACGACGCGGAAATTGCGATTTGCGGGAGAAAGTTCAAAGGTTGAAAAATTAGCGCATCCGTTAAACGCTTGCGAATGAAACGTTTGAAGCGACGTTGGAAGCGATATTTGGGTTAACGGCTTGCAACCTTCGAACGCTCGCTCGCCAATTTCTTCGAGTTCGTTGGGAAGCGAAACGTTCGCGAGCGTTTTGCAACCGGAAAACGTCGACGCCTCGACTTTGCGCAACGACCGCGGTAAAACGACTTGCGTCAGCGATTTGCAGTCGGTAAACGCGCCGGAACCGATTTCGCGAACGCTCGGCGGCAGATCGACTTGCGCTAACGACGAACAACCGTAAAACGCGTCGCCGCCGATTCGTTCGAGTCGAGGGCCAAACGAAACGCGTTTCAAGGCGTCGCAATACGCGAACGCGTCGGCGTCGATTTCTTTAAGATTAGGATTAAAAAAGACTTCCGTTAATTTATGACAAAATCTGAACGCTCCGTCGCCGATTTTTTCGAGCGCGTCGGGAAACGCGACGTTGGCAAACGAAGCGCAACGAGCGAACGCTTGGGCGCCGATTTCGCGAAGCGACGAGTTCGCGCCGAACTCTATTGTTTTCAAATGGTTGCATCCAAAGAAAACGGAGTTGTCGATCCTTTGAACGTCGTCGGAGAGCGCGACCGACGACAAGCGTGCGTCGTGAAACGCGTATTGGGCGATTCGCTCGACGCCCGGCGGGACGGCGTAAGCGCCCGAGCGACCTTTCGGATAGAGCGCGAGCGTTTTACCGTCGGCGGTAAAGAGAACGCCGTCGATGGAACGGAAACGCGTATTTTCCGGAGCGACAACGATTTCCGACAGCTCTGTGCAACGGAAAAACGCAAAAAGTCCGAAGGGACGAAACTCGGCGTTCGGCGGCGGCGCGTCGTTTATCGACTCGAGAAAATACTCGACCGAAGCGGGCAACGTTAACGAACGCAAGGCGTTATGATGGTTGAACGCGCATTCGAGGATTGCGACGACGGGGCGTCCCTCGATTTCCGGCGGAACGACCATTTCGGGAGCGTCGTTCGTGAAGCCAACGATAACGGCGCCGCCCGTCGGCAAGGGACGCCAAGCGAAATCGGACGCGCGATTCGGGGACGCGGTCGGTAGAGAAGAACGTTGCGAAGTCATTGCGATTACTTTTGTTAAGGTTGGGACAAAAAGGATAAAACGTCGAAAAATAAACCGCGGCGCGGCGTCGCAAAACGCGGTTTAACGGCGGCGCGGTCGGAAACGTCGGTTGTTTTCTTTTGCGAATTGTTCGACGACGGAACCTTCGGGCGCGCTTAGAGTTAAGCTCGAAGAACACTTTTCGAACGCATTGGGGCCTATTTCCCGCAACGCGGCGCCGAATCGAAGAGTCCGAAGCGCTCGACGTCCAAGGAACGCCCAAGGACCGACCGTTTCTAAGCCGTCGGGAATCGCGATTTTCTTCTGCTCGGCGCAAAACCCGAACGCTTCGGCGCCTATGCAACGCAACGAGTTAGGGAGCGCTATATTCATTAACGTACAGCAATGCGCGAACGCGTAATCGGCGATCGCTTCGACGCCGTCCGGAACGACGTATTCGGCTTCGTCGCGTCCAGCGGATAGAGGTAAAGCGTTTTGCCGTCGGCGCTAAAGACGATTCCGTCGACGGCGCGTAAACGTGGATTATCGGGCGAAACGGTTAGGCGCGACAAGGAGGGACAAAGAGGAAACGCAAAGTTGGCGACGTTTGTTAGCGAGGCCGGAAGCGCGACAGTCGTTAACTTTGGGCAGTCGGTAAACGAATAATCTCCAAGGGTTTCGACGCCGTCCGGAACGACGTATTCGGCCTCGTCGCGTCCAGGCGGATAACGATAAAGCGTTTTACCGTCGACGCTAAAAACAACGCAAGAATCAAAGATTTCGTAGAACGGGCGATTAAGCGATAGTTCAAAGCCGGCGGCCCTTAGCGTTTTCGTGTCGACGGGAAGCGCGACGGTCGTTAGCGCTTCGCAAGCGTAAAACGCTTCCTTGCCGAACTTGGGAATCGTAAAAAAATCGACTTTCGTCAACGACGAACAACCGTAAAACGCTATTTCACCGACGGTTGCGAGTTGCGACGGAAACGCGACGCTCGTTAGCGAGTCGCGGTTTTCGAAGGCGCGCGGGCCGATTTCAACGACCGGAAGGCCGTCGATTTCGTTCGGGATAACAACGGCGGTCGCGTCGTGAGCGAGAAATTTTCGAATCGAAACGCCGGTTCCGGTTTTTAAGACTTTATATTTGAAGTCGGACGACGGGTTCGGAACGCGGTCGGCGGAGGGCGGCGAAAAAGTCATCGGATTTCCTTAAACGTTTGATTAAAACAGTTAAAGATAAAAATGGTCGGCGCGTTTGGGAACGGAACGCCGCGTTGCCTTCATTTTAACTTCCGCTTGCGGTAAAATCAAGAGCCAAAATCGATAAATTGTCGAATCGCTTGTTGAGCGATTACGTAAAGCGCGAAACGACAAGAGGAAAGGTAAAGAGGCAAAACGAGAAAGAACGCGGTGGAAAACCCGTTCGACGGAATGACGCGACGTCGAGGCGTCGAACGGGCGAGGAGGCGGATTAACGCGGTTCGAAACGGAGGCCGTTGGTCGCGGCGTATTGTTCGACGACGGAACCTGTTGCGCCGTAAAGCGTTAGATCGGGCGAACAACCGACGAAAACGTCGTCGCCGATTTCTTCGACGCTTGCAGGGAACGCGACGGACGTCAGCGCTTCGCAACCGGAAAACGCCGCGTCCTCGACGCTCCAAACGCCGTCGGGAAGTTCGATTTTTTCGAGCGAGGCGCAAGCGAAGAAGGCGCGCGCTCCGATTTTTTCGGCGCCGGCGATTTCGACAGAACGTAATTTGCGGCAGTTGTAAAACGCGCGGCGGCCGATGCTTGCGACGGAACCGAGAATCGTCGCCGTTTCAAGCGACGCGCAGTCGCAGAACGCGCGTTTTTCGATTTGACGAACGCTCGCTGGAACGACGGCGCTTTGTAACGAACGGCAACCGTCGAACGTTTTGCGTCCGATTTTCTCGATTCCTTGCGGGATAACGACTTGCGTTAACGACGAACAACCGTTGAACGCTTCCTTACCGAGACGGTCGGCTTCCGTCGGGCCTTCGAAAACGGCGAGGTTGCGGCAGTCGCAAAACGCGTAATCGCCGAGTTTGCGAACGGTCGGCGGGAGAACGAGCGAAACGAGCGAACGCGACCCGGCGAACGCGTCGGCGCCGATTTCGGTAACGGTTAAACCGTCGATTTCGGCGGGAACGACAACGTTTTCCGCGTCGGCGAGAAGTTTACAGATAGTAGCGCCGCCGGTTTTGTTCGGCTTCCATTCGAAATCGGTCGGCGAATTGGGCGAAAGGGGCGAGGCGGAGTCTTGCGAAGTCATATTGGAACGCTGTTAAGTTGATAAATTTAAAGGTTTGCGTTTGTTTTGGAAAACGAAGGGACGCGCCGGGAAAACGCGTCCCTATTATTATAACGCTACTTGGCGCAAACGCAAGACGCGGCGGCGCAAATTTTGCTTCGAGCGTTCGCGGCGGACGAAAAGGAAGCGAAACGACGCGGCGTCAACGCGGTTCGAAGCGGATTCCTTTTTTTGCGGCGAATTTTTCCGCGACGGAACCTCCCGGCCCGCAAAGGGTTAAGTCGGGCGAACAGCCTTTGAACGCGTTCGGAACGATTTTTTTCGGGCCCTTCGAAGTCGGGAAATAGACGGCCTTTAGCGACTTGCAGTTTTGGAACGCTTCTTTGCCGATCGTCGTTAGCGCGGGGGGAAGCGTTATCGAAACGAGCGCCGGGCAGTCGGCGAACGCGATTTCGCCGATCTCTTGAACGCCGTCGGGGATCGCGATTTCGGCAAGCGAACGGCATTGGTAAAACAAGCCGGGACTGATCGTTGCGAGCGAACGCGGGAGCGAAATCGTCGTCAAGGCGTCGCAACCGTTAAACGCGGAGTTTCCGAGCGTTTCGACGCTTTCCGGAATCGCGATTTCAACGAGCGACTGGCAGCTTGAGAACGCTAATCGACCGATTGCGGTAAGACCAACCGGAAGCGTAACTTGCGCAAGAGCTTTACAATGGAAAAACGCGCCTTCGCCGAGGGTGCGCAAGCCGGGGGGGAATGTTACAGCCGTTAGCGAGCCGCAGAAAGAGAACGCGTGGGAGCCGATTTCGCGCGGCGAAGAAGCGTTGAAAACGACCGCGCGTAGCGAATCGCACCAGATAAACGCGTCCTCGCCAAGCGTTTCTAGCGTCGACGGGAACTCGATTTGTTCCAACGACTTGCAACTGCAAAAAGCTTCGGCGCCGACGGTCGCGAGCCCTTCGGGAAAGGCGACGTCTTGGAGGGCTTCGCATTTTTTAAACGCGGCGGCGCCTATCGTCGCAAGCGTCGGCGGTAAAACGACTTCCTTCAACGCTTTGCATTCGAAAAACGCGCGGGGGCCGATTTCGACGACGCCGTCCGGGACGACGTACTTTTCGTCGGCTCGGCCTTGCGGGTAACGGACGAGGCGGCGACCGTCGGCGCTGAAGAGGACGCCGTCGACGGAGCGGAAGAACGGATTCTCTTGAGAAGCCTTGATTTGCGGCGCGGCGGCCCGCCAGCCGTCGAACGCTTCGGGCGAGAGAATTTCGACCGCCGGCGGAAGCGTTATCGACGTTAGCGACCTAGCGCGAGCGAACGCCTCCGAACCAATTTCGCGCAATTTCGACGGCAAGCGAAGCCGCGTCAACATGTTGCACGAAGAAAACGTTTTGTCGCCGATTCGTTCTAAATTGTCGGGCAAGTCGAGCGACGTTATAGGGCAACCCCAAAACGCGCCGTCGCCGATTTCTTCGAGCCCGTCGGGCAAGTCGAACGACGTAATGCGACAATCGACAAACGCGTCTTTGCCGATACTACGCAATGTCGACGGGATGCGAATAGACGACAATGATTCGCAATACTTAAACGCTTCGTCGCCGATCTTTACGACGCCGTCCGGAAGCTTGATCGTTTGGAGACTCTTGACGGAATTAAACGCGTAGGGGCCGATTTCGACGACGCAGTTCGGGACAACGTACTTTTTGTCGGTTCGGCCTTGCGGGTAACGGACGAGCGTTCGACCGTCGGCGCTGAAGAGAACGCCGTCGATTAGGCGGAAAAACGGGTTGACCGGCGATAATTCGATCTCCGATAAATCGCAATCAAACGCTTGGGGCGACAAGGTTTCGAGCGACGCCGGAAGGGAAACGGACGATAAGCGCCCGTCGAACGCGCAACGTTCAATGCGACGTAAGCTTTGCGGTAAAACAACTTCCTTCAACGCATTGCATTCGAGAAACGCGCCGTGTTCGATCGCTTCGAGCCCTTCGGAGAACGAAACCGAAGCGAGCGAGAAGGCTTCGGAGAACGCGCGCTCGGGAATCGTCGTCAACGTCGAAGGAAGCGAAACGGATTCTAAATTCAAACAACGGCGAAACGCGAATTCGCCGAGCGTTTGCAGACCCTCCGGAAGCGCGACGGCTTTTAGCGATTCGCAAAATTTAAACGCGCCTTTGCCGATTGAACGCAAACCTTGGGAAAAGCGAACTTGCGTAAGTTTGAGACTCCAAAAGAAGGCTTCCTCTTCGATCGTTGCAATCGAGTTGGGAAGCCAAACCGACTCGAGTTTTGCGACGTGGTAGAACGCTTTCGCGCCGACGACCGTTACCGGGACGCCGTCGACTTCGCTCGGAACGACGACGCAAGGGACGCGATTTTTGAGTTTAACGAGCGTAAGACCGGTTTCGTTCGGCTTCCAAGCAAAGTCGGACGCCGGATTCGGGGACGCGGGAGGAAGTTGCGAAGTCATTGTAAACGCTCCGGTTGCGAAGGACGGAAGAGAGGAAAGACGAAGGAAACGGACGCGGAAACGCCGTCGCGGCGAAGGGCGACTTCTCGTATTTTAACAAACGGGCGGCGAGAAAGCAAGAGGCGCGGCGAATTTTGAGCGGAATCGACGAAAAAAACGACCGTCGGCGTTTGCGGCGGTCGAGTCGACAAAAACGACGAACGGTCGAAAAAACGTCGCGGCAGGGGAAAGCGGCGGTTTTTCGACCGTTGTAAGTTGTTACTTGGCGACGGTTGCGCGATTAGAGGTCGGCGAAGTTTTGCAAGATGCGCAACCCGACCGCTTGGCTCTTTTCCGGGTGGAATTGGACGCCGAAGACGTTGTCGCGAGCGACCGACGAGCAGAAGTCGAGCCCGTAATCGGTCGTCGTCGCGACGTCGGACGGTTCGCCCGCTATCGCGTAATACGAGTGGACGAAGTAAACTAAGTCGGCTTCGCTAAGTCCTTGATAAATAGGAACTTCCTTTTGGAAAACGAGGCGGTTCCAGCCCATGTGCGGGACGACCAAATCCGGAAAGGCGGGGAAACGAACGACGCGACCGGGCAGAATCCCCAAGCAGCGCGTCGTTCCGTTTTCTTCGCTCGATTCGAAAAGCGCTTGGAATCCTAAACATATGCCGAGGAACGGTTTGCCGGCGGAAATCGACTCGCGGACGACCGCGTCCATTCCGGTTCGTTCCAACTCGGCGACTGCGTCCGCGATCGCGCCGACGCCCGGTAAAACGATTTTGTCGGCTCTCGACGCAACTTCCGGTTCCGAAACGATTTGCGCTTCGACATTAAGACGTTCGAACGCTTTTTGAACGCTGCGTAAGTTGCCCATTCCGTAATCGACGATCGCGATCATATTGACGCCTTTTTGAGGTAAAGGTTGTTGATAATAGGTTTGCGGTTGTTCGTGGAAACGTTTATTCGCTTTGCAACGCGGCGAAGCGTTCGTTGGCGACGGCGCGGATTCCCGCTAAGTCGAGTTTGCCGGTTTGCAACATCGGAATTTCGGCGACTTCGATAAAACGCGAAAGGTTGGGAATCCAGAGGTTAGGAAGGTCGCGTTCGCGCATTCGGCGGACGATTTCCTCCGGCTCGACGCCGAGATTCACCCAAAGCGCGACAAGCGCCTCGCCCTTGGCCGCGTCCGGAACGGCGGTTACGGCGCAAAGCGGAAGCCCGTCTTTCGGCTCGACGCCGCGTTCGGCAAGCGCCTCTTGAATCGCGGCGGTCATCGCCTCTTCGATCGGAACGTGCGGCGTCATTTCGCCCCCGATTTTCGAAATGCGACTTTCGCGACCGACAATCCAAATGAAGCCGTCGCGGTCTTTACGTCCGACGTCGCCGGTCAGGTACCAACCGTTTTTGACAACGCGTCGCGTCGCTTCTTCGTCGCCGTAATAACCGGTCGTAACGAGCGGGCCCTTGACCGCGATTTGTCCGACTTCGTCGACGCCAAGGTCGACGCCGGTTTCGCGGTCGACGATCTTCACGACCGCTTTCGAGTGCGCGCGTCCGACGGAGCCGTCTTTGCGGTAAATCTCGAAATCGTCGCGACCTACGCTTCGGTCGGCGGGAAGTTCGCCGTTCGTCGCGGCCCGTTTTTGCTCTTCGAAAACCTCCGAAAAATCGTCGCGCCAGAAGCCGGAGCGGACGTCCGGAATGTTCGTAAGCGGGCACGGCGAAAGTTCGGTCGCGCCGTAACCTTCGGTCGGACGGACGCCGTATTTCGTTTCCCAAGCGTCGATTAGGTCGCGCGGGAGCTTTTCGGCGCCGGTCATAATCGTGTGTAAATTTTCGAAATCTTCGCGCGGGCGGCGGCGCAGGTAGTTGCGCAAGAAAGTCGGCGTGCAGCAGAGGAAGGTGCAGCGGTACTTGCGCGCCAGTTCGCCTATCGCCTTGGCGTCCAACGGGTTAAAGTGGAAAATGCCGCGACAGCCGCCGATGAACGTCATCCAAAAGTTGCCGACGTAACCGAACGCGTGAAAGAGCGGAAGCGCCGCCAACGCCGCGTCGTTTTTGCCGACGCGAGTCGAGTCGAGGAAGCCGCGAGCGACCGCCGCGACGTTGCCGTTCGAGAGTTTGACGCCCTTCGGTTTGCCGGTCGAGCCGGAGGTGAAGATGATCGCCAACGTCTCGGACGCGGGGATTTTGCGCAGTCGCAACTTCAAACGCAACAACATTTTCGGAAGAAGCGCGGCGTCGAAGGCGGCGAAAAGTTTGTCGGCGAGCGTCGCTTTTTTCGCGACGTCTTCCAAAAATTCGATTTTCGCGTCGAACTTCAAGTTCGGGAAACGCTCCAACACCTTGCGAGTCGTCAAGATACGACGCACTTCGGCGAGTTGGCAGCAGTAGTTAAGAACCTCCGAGCCGAACGTGTAATTCAGGTTGACGGCGACGCGACGGTCGAGCGCGAGCGCCGCGTTCGCGATGCATCCGCCGACGGAAGTCGGAAGGAGGAGTCCAACGTTTTTCTCGTTGCTTTCCAACACTTTACGGCGCAAAAAACGGCGCGCGACAAGAGTTCGAATTAAGAAGGAACGGCCCGAAAGTTCGACGCCGGTTCCGTCCGCGACAAGTAGTCGCCCGCCCGCCGCTCGGCAAACGTCGATGAGGCGGCGTTGCGGCGCTTGCAGACGACGGTTCGTGCGCTCGGCGGCGTCGAAACCGAGTTCGGCGACCGTTTCTTCGACTTTCATCGCCGTCGTCGGAGCGAAAATCGGTTCTCCGAACGCAAGGAAAAGACGCTCTTCCAAGCGTTTAGGGAACCAGCGCATCTTGGCGCCGCTTGCGAAACTGAACGCGCTGCCGAAAAAGCCGCCGACAAAGAAAGGAACGATCGGAATCGGTTGCAACGCGCCTTCGACAAACGATAAAAACTCGTCGCTAAACGGTTTAATGCGTCCGGAGCGCGTCATATCGCCTTCCGGGAAGACGCAAACGAGACCGCCGTCGGCAAGAATTTGACGGACGCGGGAGCGGAGCGCGTCGCCGGTTTCGGTCAACACGTCGAAAAAGCCGAAGCGTCGCGCGACTTCGACCGGGAAGCAACGACGCGATTTTTCCGGCGAAACGACGAACGCGATTCGACGCTTAAAGCGAGACGCGATAAGGAGTTCGTCCAAATAACCGACGCTGTTGCCGACCAGAAGCGCGGCGCCTTCCGGAACGCGGTCGACGTTGAAAAATTGCGGGCGATAAACTAAGAAAAAGAAAAGACGCGAAAACGCTCGACGCAATGAAAATAACGCGACGGAAAATAACGAAAAAACGACGAACGTCTTGACGAACGGAGCGACGACGCCCGATAAAAACAACGTTGCAACTTTAATCATCGCAAGAAGATACGACGCGGCGCAACCGAAGCGACCGTTAACGATCGCCAACCGAACAAGCGCAAACGTCGTCGAATAAAAGGGTTAAATGAAAAGGAAAAACGAAAACGACGTCTCGACGCGAAACGCCGCTTTCGTTTGCTTGTTTAACGTCCGAACGGAAAAGGATTTAACGCTTGTTCGGAACGAGGCGGCGCGACGTTCAGTCGAGCGGTTTGAAGACGAAACCGGTGATCAGTTTCGGGTAGAAGTACGTGCTTTTCGCCGGCATACGTTCGCGAACCAAGCTCAGCTCTTGGATTTGCGCGACCGTCGCCGGGGAAACGAGCGCGGCCAACGGGAACTCGTCCGCCTTATTTTCAAGGTTTTCAACGACTTCCGCGACTTCGTGGACGTACTTCGGCTTGTCGTGCCCTTCGAGGCCGAGGAGTTTGTCGATCACCAAGCGGTGAAGGATAGCGACGCCGAGCGCGCGCCATTCCGGTTGACGCTCCGCCGCGACTTCGTCCATCTTGGCGCGACCGGCTTCCGTTTGACGAATCAGGCTCCACTTGCGATCTTTGCCGGTGTAAAGCGCCATCGTGCCTTGATCGTCTTGCATTTCGATCAGCGTCCAAGCCTTCGCCGCGGCGGCCGGCCCTTCGCCGACCGTCGTGATCGCGAAAGAATCGCCGAGGAGCGCGAAGAGATCTTCTTGCGAGAACTCTTTGACGTTGCGGAAGAGACGGTGCGTCGGGAGGACGATGAGGCCCGGGTCTTCCATCGCGACGCAAACCATCAGGACGTGGTTCGCCGGGTGATCGGTCGTTAGCAAACCTTGTTCGCGCACTTGTTTACGGTAGTTGCACGCCGTTTCGTAACGGTGGTGTCCGTCCGCGATGAAGATCGGTTTCGGGCCCATCATTTCGACGACTTTCGCGACGACTTCTTGATCGTCGACGACCCACATGCGGTGGATAACGCCGAGGTGGTCGGTCGCTTCGAGCGGCGTCAGGTTGAGCGTCGCTTCTTCGAGGAGGTTTTGAACTTCGTTCTTTTCGTCCGGATAGAGACCGAAGATTTGGCTGAAGTTCGTTTTGCACGCGGTCGTCAGCATCAGGCGGTCGAGTTTCGGGCCGCTCATCGTGATTTCGTGCGGGAAGACCATCCCTTCGCCGAACGGAACCGCTTCGCAACCGCACATAAAACCTTTGCGCGTATACTCTTTGTCGCCGACCGTAAAGATTTCGTGATAGACGTAAATCGCCGGTTTCGAGTCTTTTTGGAGAACGCCCTCTTCCTTCCAGTTTTTAAGTTCGCGAGCGCTGCGGGTATAGCGGTTGTTTTGCTCGTCGTCGGTCGGGAGCATTTTGTTCAAAATGAGGCGAACGACGTTGTTCGGGTGTTTTTCGTACAACGCGTCTTGCAGGGCCGGGTCGATCACGTCGTAAGGCGGCGCGACGACGTCGCTAAGGGAGCCGATTTGAGCGAGGTTGTAACGCAAACCTTCGAACGGTTGAATGTTAGGCACGGAAGTTTCCTTTCAAAACTGATAACGCGACAAAACGTCGCTCGCCGGGGCGCTCCTCGGCGGCTCGAACGCAAATTCGCGACGCGCTTTCGGTCGACGCTTCCAAAAGAACGGAACGGTCGAACGTAAAACGCGTCGTTAAACGGGTTGGCGACGCGCCGTCGAACGCCGGGCAGTTCGCGCTCGACGGCGGTTGCGTCGTCTTTATTAATAACGGTAAATTTCCGGTTTGAACGGGCCTTCGACCGGGACGCCGAGGTACTTCGCTTGCTTTTCGGTCAGCGTCGTCAGTTTGACGCCGAGTTGCTCGAGGTGCAGGCGGGCGACTTCCTCGTCGAGCTTTTTCGGGAGGAGGTGAACGCCGAGCGGGTACTTTTCTTCCGCCGTCCAAAGCGCGATTTGCGCTAAAACTTGGTTCGTGAAGGAGTTCGACATAACGAACGACGGGTGCCCGGTCGCGCAACCGAGGTTGACCAAGCGGCCTTCCGCCAAGAGGAGAATCGAGTTGCCGCCCGGGAAGGTGTAACGGTCGACGAGCGGTTTGATTTGCGTCTTGACGATTCCCGGGTACGCTTCGAGACCGGCGACGTCGATTTCGCAATCGAAGTGTCCGATATTGCAGACGATAGCGTCGTTCTTCATACGCGACATTTGCTCGGCGGAGATGATGTCGCAGCAACCGGTCGTCGTAACGAAGATGTTCCCGCGGTCGGCGGCGTCGTCCATCGTCGTAACTTCGAAACCTTCCATCGCGGCTTGGAGCGCGCAAATCGGGTCGATTTCCGTAACGAGAACGCGGGCGCCGTAGGAGCGCATCGAGTGGGCGCAACCTTTCCCGACGTCGCCGTAACCCGCGACGACGACGACTTTGCCGGCGACCATCACGTCGGTGGCGCGCTTAATGCCGTCGGCGAGCGATTCGCGGCAACCGTAAAGGTTGTCGAACTTGCTTTTCGTAACGCTGTCGTTGACGTTGATCGCCGGGATTTTCAGTTCGCCGCGTTCGAACATTTGGTAGAGGCGGTGAACGCCCGTCGTCGTTTCTTCGGAGAGACCTTTAATACCGTCGATAATACCGGCGTATTTTTCCGCGTGAACGGCGATGGTGAGGTCGCCGCCGTCGTCGACGATCATATTGAGCGGTTGACCGTCCGGGAAGATCAGCGTTTGCTCGACGCACCAGTCGTATTCTTCGTCCGTTTCGCCCTTCCAAGCGTACACCGGGACGCCGGTCGCCGCGATCGCCGCCGCCGCGTGGTCTTGCGTCGAGAATTTATTGCAGCTGCTCCAAGTAACTTCGGCGCCGAGTTCGCGCAACGTTTCGATCAAGACCGCCGTTTGAATCGTCATATGCAGGCAGCCCGCGATGCGCGCGCCGCGGAGCGGTTTCGTCGGGCCGTATTTGCGGCGCAACGCCATCAAACCCGGCATCTCGTTTTCCGCGAGCATAATTTCTTTGCGACCCCAATCGGCCAAGCTCATATCCGCGACTTTGTAAGGCAATTTTTCACTCATCGACGTATTTTTTCCAAGTTTCCCGATATTGTTAAAAGCGACGCGAACCGAACGTCGGGCCGCGTTGCGAAAATTCTTCAATAATCTTCGCAATTATACTCCCGAATCGACGGGAACGACAGGGGGGGAGCGCGAACTTCCGGCGGGCAAAACGCGACTTTTACCGCCTTGCGCCGGTTTAATTGTTTAATCTTTGCTTTTTTTTGTATTTTGCGTATTTTAACGGAGCGCGGCGTTTTTTGATTTTGTTGTCGGCGTCGCGTTAATTTTAAAACGGGCCGAAATCAAAAGAATCAAAAGCGTCGTGATTTTCCGAGAAAACGTTAACAACCGCCGCCGTCGCGTTCGCAAACGTGCCCGGCTTCGCTGCAACGGTGGTCGTGTCGGACGCAGCGAACGTCGCTCCGGTAAAGCTCGCGGACGAGGTCGCCGTTGAACTCCGACGTCGGGTGAATGCGGACGACGCGGTTGACGCAAACGACGCTCCGAACGCGTTCCGAAACGACGCCGAGGTCGTGCGAAACCATCAGAATCGACGCGTCGCGGTTGAGGTCGGCGAGCGTTTCGTAAAACCTTTCGGCGCTTGACGGATCGACGTTGTTCGTCGGCTCGTCGAGGACCAAAAGTTCCGGCTCCGAACAGAGGGCGCGGGCGATTAAAACGCGCTGTCGCTGACCGCCGGAAAGGTCGCCGAACGGCTTGTCGCGCAGGTCGGCGACTTCCATTCGTTCGAGCGCCGCCAAAGCTTTTTCGCGGTCGTCGGCGTTAAAGCGGAAGAAAAGACGGTCGCGGGTCGACGCAAGGAAACGAGCAACCCCTTTTTTCTCAGTCGTTTGCGAGCTTTTGCGAGTTCCGAAACGACCGGCTAAAACGACGTCGAAAACGGAAATCGGGAACTTAAAGTCGACGCGCGCTTGTTGCGGCGTGTAACCGACGCGGAGACGGCTCTTTTCCGGATCGTCTCCGAAAAGCAAAACTTTTCCCGATTGGGGCTTTAGGAGGCCGAGAATTAAGCGGATGAGCGTCGTTTTTCCGCCGCCGTTCGGGCCGACGATCGAGGCGAACTCGCCGCGCGGAATCGTTAGGTCGACGTTTTCCAACGCCGGTTTGCGGTCGGCGTCGTATGAATACGTTACGTTTTCCAATCGAATCATTCGCTTTTCTCCGGTTTGAATTGTTGGCCGAGCGTTTAGGGGGCGTCGCTCGGTATAAGACTCGCTTATTATAAGTTTTGCTAATTTATAAGCGGCGCTTATAACGGACGCCGGTTCGAAAACGTCTTGGAGACGGATTTTATCGGCGCTCGACCGTTGGCAGGCGCGCCTAAGAGGCGACGTTTGACCTTTATTTTCCCTCATTTTGTAAAAAATAAAAGCGGGCCCGCGGGATATTTTAGGTAAAGAGTGGAAAAAACGACGCGATTTCTCTTTTGCGTCGCTTCGCGTCTTGAAAAATTTAGCGAAAAGAGTATGATAAAAGAGAATTGGGCGCGCGCCGACGTGAAAAACGTCGCTCGGTTGGGAAGTCGGCGCAAAAGTTGAATTTTGAAACCTAAAAATTAGCGTCAATGGCCAAGAAAACTGCAACGTCGAAAAACGCGTCGGAGCCGCCGGTCGGTTCCGTTCTCGACCGCGTTCCGCCGAACAACCTTGAAGCGGAGCGCGGCGTCGTCGGGGCGATTATGCTCAATCCGCGACTTTGCGACGACGTCGCGACGATCGTCCGCCCGAACGACTTTTACCTCGACGCGCACCGTCGCATTTATCGGCGTTTGCTCGAAATGAACGCCGCGGCGACCGGGATCGACCTTACGCTGTTGGTCGACCAACTGCGCGAGAGCGGCGAGTTGGAGGAAGTCGGCGGGGAAGCGTATCTCGCCGAGTTGATGAGTTCGGTGCAGGTAACGGCGCACGCGGCTCGGTACGCCGAAATCGTCCAAAAAAACGCGATTCGGCGGCAATTAATCGAAACGAGCGAACGCATCTTGCGCGACGCTTACGAGCCGGAGTTCGGGCCGAAAGAGTTGGTCGCGCAAGCGGAAGAGCGAATTTTCGCGATCAACGACGACCGCGGCGTCGGGAATTTGCAGTCGATGGGCGAGTTGATGCAGGACGTCTTTCACCTCATCGACGCGCGGGCGTCCGGCGAAGTCGACGGCGTGCCGACCGGGTTTATCGACCTCGACGGTATGCTCGGCGGTCTGCACGGCTCGGAGTTGATCATTTTGGCGGCGCGGCCTTCGATGGGAAAAACGGCGTTCGCGACCAATATCGCGGACTACGTCGCCGTCGAGGCGAAACAACCGGTGCTGTTTTTCAGCTTGGAAATGGCGAAAACGGAACTCGCGCTCCGTATGTTGTGCGCTCGCGGACGCATTCCGGGCGAACGGTTGCGCGGCGCGCTTTCCGGAAAAGATCAGCAGAATTTTAGTCGCGTCGCGTCGATACTTAGCGCGTCGCCCCTTTACATCGACGACACGCCGACGCGAACGGTAACGGAAATCGGCGCGGTCGCGCGACGTTTGAAGCGTCAAGAAGGACTCGGGCTGATCGTTATCGACTACCTTGGGCTGATCGAGCCGGACAACTCGAGCGACCCGCGTCAGGAACAGGTCGCGAAAATCGCGCGGCGGCTTAAGGGGTTGGCTCGCGAGCTGAACGTGCCGGTGCTTTGCCTCGCGCAGCTCAACCGGCAGACCGAAGCGATGAAAGACAACCGTCCGCGGCTCAGCCACTTGCGCGAATCCGGCGCTATCGAGCAAGACGCCGACGTCGTGATGTTCGTCCACCGCGAAGAGTATTATCACTCCAAGGAAGAGGCGCAAGAGAAGGGGCTGACCGGAACGGCGGAAATCATTGTCGCGAAACAGCGCAACGGGCCCGTCGGCGACGTTAAAGTCGCTTGGATGAGCAAATACACGCTCTTCGCGAACCTTGCGCAACACGAAGAACCGGGGACTTACGAAGAGTTTGACGATTTTGCCGGGTTTGGGGGCGGCGACGGGTTCGACGACGGCGGTTTTTGATAAAAAAACGGAACTTGGACGTCGCAAAACAACGCGTCGAGGTCTTAATATTAATGACAAGCGCTTTTGGGTCGAGCGCTCGGCGTTTTAGCGACGAGAGCGGAGCGGCTTTTTTAGCGCGCGAGTTTTAGGCGCGGTTGGGCGGAAACGTTGAAACGCGGTTTGTTAAACGTTGGTTTAAATAGGTTTGGGTGTTGAAATGAGAGCGTTGGTAACGGGCGGCGGCGGTTTTTTGGGCGCGTACCTCGTCGAGCAACTCTTGGCGGACGGCGTCGAAACGCGAACGTTGGGGCGGCGACCGCGAACCTTCCTGCAGGCGCTCGGCGTCGACGAACGCCTCGGCGACCTGCGTAATTTCGACGACGTCGACGCGGCGGTCGACGGTTGCGACGTCGTGTATCATATCGCGGCGTATCCGAGCATTTCGATGGATCCGCTCCCTTATTACGAAACGAATATTCTCGGATCGAAAAACGTTGTCGCCGCTTGTCTTAAGCGCAAGGTTCGCAAACTTGTTTACACTAGCACGCAATGCGTCGCGAACACGGTCGAGTCGCAGGAGGGAATCGACGAGTCGACGCCTTACGCGCCGCGCTACCTCGGTTGGTACCAAATGACGAAGGCGATCGCGGAGCAGTTTATTCGGGCGGCGAACTACGCGCCTTGGACGGACGATTACGACTTCGGCGGCGTCGACCTCTCGGAGTCGCGGTTTCGTTCGTTGGACGCGAAGTTCGACTTCCCGCGTCCGGAGCGCGACCCCGATCGCGAAGATACGCTGATGACGGTCGCCTTGCGTCCGCACCTGATTTGGGGCCCGCGCGACCAGCACTTGGCGCCGCGCCTTTTCGAACGGGCCCGATCCGGCAAACTAACCCGCGTCGGCGACGGAACGAACCGGTTGGCGACGATTTACGTCGAGAACTGCGCGACGGCGCACCGAATGGCGGCGGACGCGTTGGTTCCCGGAAGTCCGGTTCCCGGCTCGGTTTACTATATTTCGCAAGAGGAGCCGCTCAACTGTTGGGAGTGGATCGACGAAATTTTAGCGATTCGCGGCGAAGCGCCGGTGAAGAAGAGCGTTTCGTTCAAGACGGCGTGGCGCGTCGGCGCGATTTTGGAGCGAATCTATCGTTTAGCCGGTTGGAAATCTGAGCCGACGATGACGCGGTTCTTGGCGACGCAACTGGCGAAGTCGTATTGGTACGACGTGTCGCGAGCGAAGCGCGAACTCGGCTTTACTCCGGCGATTTCGACCGCGGAGGGGATGCGGCGCTGGGCGGAAGAGTTGCGCGAAAAGAAGGCGTAACGCGGCGCTGCGTCGGTTTAAAGCCGTCGAAGAAAAAACGTTGACAAGGCGAAATGAAAAACGCCGTCGAGCTTTTTAAGGGCTCGGCGGCGTTTTTTTGTCGACGCTTTGTCGCGGAGAAGCGGGACGCGCGTCGACGGTCGATAACGCGTTAAAAAGTTGGCGCGTTAAGACGTTGAAACGCGGCGTTTAAGCGCGTAGCGACGCTTTCAGTTCGCGGAGTTTCGGGAGCGCTTCCGACGTCAGTTTTTCGCCGTCGCGCAGAGCGGAGCGGTACGCCTTGTCGAGTTCGTCGGCGGCGAGGCAGTCGGCGAGCGCGGCGGTCGAGTCGCGTTTTTCGAGGTAAGCGCAGGCCCGTTCGAAGAGGCATTCGGTCAACGCGGCGAAGTTGTCCGTCGCCCAACGGTCGACGAGGAAACGGCGTTCCGCGCCGTCGCAAGAATGACCGCAACCGCAACCGCAACCGTTTTCGTCGTGTTTGTGTTCGCCGCGACAACCGCCGCCGCAGGAATGCGACGCGTCGTCGTGTTTGTGTCCGCAACCGCAAGAGTGCGACGCGTCGTCGTGTTTATGTCCGCCGCAACCGCCGCAACCGCAAGAATGCGACTCTTCGCCGCGAAGCGTTCCGATAAGATCGTCGGCGACGCGGGTTTGCAACTCGATCGCGCGGGTCAAATCGGCGATTAAATTCTTCGTATTCCCAGCGGCTTTGCGAATGAGCGCGCGGCGTTGGGCGGCGATGGCGAGCCCTTCCAAGAGCGGCGTTTCGTCGGAGTTCGCGAAGTCTTCGAACGTGTCGAGGACGTCGTCGTAAATCTTGGCGGCTTCGTCGGTTCGGTCGTCGTTGTAAAGAAGTTCGGCGCGCTGCATCGTCGCGTCGAAGAGGTCGACGCAGGCGTCCGGTTCGCCGCAAGCGATCGCGGACTCGTAACAACCGCAGGCTTCGGCCAACATCGCGAGCGTTTCGTCGAGGTCGGCGGCGTCGCGCGTCGGAGCGTTCGCGACGTAAAGAGTCAGCGCGTCGGCCAAATCGCGTTTGTACTCCGTTTGACCGCCGGCGACGAGGCGACGATAAACGTCGATAGCGCGGCGAGTTAACGCGTTCGCTTCGTCGACTTCCGGGCCCTCGGCGTCCTCTTCGGCAAGCGAAGCGCGGAGGAAGTCGGCCTTCGTAACGAGCGCTTTGGCGAGGTAGAAGAGCGCTTCGGCGTTCGCGGTCGGCTCCGCGTCGGCGAGCGTTTGGAACTCTTCCGCCGCTTCGTCGAGGAGGTCGAACGCGTCGGCGCGACGTCCGACTTCGAAGAAAATTGCCGCCCGATTCAGCTTGACGCCAACCAAGTCGAGGCGCGCTTCGCGGTCGCCGAATTCGACGAGACGAGCGTTCGCTTCCGCCGCCTTAACGTATTGTTCTTCCGCGTCTTCGAGTTCGCCTTCGTCGTTGAGGAGAATGGCGTAATTCAGGCGCGCCGCCGCGAGCGTTTTGAGCGTTTCGACCGACTCGCCGTTCGCGTCGAGCCGATTTTCGAGCCGTTCAAACGCCGCCGCGTAGTCGTCCGAAGCGCCGTCGACTTCGCCTTCCTCTTGACGGCGGACGGCGCGGGTCAGGAACGCTTGAATCAGCTCCGATTCGAGTTCGTCGGCGTTTTCCGGCGCTTCGTCGAGCGCGGCGACCAGCTCTTCGATTCGAGCGTCGGTTTGCGCGACGAATTCGTCGTATTCGCGGAGTTGGTCGGCGCTTAAGTTGAAGTTGAAATCGGCGTCGTCGTCCGCGTCGTCCGAATCGTCGTCGCCGTCGTCTTTGTTGCCGCCGCGGCAGCCGCAACCGCAGGCCGTCATCAGGGCGGCGCAGGTCGCGGAAACGTTCCAGAAAGTCGGCGACGAGAGCGCGTCGCGAAGGAGTTCAACAAGGGAAGTCGTCATTATTATTAATACGTCCGTTGAGCAAAGGGGAAAACGGCGGCGAAACGGGGCGAGCCGCGCCGTCGTCCGGCCCGCTTTCTTTAATTTACCCGAACCGCGCGACGGCGCAAGGGGCGGGGGCGGTTTTCGACCCGAAAAAGTCGCCGCGTCGGGTTGCGTTAACGTCGGAAAGGGGCGACGGGAGCGGTTTTCGACGTTTTTTTCGTCGGCGCGGAACTTTCGGGAATTTTCGGAAAGAAAGCGCGTCTAAATTTTGCGCGACGTTAACAAAAACGCGGCGTTTTTAGCGATTATCGCGAAGAAACCGGCGTCGGCGTTCCGAAAAAGTTCAAGTTGGCTCCGCGGTCGACCGATATTAAAGTAACCGTCGACGCGATAATCGTTAAAATTGGAATGTTGCGCGGAAAAAACGAAATTTTTTCTTATTTCGCGTTCCGATTCCTTGACGAAAAACGTCGGCGCCGTTTATAATAATTTTTTGCGCGGGCGAGGTTTCGTCGCGTTTAACTTTTCTTGCGAAGGTAAAAATAACGCGGAAGTCGGTCGGACGGAGTCCGGCGGCGGTCGCGGCGTTTTTTATTATTTTTCCGTTACGTCGGAGCGTTTTAAGGGAGCTACTATGACCAACAACGTTAAAACCGGGAAGAAGGGCTTCACCCTCGTCGAACTTCTCGTCGTCATCGCCATCATCGGTATCCTCATCGGCTTGCTGTTGCCGGCCGTCCAAGCGGCTCGCGAAGCAGCGCGTCGTATGCAATGCACGAACAACCTCAAACAATGGGGTTTGGCCGTCCACAACTACAGCGACATTAACAACAAACTCCCGATCGGCGCGACGATGGGCGACTCCGCCAGCCGCGTCGGCATCGGCCTCCGCTGCACGTGGTATCCGCGTATGTACGCGTTCATCGAACAAGCGGCCCTTGCGCAACAATACGACTTCGGCAAGCACTTCCACCAATATCCGAACAACCAAGAAGGCAACTCGAACCGCGACCCGAAAGCCTGCCAAAGCGCGAAACCGGATATGTTCTACTGCCCGAGCGACAAACCGGGCAACGAAATCGCCCCGTCGCAAACCTACGGTCGCGCTCGCGCCAACTACGTCGGTTGCTACGGTTACCGCGGTTACTATCACGGCGACGAAGTTCCGGAACAACACCAACACCTTTACACCGAGTTCAAGGGCGCGATGTTCTACCTCTCGAAGTGCATCGGTCTTGAAAGCGTTACCGACGGTTTGTCGAACACGCTTATGATCTCCGAACTTCTCCTCACGGACAACACGGAAGACAAAGACAAGCGCGGCGACGTCTACAACGACGAACGTATGGGTTCCGGTTTCTCGACGATTCTCACGCCGAACTCCACCACTCCGGACTCGATGTACACCGGCTCCTGCATCAACGAAAATCGCCGTCCGTGCGTCGAAGCCGCCGCCTGCGAATACTACGCGGCTCGCTCGAATCACTCCGGCGGCGTTAACGCGGCGATGGGCGACGGTTCCGTCCGCTTCTTCTCCGACACGGTTTCGGAAAATACTTGGCGTTACCTTTCGACCACCAAGGGCGGCGAAACCGACCTCGACTGATAGTCGCTTAAACGGTTGAAACGCTTTGTTTAGCGAACGCGGCGTCGGGAAGATTCGGCGCCGCGCGACGATTCGAACGACGGCGTGCCGAGCGAGGCGAGCCGTCGGTTTTCATTAAGTAAGGAAGAACGAAGAATGAAAAATATCCGTTTGACGGCGGTCGCGCTCCTCTGCGCTTGCGTCGCGTTTGCTTTCGTCGGTTGCGGTCAAAAGGGCCCGAAAAAAGTCAAGATTAGCGGCACGATTACGGTCGACGGCGAAACGGTCGACAAGGGTAGCGTTCGCTTCAAACCGGCCGACGGCGAAGGCCCGACCGACGGCGCGACTATTGTCGACGGCAAGTTTGAAGCCGAAGTTACGACCGGCGAAAAAATCTTGGTCGTCGACGGCTCGAAAGTCGTCGGGCAATTCGAAGCCGACCCGGTCTTGAACCCGGGCGTTATGTCCGACCAACTCGAAATGTATCCGGGTATGCCGTTCAAACAAGAAAAGAAAATCACGGTCGAAAAGAAGGGGCAAACCTTCGAAATCGATTACGTTACCGACGAAGCGGAATGAGCGTTTGACGCTTGAATTTCGTTGAGCGCAAAAAAATCGACGCGGTTTTTCGGGGCCGCGTCGATTTTTTTGCGTCGGGGCGGACGCGGAGCCGGCGGCGCGGCGCGTTTTTTTAAACGGATCGATCGGGAAAAATGGGCCGATTCTCCGAAATTTTGCGGTTTTACGGGAAATTTTCGCGCTTTTCGCCCGAAACGGTTTTTTTGCCCCGACTTGAAAAATAAAATCGCCGATGTATGATAACGGTAAGGAGCCGTCGCGAGTCGGCGCCGATTTTCAACGAACGATTAACCCTCGAAAGTGTTGACGATGATTCGAGTTTTTAATACGCTGACGCGAACGAAAGAAGAATTTCAACCGACGACGCCGGGCAAAGTCGGCATGTACCTCTGCGGCCCGACCGTTTACAAGCCGAGCCACATCGGGCATATGGTCGGCCCGGTCATTTTCGACGCGATCAAACGCTACTTGACGTACTCCGGTTTCGAGACGACTTGGGTCGTCAACATCACCGACGTCGACGACAAACTGATCGCCGAGTCGCAAAAACGCGGGATTCCGATGAGCGCCGTCGCCGACGAAATGACCGCCGATTACAAAGCGAACCTCGCCGCGATGGGCGTCGACACGATCGACGTCTTCCCGAAAGCGACCGACTACATCGGCGAAATTATCGACTTTACCGCCGACCTGATCGCCAAGGGCTTCGCTTACGAGTCGGGCGGCGACGTCTATTTCGAGGTCGAAAAATTCGCGGAATACGGGAAGTTGACGAACCGCACCCTCGCGCAAATGACCGGCGACGGCGGCGGCACGGCGTCGCTCAAACGTTCGCCGTTCGACTTCGCGCTTTGGAAGTCGGCGAAACCGGACGAACCGTCTTGGGACTCGCCTTGGGGGAAGGGCCGCCCGGGCTGGCACATCGAGTGCAGCGCGATGAGTTGCTCGATTCTCGGCGAAACGTTCGACGTTCACGGCGGCGGGCTCGACCTGCAGTTCCCGCACCACGAGAACGAAATCGCGCAAAGCGAAGCCCGCAACGGCAAGCCGATGGCTAAGTATTGGATGCACAACGGCTTAATGCAAGCGTCGAACGAAGTCGGTAAAGTCGGCGGTCGCAAAACGCGCGAAGCGGACGGGGCCGAAGACGGCGGCGCGAAAGAAGGCGACCTCGCGTCGCAAGAAGCCGGGAAAATCAGCAAGTCGAAGGGCGCGTCGGCGTTCCGCGACCTGTTGGCGAAGTTCCAACCGGAGAACATTCGCTTCTTCCTCCTGTCGAGCCATTACCGCCGCCCGATCGACTACAGCGAAGACCGTTTGCGCGAAGTCGGCAAGGGACTCGAAAGTTTCTATCGCTATTTCAAGCGTTTTGAAGCGGTTAGCGGCGAATCGTTTTACTCGCTCGACGCGCCGAAGACCCGCGCCGAAGGGGACGCGTTCGAGAAATCGGAAGCGCTTTCCGGCGAGTTCGGCGACCAAATCCGCGCGCTTCGGGCCAAATTCCTCGACGCGATGGACGACGATTTCAACACCGGCGGCGGCGTCGGCGTTTTCTTCGACTACCTGCGAACGCTGAACAAGTTCGTCGAGAGCGAAAAACTCGAAACGACCGCCCCGAGCGACGCCGCGACGCAACCGGCTCGCGCGACGTTAAAAGCCGCGACGCAAGTCTTTAAGGAACTAGCCGCGACGCTCGGTCTCTTCCGCGCTCCGGTCGAAGAAGAGTCGGCGCAAGACGATTCGCTCGTCGAACCGCTGATGACGCTCCTGATCGACCTGCGCCGCGCCGCGAAGAAAAATAAGGATTTCGCGACCGCCGACGAGATTCGCAACCGCTTGAAGGAACTCGGCGTTTCGCTCGAAGACCGTCCGGGCGGCGTCTGCGTTTGGACGCGCGAACGCTCTTGAACTTGAAACGGAAGTCGCGTCGTTTCGTTGTTTAAACTGGGCGAGACGACGCGGCGTCGTCTGTCGAAACGGCGGCTTTTCGGGAGGAAATCGGCTTTGAGTTGGCAAGGAATTTTCGGTTGCGACGAGATTGCGCTCCAATTCGCGCGAGCGAACCGACGCAAGCGGCTCGGCGGAAGTTTTCTTTTCGTCGGTCCGAACGGCGTCGGGAAGCGGACGTTCGCGTTCGCGTTGGCGAAGACGCTCCTTTGCCGCCGTCATTTCCCGAAACGGGGGGACGCCGCGCTCCTCGACGGTTGGAACGACGCGTCGCAAACCGCCGATTCGCAAGAGTTCGACCGCGACGCCGAACTTCTCCGCTTTCAACCTTGCGGCGAATGCGAAAGCTGCCGCCAATTCGAATTGCGACGCGACGTCGACGAAGCGTTAATCCCGACGCACCCGGATTTTCATTACGTCTGCAAGCCGCCGGAGCGTTCGTTGTTGCCGCTGGAACTTTTGGTCGGCGACAAAGACAACCGAATGCGCGCCGGGCTCTGTTTCGAGCTAAACCAAACGGCGTATATGGGCGGCCGCAAGATCGCGGTGATCGACGACGCGGACTTTTTCAACCAAGAGGGGGCGAACGCGCTCCTGAAAACGTTGGAGGAGCCGCCGGCGAACTCGCTGATCATCTTGATCGGAACGAGCGCGACGAAACAGCTTCCGACGATTCGGTCGCGTTGTCAAACCTTTAGATTTCAACCGCTTGCGACCGACGCGATCGCGCAAATTTTGCTCGACCGAGGCCGCGTCGAAACGCCGGAGGAGGCCGACTCGGTCGCGCGGCGTTCGCGGGGTTCGCTCGTCGAGGCGGAAAAAGCGCTCGACAAGCCGTTCGCCGGGTTCCAACAGGAGCTGTTGCGCGAGTTGGCGAAGGAGCGTTTACACGCCGTCGACTTCGCGGCGCGTTTGACGGAGTTCGTCGAGGAAGCCGGGAAGGAGGCGCCGCCGCGCCGCCGACGTTTGCAGGCGACGCTGGCGACCGCGCTCGAATTTTATCGCGGGCTCGTCGCCGAGCTCGACGCGACGTCGCGAGGCGCGACGCC
>JAGBDD010000161.1 GCA_017937685.1 Thermoguttaceae bacterium | reverse complement strand
TTTTCGCCGAAAACGCCTCGTTTCCGCGCCCGAATCGTCCGACGCGGCCCGCCGACGGCGCCGATTTTGCCGAACTTCCTCTTTTTGCGTCCGCCGCCGACGCGCCGCCCTCCGAACCGGCTTCCGAACTCGCCGCGTCTCCTTACGTCGCTCGACTCGGCGCGAACGCGGCGGGCGCGAGCGGCGTTTTTTGGCTCGAAAACGTCGAACGGCTCGACGCTCCGCTCGTTTCGGTTCGCAATCTCGGCGACGTCGGACGGCGCAAGGTCGCAACGGTCGAGGCGCAAGTCGAGGCGGCGCTCGTTTTCCCGCTCCTCCGTTGGCGCGACGTCGACGAGTTCGCCGCGCGGCGCCCGACGACCGCGATCCTTCTTCCGCAAGACCCGGCGCGACGGCGCGGAATCGACGCCGAAACGATGAGGCGCGACTTTCCGGCGGCGCTCGCTTATTTGAGTCGGTTCGAAACGACGCTCCGCGACCGCGCCGCTTATCGCAAGTTTCAAAGCCGCGCTCCGTTTTGGTCGCTTTACAACGTCGACGAAGCGACGTTCGCGCCGATTAAGGTCGTTTGGCGGCGGATGGATTCGACGATTCGCGCCGCGGTCGTTCCGTTCGACGCGCAGCGCGACCGCCCGATCGTCCCGCAAGACACCTTGTCGACAGTCGCCGTCGCGACGCTCGACGAAGCCGATTACCTCGCCGCCGTTCTCAATTCGACGCCGGTTCGCCGCCGCGTCGCCGCGTCGAG
Organism: Thermoguttaceae bacterium; assembly: GCA_017937685.1. Classification (GTDB taxonomy): domain Bacteria; phylum Planctomycetota; class Planctomycetia; order Pirellulales; family Thermoguttaceae; genus RUG369. The sequence goes on along the minus strand of JAGBDD010000161.1, from coordinate 4,976 downwards.
CGTCGCCGGTTCGAAAAGTTTCGGCTCGCCCGGCGCCTTCGCCGCGCTCGGCGTTCCGCGTTTCGTTCCGACGTCGTCCCTTTGCCGCGCGCTCGCCGAGTTCGGACGCCGCCGTCGCGAAGAAGCGGAACGGAAAGCGACCAACTAAAAATCGCCCTCGAAACGCTCCCGGCGAACGAACCCGGGAAAAACGCGCCGCCCCCCAATTTCGACCGTTAAAAGGAGCCCGACCGGCAAAATTAACGTCGTTCGCCGCTCCCAATAGCCGTTATTTCGGCTCCTAAACGACAATATCGACAAAACGTTAAAACCAACAGAATCAACGCGAACGCCAAGGCAAACGCCGCGTCGTCTTCTCGCCCGCAAGCGTTAAAACCGTTCGAACGCGTCCCAACGTCGCCGTCGCGACGTCAAGAAACGCGAAAACCCGCGCCGTCTCGCAAGACTTCGCGGGCTTTACGTCGACTTTAACGTTTTTTTCGATTATCCCGTTTCGACTCAACCGATTCGCCGAGCTTCCAAGGGCGCGAACCTTACTTCGCGGTCGCCGCTTCAAACGCGTCGAGCGCGTCGGAAAGAACCTTTTGCGTTTCAATATCCTCTTTTTCGCTCGCGTTGTATCGGTCGTACATTTTAACGATTTCCGGGCCGCGCAAGAGCGAGCCGTTCACCGCCCATTGACGTTTCAACGCGTCGAGCGCTCGGCGGCGCGTCGCGACGTCGAAACGAGTATCGCCGATCAATTCGACCAACTTGGTTTGCGCCAAATTCGTTTTCAACGTCGCGGCGACTTCGAGTCCGACGTCGAAGAGCGCCGGAGTCGACAAAGTTCGCGAAATCGTTCCGTTCCAATCGACGACGTCGTCGAGCGCGCCCGGTCGCGTCGTTTCGAGTTTCAAGAGCGCGCGCAACGCCGCTTTCGACTGCGCCAACCGCAATTCGACCGGAACTTGCTCCGGTTGGGTCGCGTCGAGAAGACGCTGCGTCGCCCAAACGCCCGATTCGAGATCGAACGGCGTCGGCGCGGTCGTCGCGTTCGACTCGGCGCCGACCAACGCTCCGGCGGCGGTTCCGTCCGCTTCGGTCGCGTATCCGACCAACATCGGCGCGTCGCTCGTTCGGACGTCGGAGCGAAGCGTTTGCGCGACGACCCGCAAATCGGGCGTTCGAAGGGCGGCGGTCGCCCAAATCAATTCGACGTCGGCGCTCGCTTGCGCGCGAAGAAGCAGGTCGCGACCGTTCGTCGTCGGAATCGGCTTAAATCCCTGTTGCGCGAGAAGTTGACCGAGTCGCCCGGTTTCGTCGAGTTTCGGCGACGCGACGACGGCCAACCGCTCGCCGCTCGCCGTCGCGAACCAAGCCAACGTCGCCGCGACCCGGCTTGAGCCGAGATACGAGCGCGTCGGGTTCCAACCGACGATCGCGGTCGCCGCTTCGAAACGGACGCGACGGTCGGCGCAAGTCGCGGCGCGAACGATCGCGGTCGGTTCGGAATTGTTCGAGTAACAAAGCGTTTCGTCGCCGCGCGTTTGCAGGAGCAAAACCGGAATCAGCGCGCCGCGGAAGCGGTTCGTCGAGAGCGCGTAATCGAGCGCCGCGACGAGTTGTTCGACCGTCAAATTCGGCAGTTCCGCTTCAAACGTCGCGATTCCGTCGCGCCCGGCGTCGAGCCCGACTTCGTAAAGGACGCGCTCGGCGGTCGCGACGACGGCTTTCGAAACCGCGAACGTCGACGGCGCGACGCCGTTTTCCTCGTCGGTCGCCGTTTCTAAAGCGGCTTGCGCCCAAAACGCGGCGGCGTTTCGATACGCGACGTCGATCGATTTCGTTTCGCGAACCGGCGCGGCGGTCGCTTCGTCCCAACGCCAAACGGTCGTTTCGCCGTCGACGACGATCGGGAAAAGCGTCGTTCGTTTCCAATATCCGTCCGCTTGCTCGTCGGCGAGGCGCGCCGCGTCGGCTCGGGTCGGAACGCTTCCCCAATGCGCCGTCAACGCCGTTTCGAACGCCGCGGCGACGTCGGCGTCGTCGATTCCGCGCCAATATTGAACGACCAGTTCAACGGCGACGCGCTTGTCGGCGATTTCGCCCAACGCGTCGACAACCGGCGCAAGGGTCGCTTCGTCGGCGTCGCGGAGCGCGGCAAGAAGCGCGTCGACCGCCTCGCCTTTAAAGAACGTCAAAAACGACTTCGCGACGCGGCGTTGTTCGTCGTCTCCGGCGACCAAGTCTTTCGTCAAAAGCGCGATCGCGGCGTTCCCGCCCTTGCGGACGTCGAGCGTCGCGGCGGCGCGTTCGTCCGGGGTTCCGCGATTCATTCTCGCCAAAGCGTCTCGGATCGTCGCCTCGTCTTCCCAATGTCGACGCGCGACTTCGGAAACGCGTTCGACCGCTTGCGTTCCGACTTCCCCGATCGCCGCGTTCGAGACGAAATAGGACAGCCGTCCCGCGCCGAGCGAGTCGACGGCGGCGGCGCATTCGGCGGGGGAACCTTCCGGCGCGTCGAGCGATTTTTGCGTCAAAATCTTCGCGAACTCGACCCGTCCGACCCGAGCGACGCGAATCGCCGCGACCAACCATTCGGCGGCGTTTTGCGGATTTTGACCGAGAATCGCGGCTTCGGCGGGCGTCAAGGTCGCGTAAAAGTCTTGCTCGGTCTTTTCGGCGTCCGGCACGTCGTCAAGACGAAGGTATTTCGTTTCTTTCCCGGCGGCGTAATCGAGCGCGGTCGACGCGGCGCTTTCCGGTTCGACCGGCGCCGGAGCGTTCAGTTCGTTTTCGGTCGGCGCGAAGGGCCCGGTCGACGGCGCGGCGCCGAACGGGTCGGCTTCTTCCTCTTCGTCGTCGCTCGAAGCGCCGAACGGATCGGTCGCGTCGACGTCCTCTTCTTCGTCGTCCAAAACGACTTCTTCGTCCGGATCGGTTCCAAACGGGTCGGAATCGTCCCCGACTTCTTCGGCGACGTTCTCGTCCGCGTCTTCGGCGAACGGATCGGAGTCGTCGCCAAACGGGTCGTCTTGGGCGGCGACGGACGGCGAAAGGGCGCCGAGGTTCGCGCCGTCGTTCAAGGGCGCGACGCTCCAAGCGCAAGCGACGCCGAGAGCGCAAGTCGCGGGATAGGTAACGAACAGTTGACGCCAATTTCGCATAATATCGTTTCCAAAATTATTTTCAAAAGTCTTTTATCGAACGCGACCGGGTCGAGCGGACGCCGCGTTCCCGTCCCGAAAAGCCGAAACGGCTCGTTTCACGCCGTCTTCCGCCGACGTTTCTTCGCCGAAAAACGCGTCGGCGACGTTTCCCGAAAGGTTTGCGAAAAAACGATTTTTCGGAATTTACCGCCCGACAAAACGCCCCGTCCCGAAGTTGCGGAACCTCCGCCCCCCCGAAAGCCGCCCCGCCGACAAACGCCCGACCGCGACGCGTCCCCCAAGGTTGCGGAACGTTCCAATTTGCCGGAAGTTGCGGCCCGACGGCGAGTTTCCCCAAGGAAGCGGAAATCCCGATTTCCCGAGCGTCGCCCAACGACGGCGACTCCGGCAAGTTTGCGGGAAAAACCGATTTTTCGAGATTTACCGTCCGAGAACGGCGCGGCGCGGAAAAAACGTCCGCTAATTTCTCGACTCTATTATAAGGTTTTGCCGCCGTCTCTTCTATATCGGCGAACGTCGAAAAAGAATTTTTTTCCTTTTTCTTGCTCGTTGCAGACGGCGAAACCGCTACTTTCCGCTCAAGCCGCGCGACGCAAAACGTTTGCCGTTCTCCGCCGAAACCGAAGTCGGCGGCGCGTCCGTTCAAGCCGCTCCGTCTTGCGTCGCGCCTTCGTCCTCTTCTCGCTCTCGCCCTAAAACCGCCCCTTAACCGTTGGGCCTAAGAGTCAACGCAACTCGGAACCCGTACCCGGCGCGGCGCGCGTCCGGATAGTTGTCGTTGCGACACGCCGACCGACAGCGAACGGCGCTCGTTCCCCAGTAACCGCCGCGCAACACTCGAGACGAACCGGCGTTAGGCCCCGCCGGATCGGTCGCGTCGCCGTCGGGATAAGTCGACGCGCACCAATCCGCCGTCCATTCCCAAACGTTGCCGCGCATATCGTAAAGGCCCCAGGCGTTCGCGTTTTTTCCTCAAACTTTGCGCGTTTTCTTCTCGCTGTTCCCGCGATACCAACCGAGCCAATCCAAAGGCCGATCTAAGTTGTAAGGGCCGGTCGTTCCCGCGCGACACGCGTATTCCCACTCGGCCTCGGTCGGCAATCGGAACGCAAAATTCTCGGGCGCGATTTCCAGAGCGTTCAAGGCTTCCAAATAATCTTGACAGTCGGCCCAGGAAACCGTTTCGACGGGAAAGTCGTCGCCCGACCGAAAAAAGCTCGGATTTTTTCCCGTTACCGCCTTGTATTCGCCCTGCGTTACCGGGGTCTCCAAGAGCCAAAATCCGCGCGTCAACGTTACCTTGCGCCGCGCTTCGACGTCGCGGCGGCCCGCTTCGCTCGCCGGACTCCCCATCGTAAACTCGCCGGCCGGACAATAGCGAAAGGCGAACTCAACCCCTTCGATTTCAAACGTTAGACGCGTTCCCGCTTGCGGCGTTTCCTTCCAAGCCTCCGGAAGCGGCGACGGCTCGACCCGCAATCTCCGCGTTTTTTTACCGCCCGGAAAGAATTTCGCGACAAGTTTCGACCGACATTTTCCGATAAGTTGCGCGCCGTTCAACCCGATCGACAGCAGAGAGGCGATTATTCGGAGCGCCTCGGATTGCCACATCGCTTTAGATTTCTCCTAAAAATAGGTTTCGACGCCCGGCGCGGCGCGTTCCGAACGCTAAAAGACAAGGCGCTCGCGCCGCGACGGAAGCGGAGAAACGGACGAACGCCGACGCTTTCCGAAAGGTTTGCGGAAAACGCCGATTCGCCGCCCGACGCCCGACGCCCGACGCCCGACGCCCGACGCCCGACGCCCGACGCCCGACGCCCGACG
>JAGBDD010000020.1 GCA_017937685.1 Thermoguttaceae bacterium | reverse complement strand
GTATAGGATAACGGATTCTTCGCCGTTTTTCAAGCAAATTTCGCAAAAAACGACCAAATTTTTCGCCGCCGCCGATTGACGAATCGCGTTAAGCGGAAATAATGAAAAAGATTCGCGGCGTTTCCGCGCCAATTCGTTCCGCTCGCCGTCCGCGTTTCGCGGAGCCGTTCCCCGCGCGGCTTCCGCGCCGCGCCGCCGCCCGTCCCCGCGAACGCCGCCGATAATTTAAACGAAAATCGAAACGAGGCAAAAATGGCGTCGTCGTTGCGTCCGCTCGCGCTCCTCGGAGCGTTCGTCGTCGGTTATCTCTTCCCGCAAGGGGCCGCGCTCGCTTGGGCGATTCCTTGGTTCGTCCGCTTTATGCTCTTCGCGGTCTTCCTGAAATTGGAGTTCCCGAAGTTGCGGTTGCGGCGGAGCCATTGGGCGATTTTGGCGCTGAACCTCGGCTTCGCGGTCGGCGGTTGCGAACTTTTCCGACTTTTCGACGCGGAAACGTTCGCGTTGGCGGCGTTCTTCACCGCGATCGCGCCGACGGCGACCGCCGCGCCCGCGGTCGGCGGCTTTTTGAAGCGCGACGTCGAATACATCGTCGCCGGACTCTTGCTGACGACGTTCGGCGTCGCGGTCGCGCTCCCGACGCTTTTGCCTTGGGCGCTCGGCAAGCCGGTTTCCGGAGCCTTCCTCGACGTCGCGTCGAACGTCGGCTCGGTCGTCGTCGCGCCGATTATCGCCGCTCGAATCGTTCGGGCGCTTTACCCGGCGTCGCAAGGTTGGACGGCGCGCCTAAAGAACGTAACGTTCGGCGCTTGGGTCGCGATGGTAACGATCATCGCGGCGAAGGCGACGACTTTTATCGCCGACCCGGTCAACGGCGTCCGTCCGACGATTTTGCTTGAAATCGGCGCTTTGTCGCTCGTCGTTTGCGCGCTGAATTTCGGGTTGGGCTATCTCGTTGGAGAACGAGACTTCCGCCCGGAGTCGAGCCAAACGCTCGGGCAAAAGAACACCGGCGCGGCGATTTACTTCGCGGCCCTGTACGCCGACCCGGTCGTCGCGCTCGGCCCGACGCTTTACGTCTTGTGGCACAACGTTTGGAACGCGGCGCAACTCGAAATCCTCGCGCTAAAAGAACGCCAAAAAGAGCGGAAAGCGGAGCCGACCGCCGACGCCGCGCAAACCGTCGACGGCAAAAACGAATCAAACGCCGTCGACGCCGCGTCGCAACAGAAACGCGAAGCCAACTAACACCTTAAACAAGCGGCGCTTAGAACGTCCGCAAGGAGAATCGACAATGAAATATCGAATCGGGTTCGGGTGCGACCTGCACCGTTTCACCGAAGGCGTTTCGCTCCGTTTGGGGGGCGTTTCGATTCCGTTTTCGAAGTCACTGCTCGGGCATTCGGACGCCGACGTTTTGTTACACGCTATCGCCGACGCGCTCCTCGGCGCCGCCGGGTTGGGCGACGTCGGCGAACTTTTCCCCGATACCGCCGAGGAAAACCGGGGTCGCGACTCCGGCGAAATCCTCGCGCTCTGCAACGAAGCGGTCGCGGAAGCCGGTTGGCAAGTTTCGAACCTCGACTGCGTCGTTTCGGCGCAACGTCCGAAATTAGGCCCGCTTAAAGAAACGATGCGCAACCGAATCGCGGCGATTCTCGGCGTCGAACCCGGCCAAGTCAACGTCAAAGCGAAGACCGGCGAACACGTCGGCCCGGTCGGTCGACTCGAAGCGATCGAAGCGCAAGCGGTCGTTTTGCTCGAACCGCTCGACGCAACCTCCGCCGACTAACGCGTTACCGTTCCTTCGTTTCCCCCGTCTTCCCCTTTTTCCCCTTTCCCCCGCTTTCCGGAGTTCCCGCAATGTCGATTTTCCCGAGCGGCCCGCTGACCGTTTACCGTCGCGCGGCGATGGCGTCCGATTTCGAAGTTTCGCTCAACGCGACCCGCGACGACTCCGGGGCCGACGCGGCGCTCGACGCGCTCGACGAGGTCGACCGCGTCGAAAACGTCCTGTCGATTTTCCGACCGACGACGTTAGCAAGCCGCATAAATCTTTTAGCGGCGGAGCTTAACGTTCGCGTCGACGAGGAGTTTTGGGGTTGGCTCGAAACGGCGATTCGTTTTTCGGAGGCGACCGACGGCGCGTTCGACGTCGCGGCGGCCCCGATTTGGCGCGCTTGGGGGTTCGCGAAACGAGACGGCGCGTTTCCTGCTCCGGAGATTATCGAACGCGCGCTCGAACTCTCGGGAACTCGGCATTTGCAACTCGACGAAATTGAACGCTCGATCGCGTTCGACGAAGAGGGCGTCGAGTTGAATTTCGGCGCGATCGGGAAAGGAATCGCGCTCGACGCCGCCGCGCAAAAGCTCCTCGACGGCGGTCAAACGGACTTCCTAATCCAAGGCGGGAAAAGCGGTTGCGTCGCGCGCGGCGGACGGCGCAACGACGATCTTTTCGTTTTCGGCGACTTTGCCGACGAAGAGGAAAATAAAGAAGCCAATCAAGAAAAAACGGACGAAACGCGCTCCGCCATATATCCCAAGGACGCCGTTTTCGCGTTCGGCTCCGCGGTCGAAACCGTTTTAACGCAAGGGTTGAACTCGCTTTCCTCCGTCAACGACGCCAAGTCGCGCGGCGGCGAAACCGACGAAGACGACGACCCGGAGTTCGACGAAGAGAGCGGGCGGCGCCGCAAAACGTCGCGGCGGGACGACGAAGAGGCGGTCGAGGCGCTGATTCCGGAATTTTTGCGTCCGGACGCGGAAACGGAGCGCCTTGCCTTAATCTCTAAATCCCGCCGTTATCCAGGTTGGACGATCGGCGTCGCGCACCCGCTTTTCCCGGAGCGGCGAATCGGCGAAATCTTCCTCCGCGACCGCGCGCTCGGCACGTCCGGCTCGACGTACCAGTTTTTCCGTTGCGGCGGTAAGCGTTACTCGCACGTCGTCGACCCGCGAACCGGCTACCCGACGACCGGCGTCCTCTCGACGACCGTCTTGGCCCCGACCGCGACGGAGGCGGACGCGCTTTCGACGGCGTTTTTCGTTCTCGGCCCGGAAAAAACGGCGGCGTTCTGCGCGAACCGTCCGGAAATCGGCGCGCTTCTCGTCCTCGAACGCGAAACGTCCCCCGGATACGCCCTCGCGACGTTCAACCTCGGCCCCGACGTTTGGCGCGAGCTTTAAACGTCGCGAACGCTCGACTTATTTTAACGCCGCGCCGTCGGTCGTCAATTATCCGGCGACAATTCTTCTTCGTCGGAAGTCTTAACATCGCCGGCGTTTAACGCGTTTTCCTCCGATTCCGCCGTTTTGGGTTTGTCGGCGACTTCGGCGTCGTCGCTAAGCGTCAAGACAACGACGCGTTCTCCCGTTCCCTCCGGAACGTAAAAGCGCAACCCCTCGTACTTCTTGGCGACGAGGCCGACCAATCCAGTTTCCCCTTCTTCCAAAACGCGTTCCGGAACGTCCGCCCGAACGGTCGCCTCGTACTCGACGCCGCGCGGAAATTCCGCCGAGACGACGCCCGCTCCGTCGGCGCGCAAACCGAAGAAAACCGATAAGCCGTCCCCTTGAACGACTTGCGACGCTTCCACAACGGCGAACGGAACCGGTTTCCCGACGACGTCGACAACTTTAATCGTCGTTTGCTCCCGCAATTCAACCGCGTTCGATTTCCTTGCCGCCGAACCAAGCGTCGCGCTCGACTCCGCTTTGTCGTCGCTAGACGCGTTTTCCGTCGATTTAAGTTCGACGGCGGGACTCGCTTCGCCGCCAATTTTCAGCTCGACGACGGCGTCTTCTTCGCGCGGAATGTTAAACGACAAAAATTCGCTACGTCCGTTCGCCGTCGTTACCGTCGCGTCGTAAGCGCCTCCTAAGATACGAACGATTTGGACGCCTTGCTCGTCGGCGGTCAAATGCCTCGCGCCGCCGTCCGCGCCCCGCTCTTTAAAATCGATTTTCGCGTTCGGAACCGGATTCCCGTTCGCGTCGACGACTTTAAGCGTCGTCGTCGGAATCTTTAACAACGCGTCGCCGTCGGCCGGTTTCGCGGGCGACGAATCCAAACTCGACGCGAGTTCCGTCGAACCGAGCGTCGTTAACGAAGCGTCGCCCAAAACCGGCGAATCGAACGTCGCGCTCAACGTCGCTTTTTCGCCGTTCGACGCGGGTTCCGTCGGCTTCGCTTCGTCGACGGGCTTGATAATTTCGCCGACGTTAACCGTCAACTCGACCGGTTCGCCGTTTCCTTGAACGACGGTAAACGTTGTTCCTGCGTAAATTACGTCCCCGTTTCCGCGCCAAGCCGTCGCCCGCGCTTCGTACTCGCCGGGCGTCAAATCGATCGTATAAACGCCCTCGCCGGAATCGCTTCTCCACCAATGCGTCGGCGACGGCCTTTTTATCCTTTGAACCTGCGCGGTAATCTTCGGAATCGGAGCGCCGCTCGCGTCGACGAATTTCAGTTTCATCGCGGTTTTCGTCTCGAACGCCGCCGTTTTCCCGTTCCTCGACGTCGCGTTCGCGCTCGGCGGGTCGTCGAGCGGCGCCGCTTCCAACCACTCCTCGTCCTCGGGGCGGAACTCGTTCGATATTTCTTGCGCCGCGCGATCCGTCAACTTCATCTCCTTCCCGACGCCGACGTTAAGCGTTAGCGACGCGGCGTCGAAATTCGCCTCGGGAGCGCGAAACTTCGCTTTGTCATAAAAGACGGCCGACCCGCCTCGCGGCGCCGTTACCAACGCTTCGTACTCGACGCCGGGCGTCAACGCGATCGTAAAGCCGCCGTCCTCGTCGCTATGCGCTCTTAAACTCGTCGTCGCCGCGCCTCCCAAGATTTTTCCTTGAAACCAAGCGCGAGGAATCGGAGCGCCGGTCGCGTCGACGAGTTTAATTTTTACGCGAACGGTCGCCGGACGTTTCGAAGAGACCGGAGCGTCCGATTTCGGCGCAACGATTTCCGTCGTCGGCGAAAGTGCAAGATTCGCTTCCGCTCGCGGGCGGCTCGCCGGAATCCCCAACGGCGCCGTTCGAACCGGCGTTCCCAACAGCGGCGCGACGTCGCGGCGCGTTCCGACTTTCTTCGGCGGCGCCGGTTCGTCCAACGCCACGTCGACGAGCGCGCGGTCGGCTTCGCTTAAATGTCGATAACGGAAGGAGTAAAGGTCGCCGATCGCGTCGATAAAGTAAACGCGATTCGGCGCTTCGACGCCGGGCGTTTCGTCCAACGTTCGTTCGACGTCGAGCGTTCCCCGAAGCGCGATTTCTCCCCGCGAGTTCGTCTAAACGCGCGGTTCCGCCCCGAACGCCGCGACCGTTCCGAAAAGGAGCGCCGCGACCGTCGCCGCAAACGCCGTCGTTATTTTTCTCGTCGACATTCCGTTTCTCCTTGATTCTTCGACGTTTATCGTCGAGCGCGCCCAGCGTTCGGCGACTTTTCAGCGTTCATTATACCGTTCCGCGAGCCGCGCGTCAAGGAAAAAACGCCAAGCGCCCCAAAAAATAGATTCGCCCCATAACGCCCGCCGCCGGTCGCCAACAATTTACACGTTCTCAAGCGACGGCGCGAACGCCGTTTGCCTCGTCCTCGCAAACCCTTGCCGTTTCTCGATGAAACGTCCGTTTTCAACCAACCGACGCGAGCTCGCGTAAGACGCGTTTGCGCCCTCAAGAAAACGAGCGCAAAAACAAACGTTTTATTCTAATGCGCTTACGATAACTTGTTCGCTAAAACGACGCGAAATCCGCTATAGCGATAACGGCTCTTCGGGTCTTCGTTACAACGCTTAGCGGCTCTGCAATTGCGAGCGGGCGAACACCAACCGGGGCCGCGCATCACTCGTTCGTCGCCCGTCGTCGGCCCCGTCGGATCTATCGACGACGCCGTATCGTATGCCTCCCTGTAACGATCGGCGCACCATTCCCAAACGTTGCCGCACATATCGATCAGCCCCAAAGCGTTCGCGCCGTAAGCGCCGACCGCCGAAGGTCGCCCCAAATAAGGGCCGGGGTTCGCGCCCCCGTAAGGCAGTTTCCCGTTGCAGTTCGCCTCGCCGCCGTTCAAGGTTGATCCCCAAGGGAACGGCGTTTCCGTACCGGCTCGACACGCGCGCTCCCACTCGGCTTCGGTCGGAAGTCGGAATTCAAGCTCCTCCGGAACAACGTTAAGTTCGTTCAACGCCTCGCCAAGCGCGTTCGCGTCGGCGAGATTCCCGAACCATTCCGGGACAATTTTCTCGTTCAACACCTTGCAAAACGCGTTCGCGTCGTACCAAGAGACCATTTCGACCGGAAAATCGGACGTATCCAGCCCGGCGACCTCTTTCGCGTATTCCCCCGTCGCCGAAAAGGCGCTCGGATTCTTGCCGGTTACCGCTTCGTACATCTTCTGCGTTACCGGCGTTACGAGAATCCAATAACCGCGCGTTATGGTTACCTCGTGCAACGTTTCGTCGGAGTCGCGCCCTTCCTCGTTTTCCGGGCTTCCCATTTTGAACGTTCCCGCCGGGCAATACCGAAAAACAAACTCAACGCCATTAATCGTCAAAGTTATATACATTTCCATTCCCTCAATTTCATCGCTCGCAACGTTTTCGTTAATTTTGCAAGTCCTCGCTTTTCCTCCGTTAAACGTTTACTCCGAACGAAACGCCGTTTAAAGAAGCAAGAGCCTGCGCCGGCGCCGCTAAACGCTCGGAACGGCTTTTGAGCAAATCGGCAAAATACGATATACGCGTATTATACATTGGGGCGTCGAACTCGCAAGGGGGCGTTAGAGAGCCGCCTTCAATTCCGACCGCTAAAGACCCGCAAACGTTTCGCGTCGCGCAACTTCGCGACTTTCTCTTGCGACAGACCGCGACAATCTCGTAAGTCGAGCGTTCGCAACTTTTCGAGTTTCGCGATTTCGTCGAGCGCGGCGTCGGTTATCCGCGTTCCCCGCAACGAAAGCGATTCCAGCCCCGGCAAGGCGGCGACGCTCTTCGCCGTTTCGTCGCTCGAAACCGCCGACGGCGTCGCGACCGAACCGACGAAAAGCGCGGCGCTTAACGCAGCGAGATATTTTGTCGTTTTTTCTCTTTCATTTTTCGCTTCTCCTTCCGCTTCATCATCGGCGAAATCGGTCGACGCGACGCGCCGCCGCCCGTCTTCGTTACCTTGCGCGCCCCACTACACGGCGTCGCGCTATTCGACGTCAAGTAAAAAAAACTAAATCGCGTCGTTTTTCGTCAAAAAAAACAAAAAAAAAACGCCGAAACGAGGTCTCGCCCCGTTTCGGCGTTCAATCCAACGCTTTTAAACAAGCGACTTAACGTCAGTCCGCCGTCGAGCGTCCGGTCGCGACGTCGAACTCGTCGACCGCCGGAATCAACATCGCCAGCGACGCGAAGAAGTAAGCCGCCGCGACGGAAATGAAGACCAACGCGGGCTTTCCGAGCAGGAAACTCGTCGCCGCGTAAAAGGTCGCCGGGGGCAGAATAAACGACGCGACTGCCAGCGCCTTCGACGGGTTGCGAGCGCCCAGCGCAACGTAAAGCCCGACGCCGCCGCCCAACATAAACGCCAAGAACGGTTGGAGTTGCGCTTCAAACGAACCGCTAAACGCCAGCATCGTCCACATGCAGACCGCGACGCCGATAAACAAGAAGAAAACGACGCCCAAGCTCGTCGCCGCCGCGCTCCGAGTGTTCTCGTATTGCAGGCCGATATGCACCCCGATCGTCGCGACGAAGAGGTACAAAACGCAAATCCCCAGGAAGAGGTAAACCGCCGTCGACGGCTCGACCGCGCCCTTCCAACCCAAGTAACCGCAAAGCAATAACGGGAAAACGACCGCTTCCTTCATATTGTAAAACGCGCCGAGGAGTTTCCCGTACACAAATTCTTTCGGCGACAGATCGCTCGCCAGCAGCAAAACGAACGCCCCCAAGTCGCGCTCCGACGTCATCGACGCGATCGCCTGCGCGTTCAGGAGGAACATCGAGAGCAGAATCAGCGGAATCGTCGGCGCCGCCAGTTGCGCAAAGGTCGGAAACGCGGTCGCTTCGAGCGTCGTATGCAACGAAAACGCCGCGACGCAGAACAAGAGGAAGTAAACGATTCTTGCGACAAACGTTCGCGCTCCATACGCTCGCGTCCGCACCTCGCGCCAAAGAATCGGGTTGTCCCAAACTTCGCGCGCTTTCCCGCTCGACGAGACGGACGGGTCGACGGCGTATTTCCCTTGCGGCGCGACGCCGGTCGCGATCGATTCTTCCGTCGCGACGCCGGATCGCGTCGAGAGGTGTTCGCGGAGCCCGCGGGCGTCGAATCCGGTTTTTTCCGCTTTCGCCGACGTTCCGGAGTCGGTCGCGGGCGCCGTTCCGATTCCGCCGAGCGAACCGAGCGCCAACACGTTGTCGACGGAGCCCTTTTCGCCGCGCTTCTCGTCGACGACCGCTTTCGCGACCGCCGCCAGTTCGTTCCGTCCCTCGCGCGCCTCGACGTCGTCGAGCGTTTCTTCGACGGCGAACAGGTTGTCGGCCAAGTCGGAGTAAGGGTTCTCGTCGGCGTTTTGCCCGCGTCGGCGTTCGGCGGCTTCGCGGTCGAGCCGGGCTTGCACCGCCTCTTGACGCCAAGTGTCTTGTTCGCCGGTCGCGTTTTTCAGCGTTTCGCGGGACGGGTTCCAAACGCGAACCATCCCGATCGCGACGCCGTTGATCGCCGCCGTCAGAATCGCGCTAACGCCGAGAAACGGCGCGATCGGAGCCAACGCCGCCCAAACGGACGTTATCGCCGCCCCGTCCGGACGCGCCGCCAAAACGACCGCTCGCCAAGGACTCGCCGCCGACGCCAACGCTTCGGTCGAAACGCCGCCCCAAGTCGCGCCGAGAACGCCGAATCCGACGATTTCCCAAAAGCCGAGCCAAACGGCTAGCGTCAGAATCGTCGACGAAAGCGCTTGGAACGTCTTGTCGCGCCAAAGCGCCAAGCAGGAGCCGAGCGATCCCGCCGCCGCCATCGCGAAGAGCGTCGCGAGCAACACCCGAGCGATCTGCGCGTAAGAAACGCCGCCGAGAAGCCCGACCGCTAAAAAAATCGGCGCGGAGACGAACCAAAACGTCAAAATTTGCAGGAGCGCCGACGCCAGTTTCCCCAACACCAGCTCGCTGTTCGATAGTCGCGTCAACAGGAGCAACAGCAACGTTTTACGGTCTTTCTCTTGCCCAACCGCCGCCGCGGCCAACATCGCGCCGAAAAACAACATAACGACCGCTTGAAGAGGCGCGAGCAAGCCGAAGAGCGCGGCGCCGAACCGCGCGAAGTCGCCGACGTCCTCGACGCGCTGCGTTCCGGTCGTCGCCAACCAAGCGGCGCTAATCGTCAACAAAAGGAAACCGCCGTACACGCCGCGACCGACGTAAGTTTTGTCGCGCCGCGGAGCGATCGTCGCCTCGCGGGCGAAAACCGGGCCAATCAACATCGTTCGAACCTCAAAACGCCGCGCAACGTCGCGACGAAAATCAACGTTTCTTCTTTCAACAAGCCCCGACGTTTTCCAACCGACGCGAAACGCCGGGCTCGACGGCGCGCCTCGACGAACCGTCCCTTGTTTATTATATCGGCGCTTAACGTTTTTCGCAAGAGCCGCCGTTCGACAAAGCGCCCGTTCCGACGCGAAAAAAGTCGCCGCTCGGACGTTACAAACGTCGCGACCCCTTATTTTCGCCGTCGAAATCGCGGTTTTTATTTTTCGACTCGCATATCGTTTCGGGAAAAATAAAAAGTCGTCTTGTCTTTCGCCGCCAAAGATTGTAAAATAAATCGGGGGCCGGTCTCCGCTCGTCGCCCTGCGTTAGCCGACAAGCGCCCGCGTCCGCGCCCAACTCCCATTTAAGGAAACGATTGAAGGAAGAAAAGATGTCCCGATCTTGGAAAAATATTTCGGCCGTTTTGGCGACGAGCGCCGCGCTGACGTTCGGTTCGCCGTTCGTCTTCGCGCAAAACGCCGACGCTCCGGCGCAAACCGCGCAAGAATCCGACGAAATTCAACTCGAAGAAGAACTCGACGGCGACGAAAAAGCCGAGTCGGAAAACGACGGCTCCCTCGACCAAGCGCTTAAAGCCGAACTTGACGGCGATCCGCAAGAAATGTCGGCGGAAGACTTGCTGAACCTCGCGACCGAGCTGAAACTCTCCGCCGCGAACCTCCTCGATCTCTCGAAAGTCATTCGCCTTTGCGAAGAAGCGCAAAAGAAGGGTCTCGACGAAGTCAACGCCGAATTTGCAAAACAGCTCCTTCTTTCGTCGCGGCTCGACCGAGGTCTCGGCGTCGCGCAACTCTTTTTGAACCCGGAACTTCCGCTCGCTCAACTTCCGCGCGGTTGGGAAGAGCTTCGCGATAACGCGATCGGCGACCTTCAAGCGGCGCTCGCCGAAACGCCTGACATTCCGCTCGCGCAACTCGCGCTCGGACGGCTTTTAGCGCTCGCCGAAAAGAACGACGACGCGAAAAAAGCGTTCGACGCCGCGCTCGCGTCGCCCGATCTTGAAGCCGAAGCGAAAACGCTCGCGCTCCTTTTCCGCTCCGAACTCGAAACCTCGACGCGCGAAGCCCTTGCGCTCCTTGAAAAAGGGCTCGAGTTCGCCCCGGAAGCCGCCGAAATTCGCTCGCGACTCGCCGCGCAATACCTCGCCGCCAACCGCCCCGACGCCGCGCTCGCGCAAATCGACAAAGCCCTCGAACTCGAACCGGAAAACGTCGATTTCAAAAAACTTAAAGCGAACGTCCTCGCCGAAGCCGGAAAAGTCGACGAAGCGCGCGCCCTCTTCGACGAAGCGACGAAAGACGCCGGCGACAACCTTCTCGTTCAAATCGAAAAAGGCCAATTTTTGGCCGCGCTCGGCAAACACGACGAAGCGATCGAAAACTTCACGAAACTGATCGAAAAGTTCGACGCGCCCGGACTTTACTACTTCCGCGCCGTTCTTTACCTCCAAGCGAAAGATTACGACAAAGCGCTCGCCGACGTCAACAAATCGTTGCGCCAAGGAATGGACGTCCCGACCGCGACGCGACTTAAAGGCGTTATCTACCTTCAAATGGAGAAATACGACGACGCGATTCGTATTTTCAAACAACTGCGACGTCACGTCGAACACAAAGACGACGCCGCCGCTCAAATCGCTTACGCGACCGCGAAAAAGGGGCTCTACAAGTCCGCGTTGAAAATGCTGAACGCCGAACTCGAAAAGAAACCGGAGTCGACCGATTTCCTCCGAACTCTCGCCGATATGGAACTTATGTTCGGACATTGGGAGAAAGCCGCCGAAGTTTACGAACGCATTCTCAAGCTGAACCCGGCCGACTCCGGCGTCCTCAACAACTACGCTTGGCTCCTCGCGACCTGCCCGGACGATAAAATTCGGGACGGCAAACGCGCTCTTGAAATGGCCGTTTCCGCTTGCGAAATCACGTTTTACGCCGAAGCGCATATTTTAAGCACGCTCGCGTCGGCGCACGCGGAACTCGGCGACTTTGAAAAAGCGCGCGAATGGGCGCGCAAAGCGGTCGAACTCGGCGAAAAAGAAAAGCACGAAAGCCTCGACAACCTCAAGTCGGAACTCGCGTCCTACGAAGAAGATAAGCCTTGGCGCGAAACGTCCGAAATCGTCGAGGAAGTCGACGAAGACGCCGCGTCGCAAAACGGCGATAAAATCGACGAAGACGCCGCGTCGCAAAACGGCGATAAAACCGACGAAGACGCCGCGTCGCAGGAAAAAGCGGAAGCCGCCGAATCGGACGCCGAGTAACGCCGCGTTTTCCCCTTCGTTTAACGATCGACGCCGCGCCGTTGTTTTTCGCGAAATTTTCCCCGCGAAAAGGACGGCGCGTTTTCCCATTTTTGCAACCTTTTCAATTTTCTCGTTTAGGAACCGTTTATGCGCATTTTCCGTTTTGTCGTCGTCGCTCTTTGCGCCGCGACGTTCGCCGTTGCAAGCGCCGCCGTTTCGACGCTTAACGCCGACGAGCCGAAATTCCAACAAGTCTCCGACGTCGTTTACAAGAAAGTCGGCGACCGCGAAATCAAGTTGAACCTGTTCCTCCCGCTCAAAGACGGCGAAACCGTCAAGAACGCGCCCCTTTACATTTACCTCGACAGCGGCTGCTGGTACTCCGGAAACCCCGGCGACGGCGGCTTTTGGCGTTGGCTCGGCGTCCTCGACCGCGGCGCCGCGATCGCCAGCGTTTCGCACCGTCCGATCAACGAAGCTCCCTTCCCGGCCCCGATGGAAGACGTCCGCGCGGCGGTTCGTTTCTTGCGCAAAAACGCCGAAAAATACGGCCTCGACCCGAACAATTTCACCGCGGGCGGCTACTCGAGCGGCGGACACCTCTCGCTGACGCTCGGAATCTCCGACGCGAAAAGCGTTTACGAAGTCGGCGACAACCTCGACGTTTCCGGACAAGTTCAGCAAGTCGTCGAATTTTACGGCCCGACCGACTTCCCGCTCGTTTTCGAACGTATCTCAAGAGAAGCGGTCGACTGCATTTACGTCGCGTTTAACGTCAAAAAAGCGGACGCCGACGACAAAACGTCGCCGATTTACGCCGACTTGATGGAGCGCGCCAAGAAATACTCGCCGCTTCACGCCGTCGACGCCGATTTCGCGCCGACGTTAATCCTTCACGGCACGGACGATACGATCGTTCCGCTGAGTCAAAGCGCGCTTCTTTTCGACGAACTTCGCAAGGCGGGCGTCCGAACGAAGTTGATCGTCGGGAACGGCGGCGTTCACGACGGCGGCACGGTCGCGCTTCCGCAAGAATTTCGCCGCGAAACCGCCGAATTCCTCGGTTGGTAACGCGTTCTTTTAAGCGATTTAACGCTTTTACGACGCCGCTTGTTTCGCGTTGAAACGAGCGGCGTTTTTCGTCGGCGGACGCTTTCTTTCGCGCTTTCTTTTCGCGCCGCGACGTCGAGTCAAAAAATTTTGCGAAATTTTGTCGAATTTCCCAAAATTTACTTGACGCCGCCTTTGCGACGCGTCATCATTTTACTTAATGTCGCCGCGACGCCGCGTCTTGTTTCGATTTTTTGCCGAAACGCCGTCTTTTGACGTCGCGCCGCTTTTATTCGCGTTTCTTTTGCCGTTAAGGAGTTTGTTATGCCGCGCCGCCGATTGCTACGCGCCGCCGTTTTTTACGCGACTTTCGCCGCCGCTTCGACCGCGTTCGACGCCGCCGTTTCCGTTCCTTCGCTCCGCGCCGACGAACCGCAAGTCGTCTCGTCGCAAGGGTTCGACAAAACGCTCCTCGAAATTCCGGACGGCGAAACGACCGAATTTTACCAAAAGCGCTTGGAAGTTTTGCTCGCGGAATTCCGCGCTCGACCTTCGGTCAAGCCCGCGAAAAACCAATTTCCGTTCGTCGACCTTTCTCCGGAACAACGCGAATTAGCTCCGGCGATCGCGACCGTTCGTTTGAAGCTCGCCGACGACGCGTCGCCGACGCAATCCCAACGAGACGAACACTTCCGCGCCGCGCTCGATATTCTTAGCGCCGCGAACGATCTCGCCGCTTTGCGAGCGATTGTCGCCAAGGAAAAAGCCGATTACCAAGCGTCGCCCAACGATAAAAGCGCCGAACGCGTCGCGTTTGTCGAGCAAACAATCGTCAACCGCCGCCTCGTTAGCGTTCTGCAATCCCTCTCCAAGCGTTACGCCGATCGGCAAATAACGCGCCGCGATCCTCCGACGCTAACGCCGGAGGAAGAGGCGGAACTGCGCTCGCTCGAAACCGAACTCGTTGCGAAAGTTAAGGCGGCGGAAATCCCGTTCCAACCGACGGACGCCGTTCAGGACTGGGCGGACGTCGCCGTTTCTTATCTCTCTATTTTTGAAGGCCTTGCGTCTCAAATCGGCGGTTCGTTCAAAAAAGAGTTGCGCGACGTTTTGGCCGACTCCGACGACGCGAAACGACGCCAAATCGCCAAGCGATTGAGCGCCAAAATTCGCC
Organism: Thermoguttaceae bacterium; assembly: GCA_017937685.1. GTDB lineage: Bacteria > Planctomycetota > Planctomycetia > Pirellulales > Thermoguttaceae > RUG369. The sequence continues at coordinate 7,336 of JAGBDD010000020.1, read as the reverse complement.
GCGACGAACTGCCGGGCAAAGAACTTAAACTTGAAGGCGTCCTCGCCGACGAAACAGAACTCGATTGGGAATCGTATCGCGGCAAAGTCGTTTGGTTCCAAACGCGTCCCAATTTCGGAACGTCGACGCCGTTCGCGTCGCAGAACGACGATCCGCAAACCTCGAAATACAAAGAACTTTACGTCAAATACTCAGACGTCGGACTCGCGGTTCTCGAGTACGACGCCGTCCTCAAAGCGCCGGAAAAAGACGTCAAACACAAAGACGTCAAACACTTTGTCCCCGAACCCGGTTACCCGATTTTGTCGCGTCGTTTAAGCGCCGCCGCGAAAAAGGATTACGTCGACTTCGCCGAGCGTTATTCCCTCGAGCGCTTTGCGCAAGCGATCCTTATCGACGTCGACGGGAAAGTCGTTAGCGTTCGCCCGAACGCCGACGACCTCGAAAAGCTCTTAAAGGAACGTTTCCCAAACGTTAAGTAACGCCGCGCAACGTCCCGACGCCCGCCGCGACGTTCTTTCGCAACGCGTTTCCGACGATTCGCCGCTCGGAAGCGCGTTTTTTCTCGCCGTCGCGCTTCTTGCCTAACGTCTTGCCAAACGTCTCTTTCTTGCGCAATTTACGCAGTTTGCGCCGTTGCGACGGCGGCGCGTAAAAATTTCGAAAAAAATTCACCGAAACGCGCTTAAAATTCTTCGTTCCGATTGATTTTTCTCGACGTTTACGTTATACTTGTCGACGCAATTCGCAACGCGACCGGTCGTTCGGCGCGCCGCGACTCGTCGACGTTTTCGGCGTCCGGGCTTTTTCCCTCCGTTCGCCTCCGCTCGACGCTTTTCGCCCCCACTTGCGACGCGCTCGTTTTCGGCGGCAAGTCGCTTTAATTCGACCTTTAGAAAGGGTTCCAATGCGTTTTTCCCGTTTTCTTTTTAACGTTGCCGCGACCGCGTTAATCGCCGCTCCCGCCGCGCTTTCCGTTTCCTCCGCCTCCGCGCAAGACGCCGCTCCGGCCCCCGCCGCCGTCGCTAAGTCCGGCGCTCCCGCGACTTTCGACGAAACGCTCTTCAACGTCCCGGACGGCCAAAACGCCGAATTTTACCAAAAACGCTTGAACGATTTGCAAGCCGCGTTCCAACAATATTACCAAGCGACCGGCGGCGACCAAGCGAAAATCGGCGCGCTGATTCCGAAACTCCAAGTCGCGGCGAAAACGATCTTTAAGAATCTCGTCGACGCGAAAGACGTTCCGGCGGCGGAGGCGTTTCAATACTTTCAAAGTTACACCGCGTCGTTCGCACAAGAGGGCGACCTCGACGGGCTGAACGCTCTCCTCGCCAAAGAACAAGCGAAAACGCCCGTCGACGCCGAACGCGTTAAGTTCTTGGATTACATCATTATCAGCGTTCGTCTCGACAAAGCGCTCGAAGCGAACGACGAAGCCGGTCTCCTCAAAATCGGCGGCGAAATCGTCGCTAAAGCCAACGCAGACGACGTTTGGACGCAAAACGCGCCCGCCCTTCTCTCCGGAGTCGCTCGGATGAATCCGAAAGTCGGTTCGAAACTTCTGAACGATCTTTGCGCTTCGTTCGCCGCCTCTAAAGACGAAAAACGCAAGCAAATCGCCGCCGCGCTCGCCGGGCAACTTCGCCTAATGAATCTCGTCGGGAACGAAATGAAAGTCGAAGGGCTTTACCTCGACGGAACCGAAATCGACTGGAAATCTTACCGCGGCAAGGTCGTTTTGATCGACTTTTGGGCGACTTGGTGCGGCCCGTGCGTCGGCGAAATCCCGAATATGACGAAAATGTACGAAAAATACAACGCCGCCGGATTCGAAATTCTCGGGTACAGCCTCGACCAAGACCTCGACGCGCTCCACAAGTTCGAAGAAGAGCGCAAGCTGCCTTGGAAAACCGCGTCGCAAAAGCTCTCGCTCGACTATAAAGCGAAGAAATTCGTCGATTTGAGCGAATATTACGGGATCACCGGCATCCCGACGATGATTCTCGTCGGCAAAGACGGCAAAGTCCTCAGCACGAACGCGCGCGGCCCGGAACTCGAACGCCTCCTCAAAGCGCAATTCCCGAACGTTAAATAAAGCGGGCAAAAACGTTTCGCTTAACCGTTTAAATCTTGTCGTTTAACAACGACTTTCACCGCCGTTTCCGAACGCCTTCGTTCGGGAGCGGCGTTTTTTCTTTCTTGACGCGACGCTCTTTCGCAACCGTCGCGCGACGCAACGTCAAAAAATTTTCGAAAAAATGACAAAATGAAGCGGAATTTTCTTGACGTCGCTTAGCGCTCGCGGTAAAATATCGACGACGGAAGGTAGTTTGCGGGCCGTTTCGCTCGAACTCGCTTCCCGCTTCTTTCCTCTTAAAGCAGGAGATTTCGTTATGCGCAAGACTCGTTGCCAACGTCGCGGCGCCGCGACGCGCGTCCTTCTCCTCGGCGCGCTCGTTTTCGGAGCGGCTGACGCTTCGCCGGTCGTTCTCCACGAATCGCCGTCGACGTTCGTTTTCGCCGCGCTCGCCAACTCCGAAAGCGCCGTCGACCGCGCCGTTCCCGAACGCTTGAAGTCTTGACGCTGTTAAACCTTTACTAAGCCGACGTTTAACCGACTTTTTAAATAAACCTTTCAACAAGATAAAAGGAGACGAAAATGTCCCGTCGAAAACGCCTTTCCGTCGTCGCGACAACCGCGCTCGTCGCCGCTTTCCCTCTTTTCCCGATCTTCGCCGACGACGCGCCGCCAACCAAGGCTCCCGCGACGCTCGGTTCGCCGAATACGCCCCCAACCGCTTCCCAAGACGAAATTTACGACGCGGCCGCCGCGTTCGCCGACTTCGACGTTTCGCTCTTCGAGATTCCGGACGGCGAGTCGGGCGAGGTTTATCGCAAGCGCGTCGCCGATATTCAAAACGAATGGAGCCGTTGCGTCTTCGCCTATCGCGAACGCCAACGGGAAGCCGCTCGCGAACGCGGCGAAAAAGCCGACAAAATCGACCCGAGCGCCGTTATGTTGGACGCGCCGCTCGGAACGTTGGCCCGCGGCGTCAACGGAGCGTTCGTCGCGGCGCCCGCCGACTCCGTTCCGGCTCGACGCGCCGTCGCGCTCGCCGATTTATACGGTCGCTTGGCCGACGCGTCGGAACTTCCGCTCGAAGTTCGCGGTCAATATTATAAAGATTGGCTCCGCGCCGCTTCCGCTCCGCTCCGCGACAAGTCGCCGCAAGAACAGCGCGACTTTTACGCCAAACTCCTCGCCGACGAAAAAGCGAAGTCGCCGATCGACTTAGGTCGCGTCCTTTATTTAAACGGACAACTCGCGTTACTCGAAACCTTCTCTCCCCCTCTCGAAATAAAACTTCCGAAGGTCGACCGAGCCGACGTCGAAAAACTCCTCGACGTTCCGGAAGGGGAAAGCTCCGAATTTTACCTCAAACGCAAGGCCGAACTGACCTCCGCCGCTTATTCGTTCGCGCGCGGTCCGGAAAAGGACGAAGAACTCGCAAAACGTCTCGACGAAGCGCTTAGAACCGTCTCCGATTTGCATTCCGCCGCGTTGAAAGCGGAAGCGGTCGCGTTCGACCGCGACGCCGTTAAACGCCTCTTCGACGTTCCGCCGGGAGAAAGCGCCGCGTTTTATCTCGAACGCTGCCAAGAGACGGCAGAGGTTTGGAAGCGCGTTTCGAAACTTTCGCAATACCAAGAAGGACGCGACTTAGGGCGATTGGAAGTTCGACTTCGCACCGAAACGCTCCCGGAAATCGACAAACGGCTAGCTTACGCCGACGACTTGGAGCCGTTCGAACGCTTCCAACGTTTGAAGAATTGGCTTCGTTCCCGCGACGTCGCCGCGCTCCAAAGCGCGCTCGAAGCCGAAATCGTTCGCGACGAAACGTCGGAAATCGACGCGCTTCGCGAACCTTACGTCCGTTGGGCGCTCTTGCAAAAACGGGTCGAAACCGTCGCGACCGAAGCGCGCAAAGCGCTGCCGAAAGAAGAACGCAACTCTTACGGCGCCGTCAATTTTCCCGAGCTTTCTCCGGAAATTCAAGCGGAACTCGCTTCCCTCGCCGACGATATTGCCGAATGCGCCGACGACGGAGCGCAACCTTGGACGCTCGGCGGCTCTTGGGCGAAAACGGCGGCGGGATTCGCGGCGCACATCGCAAGAGAAATCCATCTCGAGGCCGCCGCGCCGATTTATAAGGAAATTTACGCCGCGCTCGCCGACGCCGAAAACGAAACCGAACAAGCGGTTTGCCGCGAGCTGAAACGCAAAATCAACGAAGCGGAGTTCCTCGGTTCCGCGTTCGAAGTTCCGGGTCGCGACCTCGACGGAAACCCGATCGATTGGAAGCGGTTCCGCGGCGCGCCGGTTCTGCTCGTCGCGGGCGGCGTCGACGCGACTTACGCTCCGGGACACGACCGCGACTTCCTTCCGAAATGCGTCGACGCGGGCCTGCAAATCGTTCGTTACTGCGGCGATTTGGAAAGCGCCCGACGGTTGGCGCAACGCGACCTAGAAGAGGCGGAACAATTCAAACGTTTTCAATCGAAAGGGCTTGAAGCGTTCGTCGGCGCGACGTCGATCGCGGGCTACGTCGTTCCCCTTGAGAATCGCGGCCCCGGCGACTGGCCCTACGAACACGGGATCGTTTGGTTGAGCTTCGCCGTTCTTTTCGACGCCGACGGTCGCGTCCTCGCGACGTCTCCGCGCCTCCTTCATCAAAACAACGCCCCGGAAATCGCCGACGAGTTGAGCCGTCTCTTCCCGGACGCGTCGAGCGCCGAACGCAAGTAACCGCGCCGTTTACCGAGACTTTGCCGTCGTTTTGTCAAGCGCGACGGGAAAGACGCCGGGTTCGATCCGCGCTTAACCGTTTTAACGAACAATCCCTTTCTCCGTTTTTAAAAGGAATTTCACCGATGCGTCAAAAACAACGTTTTTTCCGATACTTGCGACTTTCGACCGTCGCCGGAGCCGCCGCCGTCGCCGCGCTCGATTCCGGTCTCTTTAACGCCGCGCCGTTCGTTCCGCCGTCGATTTCGAACGTCGCGTTCGCCGACGAAACCCGTCCTCGCGACTACGAAGCCAAACTTCGCGACGAGAATATGGGCTCGATTCTCGCGCTTCTCGACGTTCCTGAAGGAGAAAGCGGCGAATTTTACCGCGAACGCTTGCAAGACCTCCAAAACGCTTGCGCGGGCGTCCTCTCCTTCGAAGCGGCCTGTTACAATCTCGTTCGTTACCGCGACGAAAAAAATTTGCCCCAATGGCGGCGAGCGGAACCGAACTCGCTTGAAAACCAAGTTTACGTCGCCGCCCGCGCGCTTTACGAACGCCTGTTCGACGCGCCGGACCTTGAACCGCAAATCCGCGACCGCTACTTCGCCGAGTATTTGCGCGAATCCTACCTCCTCTACGGCAACGCTTCCGACGAGGTTGCGCGACAAGATTGGCGCGACTTTTGCGCCGCGCGGTTGGCGCTCGAAGAAACGCGGGAGCCGTTCCCGTTGGCCCGCGTTCTCGCGTTGCACGACGAAATCGAACGCGCCGACGCCCGCGTCGAAAAGCTCGCCGACTGCCCGCGTCTCGTCGCTTTTATCGACGATCTTCTCGCCGACGCAAACCTCGATTCGATCGAATCGTTGGAAAGTTTAGGCGAAATTTTTACGCGACTTCGCGCCCAAGAACGTCCGGCGGAGGAAGACGTCGCGTTTTATCGCGAGCGTTGGCAAGAGTTGCGATCGATCGTTTCCCCGCGAGGAATTCAAATCAACGTTTCTACCCTTCTCGTCGGACCGTTCCTCGCCGAAAAACTCGCCTTCGCGGAGGAACTCGACCCGATCGAACGTTTCGAAGCGTTCCAAATCTACGTCGGGAGCGTTAGCGCCGACGTTCTCAACGGTCCCAACGATCGACGCGCCCGAGTCGAACGCTTGACCGCGCTTCTCGAAGAAGAAACGAAGCGAAAAGCGGAACATCCCGCCGACGCAGCCCGCGTTCCTTATCTCCGCGAACGCTTGTTCCACGCGCGTTACGGAGTCTTTTTAAAGCCGATAGGCGAACAAGAAACGACGCCGCTTTCGGAGGAAGACCGCGCCGAATTGGAGCGTTTCGCCGCCGACGCGCTCGAACTCGTCGACGACGGCCCGCTCCCTTGGTCGTTCCGCCGAACTTGGGGGGCGACCGTTTGCGTCTTCATCCGCGACTTCGCCGACCAAATCGACGTTAAGTTCGCGACGCAACTTCGCAAAGACGTTCTCGCGCGGTTGCGGAACTCCGCAAATGAAACCGACCGCGCGCTTTGCGCCGAGATGGCGGCGGCCGTTCGCGACGCGGAAATTATCGGCTCGACGCCGACGGTCGAAGGTCGCTTTATCGCCGACGGCAAACCGCTCGACTGGGCGGCTTATCGCGGCGCGCCGGTTTTGGTCGAAATTTTCCGCGACCAACCGGGACGCGAGTTCCCTTGGCGAAACAGTCCGGCGTTTGAAAGCGAAGCGTTCTTCAACGATTGCGTCGACGCGGGCCTGCAAGTTGTCCGATACGGCGCCGCAAGTTTCGAAGACGCGCGCCGCCATTACGAAGCGACTCGCCCGAAACAGCCGGAATATTATCGAGCGATTTACGTCGACCGGAAGAGCCCCGTCGTCGGGCCGCTCGAAGGGCGCGAAGGCGACGCCGATTGGGCGGTTCGACTCGGCTTTTCGTCCTTCGCCGAGCGCGCTTGGATTCTTTTCGACGCCGACGGTCGCGTCGTCGCGGTCTCGCCGCGTCCGAACGTAAAATATTCGCCGAACGCGCCGACGCTCCAAGAAGCGTTGGAAACGCTCTACCCGAACGCCCGGAAGCTGTTCGACGACAAACGCTAAACGTCGCCCGACGTTCGTTCCGGCGGAGCCAACCGGCCTTTGCCCCGCGTTCGTTCCGGCGGAGCCAACCGGCCTTTGCCCCGCGTTCGTTCCGGCGGAGCCAACCGGCAAACTCGACGCGGTTCACGCAAACCGCGTCGTTTAACGCTTCGGAAAGGCGGCGAGAAAAAATTTCGGCGAAAATATTGAAAAAACGCGAAAAATTTGTCGCGCCTAATTGATTTTCGCCGTTCGCGTCGTTATACTAAACGACGACGTCGACGCGGACGGCGGCCTCGGTCGCGTTTTTTGGCGTCGTTTTCGAAATTTTTCCTCCCGAAAAAGCGGCGCCGCGTTCGCCGCTTCGCCCTTTTACTTTAGAAAGTGCCCCGATGCGTTTTTCTCGTTTGCTCCTTAGCGTCGCCGCGACGTCGGCCCTGTTCGGCGCCGCCTCGTTCTCCGTTTCCCCGGT
>JAGBDD010000019.1 GCA_017937685.1 Thermoguttaceae bacterium | reverse complement strand
GAGCGTCGCTCCGAACGGCGCGACGGTTAGCTGGTAATGGTACGCCGGACCGGACGCAACCTCCGTAACGACGGCGATTAGCGGCGCGACTTCGCCGACGTTTACGCCGACGCTCGCTTACGTCGGCAAATATTTAAAGGTTGTCGCAACCGGAACCGGCGACTACGTCGGAAGCGTTTCGGCGACGACCTCGACCGCGGTTCCCGCGGAACCCCTTGCGTCGCCAAGTTTAAGCGTTTCGGCGCTGGACGCCGCGTCGATTAGCGTCGAAATTGGAAGCGTCGCGAACGCGTCGGGTTACTCGTTGGAATACTCGACGTCGTCGAACTTTACGTCGTCGACGACGCTTTCGAAAACCTACTCGAGCGCCGGAACGTACGCGCTGACCGGCTTGTCGGCGAACACGACGTATTACGTTCGCGTCAAGGCGGTTGGCGACGGCGCGTCATATGTCGATTCGGCTTGGTCGAGCGTCAAATCGTCGACGACGTTGAAAATTGCGCTAACCGGCGTAACGCTTTCGGGAACGGCGCAAGTCGGCGAAGCGCTGACGGCGAGCGTCGCTCCGAACGGCGCGACGGTTAGCTGGCAATGGTACGCCGGACCGGACGCAACCTTCGTAACGACGGCGATTACCGGCGCGACTTCGCCGACGTTTACCCCGACGCTCGCTTACGTCGGCCAATATTTAAAGGTTGTCGCAACCGGAACCGGCGACTACGTCGGAAGCGTTTCGGCGACGGTCGACCTTGTTCCTCCGACCGCTCCGACCGACGTTAAATTCGGCGAATACGACGCTTCGGAGAAGAACGCGACGCTGACTTGGATCGACGCCGCGACGAACGAAATCCGATACGAAGCGCGTTATTCGGTCGACGACGGCGCGACTTGGACGACGTTGGCGAACTTGGCGGCGAACGCGACGAGTCGCGTTTGCGACGATTTGAACGTCGGCGAGACGTATATCTTTCAAATTCGCGCGGTCGCCGCGAACGGATTGGCGTCCGATTGGGCGAGCGCGAAGTTCTTTGTTGCGGCGACGTTTGCCGCTTCGGAGTACGTCGTCGAGCAAAACGGCGCGTTTTACCTTTCGGCGAGCGATGCAAGCGACGGCGCTCCGACGTATTACTGGGATTTAAGCGGTTCGGAAGTCGAGGAACCGTCGAACTTTATCGAGCGCGACGCCGGATTCTGGACGACGGTCGAGGAGCTCGGCTTCGGCGTCGGCGAACATACGATTCGGATGCGCGCCCGCGACGCGAACGGGGTTTTCGGGGCGACCGTCGCGGCGACGTTGCGCGTTGTCGCAACTCAACCGACGTTTAATATAACGACGTCGAGTAGCGACGATGGTTCGATTTTACGCTTGAACCTGCAAGCGAGGACGCCGGACGGTTCGTCGATCGCGCGTTGGCGTCTCGATTGGGGCGACGGGCAAACGTCCGATTTCGTTCAACTTAGCGACGCGCTAACGGCGGGGCATTATTACGCGCCGACCGCCGAAGACGCGGTTTACGAGGTTGCGCTGACGGCGACGGACGCGACCGGCGCCGGGGGAGACGTCGTTTACGCCTTGACGTCGCATAAAGTCGCGGGAAGCGTCGCGGCGTCGCAAGCGGCGGTCGAAACGGTCGCGAGCGCGACGAACTCGGCGGAAGCGTTAACCGTCGACGCGGCAATACGTTGCATTGAGGAAGAGGGCGTCGGCGTCGCGGCGTCGGCGTTTGAGTCGGCGAGGCGCGGCGAACGTCCGGCGGTTCTTCCGAACGCGTCGGCGACGGCGTTTGAAACGGCGAGCGACGTTGCATCGCGGATGTTGCGAACGTCGACCGGCGAAAGGACGACGCTTGCCGACCGAACGACGACTTCGCCGCGTCGCGTTGACGTTAACGCGTTGAGCGTCGGCGAAATTTGGAGCGATTCCAAACGCTTGGAGCGCGTCGATTTAACCGCGGCCTCGGTCTCCGCCGCGTTGGCCGAAGAGTTTGACGAACTCGATTTCTTTATCGACGAAGACGAACTCGACGCGTTGGCGAAACGCTTTGTTTAACGTTAATCCTTGAACGGCGGAGTTTAACGCGTTGCGGAAGGGGCGCGCGCGGCTTGGCGAGCGAACTTTAACGGTTGGAAAGACGGCGGCGACTTGGGGACGCGGCAAATTTTTAAAAGCGCTCGCGAGAAACGCTTGATTTTCGGCGCGAAACGCGTTATAATAGCGGCGGTCGCGGAACCTTTGGAAACAACGCGTAAAGACGAAGCGACGTAAAATTCGACGAACAGCGAAACTGCGGCGACGGATGTTAAGCGCCGTTGTCGGGAAAGAAAGGGGAACGAAGATGAAATTTACTCGACGCGATTTTCTGAAAACGTCGACCGCGGTCGCGTTGGCGACCGGCGTCGGTTACGGCGCGTCGTCGGAGCAAGTTCGGGCGCAAAACGCCGCGACGCCGACGGTTAAGCGTTGGTACAAGGGGAATATGCACCAACATTGCCAATGGTCGGACGGCGACCCTATGCCGGAGTACGCGATCGATTGGTACAAGTCGCGCGGGTACGACTTCGTTTGCCCGTCAGATCATAACATCTTTCAAGCGAACGACTTGCGCTTCACGTCGAGCGGGACGAAACCGAAGATGACCGCCGAAATGAAAGCGGCCTTCAAGGGCGAAACGTCCCTTTGGAAACCGATGCAGTGCGAAACGATCAACAACAAGTTGACGCAAAAAATCGTCGACCAAACCCGCGAACGCTTCGGCGCCGACTCGGTGCGAATCAAGAAAGCGGGCGGCCTGACCTTCGTTCGAATGAAGACGTTCGACGAGTTGGTCGAGCAGTTCGCGGAAGACGGTAAGTTCTTGCTGATTCCGGGGTTCGAGCAAACCGGAAGCTGCCCGGACAAGCGCGCCGTCCATATGAACTTTATCGGCGTTCGAAAAACGTTTAAATATATTAAGAAGGACGACCCGGTCGACACGCTCCGCGAAACGCTCGCCGCCGGGCGCGAACTTTACGCCGATTCGCCGTTCCTCTTCACCGCAAATCACCCGCTTTGGAAGTTTTACGATATTTCGCCGACCGCGCTGATCGCGAACCCGGACGTTCGCTTTTTCGAGCTGAACAACAACGGGATTCACCGCGATTACGCCGCTCGCGACGACGCTTGGGAGCCGGAGCATTTCTGGGACGCCGTCAACGCTTTCCGCGCGCTCGCCGACGTTCCGCTTCTTCTCGGGATGGGCTCCGACGACCGGCACGGTTACCCGGACGGCCCGGCGAACAAAGGTTGGACGGTCGCGCGAGCGGCGAAGCTCGATTGGCCGAGCTTGCTCGAAGCGTTCAACGCCGGCGATTTCTATTCGTCGAACGGGCTCGATTTCGCCGAGATAAATTTCGACGGCAAAACGCTTTCCGTTAAAATCGACGCGAAGGAAGAGGGCGATTATCGGATCGAGTTCAAGGGGACGAAGAAGAATTTCGACAAGACGCGCAAGACGGTCGCCGTCGCGGCGGAGGAGAAAAAGTCGGCCGACCGCTTGATCGAAACGTTCTCGCCGGAAGTCGGAACGGTTCTCGAAACGGTCGAAGGGACGGAAGGCTCGTATACGCTGAAAGCCGACGACCTTTACGTCCGCGCGAAAATCGTCAAACTGCCGCGCGTCGAAAAGCAAGAATGGCGAACCGGGCCCGCCGCTTGGACGCAACCGTATCGATCGTAAGCTGTTAATAAACGTCGGTTATCGACGTGTTTGAACGGGCGAAGCGCTCTCGCTCCTTGGCGAACAAAGGTTGCAAGGAGCGGAACCGAGCGCTCGCTCAAATTTTTTGATTTTTTGAAAATTGGAGCGTTGTTTAATGATTGGCGCGATTATAGGAGATTCAATCGGATCGATTTACGAGTTTTCGCCGACAAAGCGAACCGACTTCGAGGCTTGGACGCCCGATTCCCGTTTTACCGACGATTCGGTTATGACCGTCGCGACGGCGGACGCGATTTTGAACGGCGGCGACTACGGAACGTCGTATCGTCGTTGGGGACGACTTTTCCCGAACGCAAGTTTTTGGCCAAACGCCGGTTACGGCGGCGGTTTTGTTCGTTGGTTGGCGACGGACAACGCGCCGCCTTACAACAGTTTTGGAAACGGCTCGGCGATGCGGGTCGGCCCGGTCGGCTGGGCGTTTGAAACGCTCGAAGAGACGTTGGCGGAGGCGGAAAAGAGCGCGGTTTGTTCGCATAATCACCCAGAAGGAATTAAGGGCGCGCAAGCGACGGCGGCGGCGATCTTTTGGGCGCGAAACGGCGAAAGTAAAGAGTTTATCCACGCTTCGGTCGAAAAAATGTTCGGCTATGATTTGTCGAAAAATTGCGACGAAATTCGTCCCGACTACCGTTTTAGCGAAATTTGTCAAACGACCGTTCCGCAAGCGTTGACGGCGTTTTTGGACGCGTCCGACTTTGAGGATGCGATTCGACTTTCCATTTCGCTCGGCGGCGACGCGGACACGCTGGCTTGTATCGCCGGGAGCGTCGCGGAGGCGTTTTGGGGCGCCGCGTCGATTCCGAACGATTGGCGGCAAAAGACGTTGGAGCGTCTCGACGAACGGTTGCGGGCGGTCGTCGACGCCTTCGAAGCGAAGTGGCGCCGCGAACGATAAACGACGCAAGCCGAGCGCAAAAGAGCGTTTTGGAAAATTTTAGCCAAAAATTTAGAAAATTTTTAAAATTTTGGGAGAATTTTGCCCCGCGAGCCTCTCTTTTTTCTTGAAAAGTTAAGAAAAAGCTCGACTCTTGACGTTTGAGCGTCGAGCTTTTGAAGTCTATATACTTTTTATTGACGCTCGACGCGAGCGACGAAAGGAAGCGAACGGTGTTGTTAGGTTCGATTATCGGCGATATGGTCGGTTCGGTTTATGAAAACGCTTTTTTCCCGATGAAGCAAACGGATTTTCCCGCTTGGAGTCCGTATTCCCGCTTTACCGACGACACGGTCTTGACGGTCGCGACGGCGGAGGCGATTTTGACGGACGGCGATTACGGCGCCGCGTACCGCAAGTGGGTTAATCTCTTTCCGCGCGCGGGCTTTAGCAGATCCTTTAGGAGATGGGCTTCGTCTGAAGATTCGGCGCCGTACAACGGCTTTACCAACGGTTCGGCGATGCGGGTCGGCCCGGTCGGCTGGGCGTTTGCGACGCTTGAAGAGACGTTGGCGGAGGCGGAAAAGAGCGCGGCTTGCTCGCATAATCACCCGGAGGGAATCAAGGGCGCGCAGGCGACGGCGGCGGCAATTTTTTGGGCTCGAAACGGCGAGAGTAAAGACTTTATCCGCGACGCGATCGCAAAGAGGTTTGGTTATGATGTGTCGCGAACCTGCGAGGAAATTCGGCCCGATTATATGTTGACGTTTACTTGCGCCGAAACGGTTCCGGAGGCGTTGACGGCGTTTTTGGACGCGTCCGACTTTGAGGAAGCGATTCGACTTTCTATTTCGCTCGGCGGCGATTCGGACACGCTGGCTTGTATCGCCGGGAGCGTCGCGGAGGCGTTTTGGGGCGCCGCGTCGATTCCGAACGATTGGCGGCAAAACGCTTTAGAACGTCTCGACGCGCGGTTGAAAGCGGTCGTCGACGCGTTTAAAGCGAAGTTTCCGGCTTAAAGCGGCGCGTCGGAGAGTAAGACTCTTTGAAAAGTTTGAAAAAAGTTTGAATAAAGGAGCGAGACGTCGCGACGTTTTCGCTCTTTTTTTTCTTTTGACGGCGCGCCGGCGAAAATTTTGCTTGATTTTTGACGTCGCGCCGTTTATAATAGAATTTATCTTGATTTGGGAATCGTTCGCATTTTTGCGGCGCCGCGCGTTTTTCGTTTTTATAAAGCGGCCCGGCTCCTTCGAGCGACGGCGAGCGTCCCGGCGTTTTATCTTTATTCAACGATTGACTTTAAGGAGGCGCGGCAATGATTGGCGCGATTATCGGCGATATGGTCGGCTCCGTGTACGAGTTTTGCCCGACGCGGCGAACCGACTTCGAGGCTTGGACGATCGATTCGAGTTTTACCGACGATTCCGTTTTAACCGTCGCGACCGCCGACGCGATTCTGCGTTGCGAAGATTACCCGGAGGCGTACCGGCGTTGGCCGCGTTGGTTCCCGACCGAAAGTTTCGATCCGAACGCGGGTTACGGCGACAGCTTTATGCGTTGGTATTGCGCCGAGCCGGGGCGAACGTTCGAAGGGAACGGGAACGGTTCGGCGATGCGGATTTCGCCGGTCGGCTGGGCGTTCGGAACGCTTGAAGAAACGTTGGCGGAGGCGAAGCGGAGCGCGCGCTGTTCGCACGGCTCGGACGAGGGAATCAAGGGGGCGCAAGCGACGGCGGCGGCGATCTTTTGGGCGCGAAACGGCGAAAGTAAAGACTTTATACGCCGGGCTCTCGAAAAAACGTTTGGCTATAATATGTCGCGGACTTGCGACGAAATTCGGCCCGGTTACACGTTCGACGCGACGAGCGCCGGGACGGTTCCGCCCGCGCTGACGGCGTTTTTGGACGCGAAAAACTTTGAAGAAGCGGTGCGACTCGCCGTCGCGTTCGGCGGCGACGCGGACACGATGGGAAGCGTCGCGGGGGGCGTCGCGGAGGCGTTTTGGGGTGTCGAGTCGATCCCGGCGACTTGGCGTTTCGAGTACGCGAAGCGAATCGATCCGCGTTTGAAGGCGGTCGTCGACGAGTTCAACGCAAGGTTCCGCCCCGGCGTTTCGGCGGCGTTCGGCGTCGAATGAACGCTTGGCGACGGTTGTAAGGCGTTGCCAAGCAAGGAGTTGAAATGCGTTGTTTAAGGGGGGTTCTTCGGGGCGTCGCGTTCGGCGTTTGGGGCGTTTTCGTTTTTCTATTCGCGGCGACGACGTTTGCGGACGCGCCTCGGGACGCCGCTTCCGACGTTGTTTTGAAGTTGGTCGCGGAGCCGAGCGCGTTCGTCGGCGACGCGAACGGTTCCGCGAGCGCCGTCGTCGGTTGGCGTTGCGACGAGGTAGAGCAAAGCGGGCGAAACGTCGCGACGTCGGTTCGCGGAAGCGCCGTTTATTCGCCGGAAAATCGGGCGGTCGAGCTGAACGACGCTCGGTTCGAACTTCCGACGCCGCAAGAGGTTAAGTCGGCGAACGCTTGGACGCTCGTCGCGGTTGCGGAGGTTCGCGAACCCCTTTCGATCGGCGTTTTGGCGTCTCGCGACGCGGCGGTTCCGCTCGTTCAGCTCGACGTCGACGAAAACGACCGCTTCCGCTTTATTGTTCGCGACGTAAAGGGCGCGACGGTCGCCGCTTGCGTTCCGGCGCCTTATCGCAAACCGGTCTTCGTCGCCGCCGTTTTCGAAACGCTCGACGGGAAAAGCCGCGTCCGTTTGACCGTTGGCAAGGAAACGGTCGAGTCGGACGCAAAGCCTTTAACGTTCCCGGTTTGGAGCGAGAAAATTCAAATCGGCGGACTCGACTTTCCGGGCGCGAGCTTCTCTTGGCGCGGCGCGATTTCGGAAGTCGCGCTCTTGAACGGCGCCGCGTCGCAAGCGGAGGTCGAACGGTTGCGCGACGCGTTGACGCAAAAATACGCGCTCGATTTGTCGCCGACGCCGGGACCGAAAGCGCCGGATTCTTGGGACGTTTTGGCGACGCCGCGTTTCGACGGGACGCCCGACCGCGAAGTTGCGACGGACGTTTGCGTCGTCGGGGCCGGGAGCGCCGGTTGCGCGGCGGCGATTTCGGCGGCGCGGGCCGGGGCGAACGTCGTTTTGATCGAGCGGCAAAAGCGGCTCGGCGGAACCGGGACGAACGCCTTCGTTTCGAACTGGGAAGGGGGGCCCGGCGACGAAATCGCGCGGGAGCTTTTCGACCGAATGAAGGCGGACGGCGGCGCCGGGGTCGCGAAGGAGTTTCCGCATCAAATCCAAGCGCCAACGGGGTTTAAGATGGTCGACGACGCGGAGCCTTACGAGAATTCGCTTGTTCGAGCGAACCCTCCGGAAGGCGGGTATCGGAGCGTCGCGTTTTTGCCGAGCGCGTTCGACAAGGCGGTTCGCGAAATGTTGGCGGAGACGGGGCGCGTCGAAATTCTCGACGAAACGACCTTTTTCCAAGCGGAAAAAAGCGCCGACGGAACGCGGGTCGAGAGCGTTTTGGCGCGAACGCTAAACGGCTCCGTCGTTCGAGTTAAAGCCGACGTTTTTATCGACTCGACCGGCGACGTTTTCCTTTGTCGGGCGGTCGGTTGCGAAACGTTTCTCGGCGTCGACCCGAAATCGCGGTTCGGCGAAATCGGCGCGCCGGACGACGCGACGTTCGAAACGACGAACGGTTCGCCAAGCGGAACGACCGGCGGGGCGGAAACGTTGCGATTGAACGCGATCGCCCGCTGTTATTTGGTCGAGCCGCGCGACAAGCCGAAGCGGGAAATCGTCGCGCCGTCCGACCGAACTTCTTTCCCGCAATGCGCTTACGTCTCCGGTTGGCTCGACGGCCCGCGAACGGTCAATATGTTGACGACGCTTCCCGGCGCCGCGTTGATCGAACTCGGATACGACGAGGCGTCGCGGCGTTCGGAGCGAATCGTCCGCAACCATTGGAGTTGGCTGCAGAGTCAACCGGGGTTCGAAAATTACGAGCTGGTCGAGATCGCGCCGATGTTGGGGATTCGCGAAAGTTACCGCGTCAAAACGAGATACGTCTTAGTCGAAGCCGACTTGGCCGCCGGTTGGAACGCGCAACAACACGACGATATGATCGCGGTCGCCGACCATCCTTGCGATATACACGGCGAAGGCGGGACGCTTTCGAGCGTCAAAACGGCTTACGGCGTCCCGTTTCGTTGCCTCGTTCCGGAGCCCGGGCCGCAAAATTTGCTCGTCGCTTGCCGGGGCGCGGGGTTCAGCAAGATCGCCGCGTCGAGTTGCCGCCTCCAACGGACGATGATTCAGCTCGGGAACGCCGCCGGACTCGCCGCCGCTTGGGCCGCTCGCGACGGCGTTCCGGTCGATGCGGTCGACGTCGGCGCGCTGACGGAGAAACTCGACGTTCGGTCGCGCTATCCGGGGTTGCGTTAAACGTTTTTTAAGGCGTTGCAAAATAACGACTTAGTATTTTGCGGTTGACGCGGCGTCGACGACGGCTTTCGACGAGCGTCGAAGGGCGTTTAGGACGGCGAGCGTTCGGCGTTTTCGTTGGAACGTTCGCCGTCGTTTTTTTGTTCTTGCGACTTGACGTAAAGCGAAAACGCCAAGAGGTAAACCGCCGGGAAGTACGTCGCCAAACACGCCGCGTCCGTCCAAGTCCAGCGTCCGACGAAAACGTTGAGCGCCAACATCATGTCGGAGAAGAAAAAGAGGAACGCGCCCGACGCAAACGCCCCGTTGGCAACGGTTCGCGACGCGGCGAAATTGCCGGTCGCCTTGCCGAGCATAACGGAGATAACCGCCGCGTATCCGACGCAAACGTTTTTAAGAAAGGGCGTTGCGAACGAAATTCCCGGGAAAAAGTTCAAAAACGCCGCCGCGAAGAGGAAAATCGCGACGCTCAAAACCGCGTCGAGCCGCCGGAAACGCTTCAAAGAGGAAAAAGCGACGATCAGCGCCAAATGCCCGACGCCGAACGCCGCCGCGCCCGCGATAAAGTCGAACGCGATGAGAACGTCGCCGAGCGCCGCGCAAAGAAGCCCGAACGTCGCCGCGACGTAAAACCGGCGATTCGGGCGTTTAAGCGCGAAAACGAACGCCGCGTTGACGACGGCGAGCGTCGCGAACCCGGCGCTGCAGGCGCATTTGAGCGGAAACGCGAACCCGCTTCGCCAATAAAAAACGTTCAAAACGAGCCCGACCGCGAGAAGAGCGACGTTCGCGACAAGCGCCGCGTCGGTCGAGTTGGTCGCCGATTTTTGATTTTTCATTAAACTCTCCGATTTTCAAAGTTTTCAAACGCTCCTTGGGAAAGCGGTTTTAATTCTCGCCGCCGCTCGCCGCAAAAGTCGCGTCGGCCCTGTTCTTTGATTTTTTGTTAAACTCTCCGGTTTTCAAAGTTTTCAAACGTTGTTTGTGGAAGCGGTTTTGATTCTCGCCGCGGTTCGCCGCGAAAGTCGCGGCGGTTTGAGCGGCGCGGCGTCGAACCCGCTTCTTTGATTTTTATTAAATCGTTTTGTTAATCAAAGAGGCGGTTCGACACTTTTAAGAACCGACGTTAAGTTACGGCGACGTCGGCGTTAAGGTCGTTTGCGGGCGATCGCGAAGCGGAAACCGACGGTCGGGTGAAAATTCGCTGGTTTCAGGAAGTAGCGAGCCGCCGAGCGAACCTCTCTCGGCGCGTCGCGCCAAGAGCCGCCCCGAAGAGCGCGTTTGAACCCCGTCGCCGGGCCGACCGGGTCGACCGTCTCCCAAGCGTGATAATAGCAGCCGCGATTGCCGGAGGAGAAAGTCCGGCTCCAGTCGAGCGTCCATTCCAGAACGTTTCCCAACATATCGTAAAGGCCCCAAGGGTTCGGCGCGCGACCGCCGACTTTGCGCGGGCGTTTCCCGTTGCGCCAAATCCAAGCGAGCTTCGTTATTTTCTCGTCGGCGTAAAGGGGCCCGGTCGTTCCGGCTCGACAGGCGCGCTCCCATTCCGCTTCGGTCAAAAGGCGGAACTCGAACTCGTCGGGGAGAATCCCCAACCCCGCTTCTTCGTTGAGTTTGCGACAAAAGTCGTTCGCGGCGAACCAATGGAGCCCTTCGACCGGAAAGTCGGACGTGTCGAGCCCCTCGACCTCGCGGCGGCGTTCGCCCGTCGCTTGATACCAGCTCGGATTCTTCCCGACGACCGCCGAATATTGCGCTTGCGTTACCGGCGTTTCGGCGACCCAATAGCCGCGCGTCAACGTTACTTCGCGTTGGGTTTCCCAGCAATGCCTCCCCTTTTCGTCTTCCGGACTCCCCATCGTAAAAGTTCCGGCCGGGCAAAAGCGGAACGCGAACTCGACGCCGGCGATTTGCAGAACGCGACGCGTTCCCGGTTCCGGAGCGAGCGTCGAATCGGGGGACGCGGCGAAGTCGTCGCTTGCAAACGCTTCAAACGTCGACGTTTGCGTCGAACCGATCGCCGCCGTTTCGTTCGCGACGTCCTCCGAAACCGGGCGCCCGACGACGAGCCGAAAACCGACGAACCCGCGCCGTTCGCTCGGCGGGAGCGATTCCCGAAGCGCCGCGTAAGCCAACGACGGCGCGTAAGACCTCGGAAGACCGCGCAAAACCCGCTTTTCGCCGAACGTCGGGCCGGTCGGGTCGACCGTCGCGCCCTCCGGGTAGGCGCCGAAACGGTCGAGCGTCCATTCGAAGCCGTTGTACGTCGCGTCGGAAACGCCCCAAGCGTTCGTCAATACTTGCGAGCCGACCGGGAGAGGCGCCAGAGCCCCCCAAACTTCTCCCGATCCCCAAAAGTTAACGCATTCGGGCAAAACGGCGAGCGCGTAACGCTCGGTCGACCCGGCCCGCGCGGCGTATTCCCATTCCGCCTCCCAAGGAAGACGAAACGCAAAACCTTCCGGCAAAACGTTTTCCGCGTTTAGTCGACGGCAAAACTCTTGCGCGTCGAACCAAGAGACGCCGTCGACCGGAAAACGCGGAACGTCTTCGGCGGTCGACGTTTTAAAGGGGGACGGCGCGCGTCCGGGTTCGTCCGGCGTCAAGGAAAAGCTCGGGTTCGTTCCGACGACCGCCGCGTATTGCGCTTGCGTTACCGGCGTTTCGGCGAACCAAAAGCCCTCGGTAAGCGTTACATCGTGAAGCGTTTCGTTCGCGCCGAACCGCTCTTCTTTCTCCGTTCCCATCGCGAACGTTCCGGGCGGGCAGTATCGGAACGCGAACGTCGTTCCGGCGATTTCGACCGTTTTGCGCGTTCCGGCTTCCGGGGAAGCGTCCCAAGCGAGCGTCGTTTCGTTGTTTGTCGACATTGTGTTAATTCCTTTGTTAAAATAAGTTAGCGGTTCGACGGTTGACGCCGAGCCGGTTCGAGCGGGCGTTTGGAGGCTTTCCTTCGTTTTTGCTGTTTTCGCCGTTTGGGTTCTTTTCGCGTCGCCAACGGCGGCGGTTCGCGCGGTCAGTACGGGCGCCCCAACGCGATTCGGAAGCCGACAGTCCCGTCGCTAAAATACTCGTAAGAATCCGACTGGCCGCGAACGGAAGAAAGACACGCTTCGGCGTTCGATTCCCAAGAACCGCCGCGCAGGATTCGCTTTTGCCTACAGGCGTCCGCTTGCTTCGCCGGGCCGGTCGGGTCGGTCGCGACGCCTTCCGGGGCCGGGCCGCGCCAGTCGGAGCAAAATTCCCAAACGTTGCCGTTCATATCGTAAAGTCCCCAAGGATTCGGCGGATACGAGCGAACTTGCGTCGTTCGGCGCAACCAAGGGCCCTTTTCCCGCGTCCCGTACTGGAAGGTTCCGCGGCAGTTCGCTTTGTCGCCGTTGAGCGACGAGCCCCAAGGAAACGGCGTTTCGGTTCCGGCGCGGCAGGCGTATTCCCATTCGGCGTCGGTTAAGAGACGAAAGACCCAACCGTCCGGCGGCGCGACGAGCGCGTTCAACTCCGCTAAAAACTCAAGGCAATCCTCGAAAGCGAGGTTTTCGACCGGAAATTCGGACGTGTCGACGCCGCGAACCACTCCCGCGCCGCCGTTGGGCTCGTGAAAAAAGGGACCCCAATCGACGCCGCTTGCCTTCATATGAAACTTGGCGAACGATTCCGCGTGAAAGTCCGGAACGGAGTCCGAATCGGCGAAAAAGCTCGGGTTCTCGCCGATCAACGTTTCGTACTGCGCTTGCGTTACCGGCGTTTCGAGCGTCCAAAAACCGCGCGTCAGCGTTACTTTGCAGCGCCGTTGTTCGCGTATCTCTTCTTCTCGCTCTTTTTTCGGCTTCGATTTGCGAACGTACTCCGGACGCGGCCCCATCGTAAAGGTTCCGGCCGGGCAGTACCGAAACGCGAACTCGACGCCGTCGAACTCGAACGTTTGGCGCGTTCCGGCTTCGGGGGAACGCGTCCAATCGTCCGCCAACTTTTGACGGCGCGTCGTCGCCAGTTCGCTCTTTTTGACGCGCGGCGGCTTGGTCGGTTCCGCGATCGGACGCCCTAACGCCAACCGAAAGCCATACGTTTTATATCGTTCCGTCGAATAGGCGACGTCGCTATACCCCGAGGCGCATTCGTCGAAGAATCGGGAATTCCAAGCGCCGCCGCGGTGGGTTCGCCGTTCGTAAGACCTGCGGCCTCGCGGCGGGCCGGCCGGGTCGGTTTTTTCGCCGGCGCGGTTCGAGCCGAGCCAATAGGGGCCGTCGAGGTCGAAAACCCATTCCCGGACGTTTCCGTGCGCGTCGTAAACGCCCCAAGGATTCGGCGGATAGGAGCGAACTCGCGACGTTCGTTTGAGCGGTTCGGGATCCGACGGCTTGCGTTCCGGGCCGTACGTCGGTTCGCAATTCAGCGCCGACCGTTTCGGTCTCGTTCCCCAAAAGAAAGCGGTTTCGGTTCCGGCGCGACAGGCGTATTCCCACTCGGCTTCGGTCGGGAGCCGCAAGACGAAACCGTCCGGGAGCGCCGCCGCTTCGGTCGCTTTTTGCGCGTAGTTTGTCGCGTCGTGCCAAGAGACGGTTTCGACCGGGAAATCCCGCGTTTCGAGCGGGTCGAGCGCGGCGATTCGGGCTTCTTCCTCGGCTTCCTCGGCGCGAACTTTCTCGGGATACCAAGCGCGCCGCGCGATCTCTTCCTCTCGCGCGGCGCGTTCCTCGTCCGTTATCCGTTCGATTCGAAGGGGCGAAAAGAAGCTCGGGTTTTCGCCGATCAACGCTTCGTACTGCGCTTGCGTCGTCGGCGTTTCGGCGATCCAAAAACCGCGCGTCAGCGTTATTTTATACGGGTTGGCGCCTTTTTTTACGTCGCCGCCCCCGAACGTTCCGGGCGGGCAGTACCGAAACGCCCATTCGACCCCGGCGATTTCGAGCGTTTTGCGCGTTCCCGCTTCCGGATTCGAATCCCAAGGCCCGTCGTAATTTTCGGCGACCGGCGCTTGTTTCGGCGTTTTTTCGCGTTTTTTAGCCATTTTGCGTTCCTTTGTCAAATAATCGTTTAGACGAGGCGACGGAGCGTTTCGCCGGTTTATTACTTCTTGTCGTTTAGGTAGACGACGGAGCGTTTCGTCGGTTTGCTATTTCTTGTCGTTTTGACGCCGTCCGACGGCGACGCGGAAGCCGAAGTAAACGGAGCGATTGTTCGGGCCGAGGCAAAAACGGAACGCCGAACGGAGCCGGTCGTCGCAACACTGGAACGAGCCGCCGCGCAAGACCCGTCGAAAACCTTCGCTCGCGCCGGTCGGGTCGGTCGCCGGGCCCTCCGAGTATTCGCCGTATCGGTCGCCGCACCATTCGTAAACGTTGCCGCGCATATCGAAGAGGCCCCAAGCGTTCGGCGATTTTTTCCCGACCGGCGCTGTTTTCCAAAAGTTCCAAGGCGAGCGAAACGAGTTGTCTTCGTACCAAGCGAACGCTTTCGGCTTCTTTTCGTCGCCGTCGTAGGGGCCGGTCGACCCGGCGCGGCAGGCGCGTTCCCATTCCGCTTCCCAAGGCAAACGGAACTCGAAATCGCTCGGCAAAACGCCGTAATCGTCGAGGTTGCGAATCGCCTCTTGCGCGTCGTCCCAAGAGACGTTTTCGACCGGATGTTCGGCGGATTCGCTCGCCGACTTGAACCAAACCTTGACGGGAGAATGCGCTTCGCCGCGACCCGTTCGACCTCCGCCGTCGAGCGAAAACCAACTCGGGTTCGTTCCGGTCAACGCGACGTATTGCGCTTGCGTCGTCGGCGTCTCGGCGAGCCAAAAGCCTTCGGTAAGCGTTACATTGTGAAGCGTTTCGTCAGAGCGGCGCCAACGTTCCTTGACGGGGCTTCCCATCGCGAACGTTCCGGGCGGGCAGTACCGGAACGCCCATTCGACCCCGGCGATTTCAAGCGTTTTGCGCGTTCCGGGCGCCGGGTTCGAATCCCAAGGGCCGTCGCAATTTTCGAGCGCGACCGACGCTTGTTTCGGCGTTTTTTCGCGTTTTTTAGCCATTTTGCGTTTCTCCTTGTCGTTGTTTTTTCGTTATCGACGTTTACTCGGCGTCGCGTTTAAGCGTTGTTTCGTTCGTCGGTCGTTTCTCTTTGACGAATGCGAAATTGTTATTCCGTCGGCGATTGCGGCGATTGCGTTAACGGTCGCCCGACGACGAGCCGGAAGCCGCCGCGTCCGCTGTGTTGTTCCTTCGACTTCCGCGCCGCGCAGCGCGTTTGGCCCGGACTCGACAAATAGGAACCGCCGCGAAGAACTCGTTCCGCAACCCGACCGAATACCTTCGCAAGGCGTTCGCGCGACTTGTCTTGCGGCTCCGACGAGCAAAACGGGTCGGTCGCCGCGCCCCGCGGATAAGGCGCGAGAACGTCCGCCGTCCATTCCGCGACGTTCCCCAACATATCGAAAAGGCCCCAAGCGTTCCCGAGTTTTCCGCCGACCGGCCGCGCGCGCCCGCCCGAGTTCGCCGCCGTCCAAGCCAGTTCGTCGAGCGGAAAATCGACGTAACGTCGCCCGGTCGACCCGGCCCGGCAGGCGCGCTCCCATTCCGCTTCCGTCGGCAAACGAAACGTCCAACCCGGCGGCAAAAGATTGAAATCGTTGAATTTGGCGCAAAACGCTTGCGCGTCGTCCCAAGCGACCGCTTCGACCGGAAGGGCGTCCGCCGCGCGTTTGCCGGTTCGTTGCGTCGTTAGCGCCGCGTACTGCGCTCGCGTCGTCGGCGTTTCCGCGAGCCAAAAGCCGTTCGTCAGCGTCGCGACAAAGCGTCGTTCGTAATCGAGATTGAAGGGAGGGCGGGAGAGCAAGTCCAAAAATTCGATTTCTTGGCGGAGACTTCCCATTCCGAACGTTCCGGGCGGGCAATATCGGAACGAAAACTCGACGCCGTTGAAGACGAACGACTTGCGCGCGCCCGGCGTCGGCGAATCGTCCCAAGCGCCGTCGAAATTGTCTTTAGCGCGCTCTTCCCAACGTCGGAACCCGCCGGTTTCGCCCGATTGCAAAAACGAACCCGGCGTCGGAACCGGCCCGGAACGCCGCTTTTTCTTGGTCGCGTCGCGTTTCGAGTCGACCGTCGGCCCGACCGTGAGCCGAAACCCACATTCGTCAACGTTGTATTTCGCCTGCGCGGCGCCGCGATAAGCCGAGCGCGCCCAATCCCCGCCCGCCCTAAAAGAGCCGCCGCGCAGAACTCGCCGCCGTCCTTTCGCCGGGCCGGTCGGGTCGACTTGCGGGCCCTCCGGATACGGGCCGTACCAATCTTGAACCCATTCCGCGACGTTCCCGTGCATATCGTAAAGCCCGAGCGCGTTCGGCGGATACGAGCGAACCGCCGACGTTCGTCCCAAGCTCAAGGCTCCGGCGCGCCGCCGTTCCGCTTCCCATTTAACGTAAACCTCGGTTCCTTCTAAATTAGGGTCGTCGAACGTCGGATTGCGGACGGCGACGCCGTTGAAATTCGCCTTGCCGAGGTCGATCGTCGTTCCGAACGAAAAGGGCGTTTGCGTGCCGGCCCGGCAGGCGCGCTCCCATTCGGCTTCGGTCGGCAAGCGAAACGCGAATCCCGGCGGAAGCAAGTCGAACGCGTTCAAGAGTTTAAGGAAATCTTGACAGCCGTTCCAACTAACCGACTCGACCGGAAAATCGCTCGTTTCGAGCCCTCGAACTTCCGTCGCGCCGATTCCCGACGCCGAAAACCAACTCGGGTTGTCGACGCAAACCGCCTGAAATTGCGCTTGCGTCGTCGGCGTTTCGGCGAGCCAAAAGCCGCGAGTTAGCGTTATTTCGTGTAATGTTTCGTCGTCGAAAAACGCGGAACCCGTTTCTTCGAACGGACTTCCCATCGTAAACGTCCCCGGCGGGCAGTATCGGAACGCGAACTCGACGCCGTTGAAAATAAACGACTTGCGCGTTCCGGGAGCGGGGGAAGCGTCCCAAGCGACTTCCGTTTCGGCGGCGTTGGGGGCGTTTTCGGACGTCGACGACTTTTCGCTTTTTTTCGTCATTCGGCGTTTCTCCTTGCGTTGCGTTTACTCGTTATTTTTCCAAGTCGTTAAGGTTGGCGTTTTCCGACGGCGACGCGGCGTCGAGCGACGCCAACGCGATTCGGAAACCGACGGTCGCGAGCGCTTCGTCCGGCGGCGTCGGCAAAATCAAACTTGAGCGGCAAAATCGCGCGTCGGAAAGATAAGAGCCGCCGCGTCGGATTCGCTTCGTTCGCGTTAAATCGTTGTCCGGAGCGGGGTTGTCGGCGGGCGGAAGAGCGGGCGCTAGGTCGCTCGTCCATTCCTCGACGTTCCCGAGCATATCGAAAAGGCCGAGCGCGTTCGGGCGCTTTTGCCGAACCGGTTGCGGTTCCGGATATTTGCCGACTTGCGAATTACCGCAAAACCAAGCGAGTTCCGCGAGCTTTGCTCCGTCGACGTTGAGCGGCCCGGTCGTTCCGGCGCGGCAGGCGAACTCCCATTCGTCGGACGTCGGCAAACGAAACGCAAAGCCCGGCGGCGCAACCTTTAACGCGTTGAGCTTTTCGCAAAATTCGACGGCGGCGAACCAAGACGCGCCGGAAAACGGAACGTCGGCTTTAGTTCGAATCGGTTTCGCGGTCGGGTTCGTCGCTTGAAATTGACGGCGCGTCGTCGGCGTTTCGGCAAGCCAAAAGCCTTGCGTCAAAACGACTTCGCGTTGCGTTTCGTTGGGAAGCCGCCCCTTTTCGGTCGCCGGACTCCCCGCCGTAAAGGCGCCGGGCGGACAAAAACGGAACGCGAACTCGATCCCGTCGATCTCCAACGTTTTGCGCGCCCCCGCTTCCGGATTCGCGCCCCAAGTCCCGTCGAACTCGGCGACCGCGAGCGTTTCCGGCGTCGGAAGCGGCGGCGTTTGCGGCGCTTGCGACATTGGGGCGGGCGGCGTTTGCGGCGATTTTGGCGAATTGGGCGAACTCGGCGAAGTCGCGTTCGGTCGCGACGTTTCGAGCGCCGCGCGGCGGCGCGCTTCGGCTAACCGACGTCGCAAGCGTTCGCGAGCGGCGAGTTTCGGCGACGTCAATTCGATTCGCGGCGCCAACGCGATTCTAAAGCCCGCGACTCCGCCGTTTTCGGAGACGGCTTCAAGCAAAGTCGGCGAACGTTGCGCGACGTCGCGAACGACGTAAGCGCCGCCGCGAACGATTCGCCGGTCGAAATTGGACGCCGTTTCGGGGCGCCTCGGGTCGACGACCGGCGCCGAGTCGCGCGGGACGAACGCGTCCGCCGTCCATTCCCAAACGTTCCCCAACATATCGAAGAGCCCCCAAGCGTTCGGGTTCTCTTGCCGAACCGGGCGCGGTTTGCTCGACGTCGCTTTTTCGCCCGGCGTCGGTTCGAGGAAACGCGCGTCGACGAACGGCCCGACCGTCCAAGCGCGGGCGGCGTATTCCCATTCGGCGGAGGTTAAAAGACGGAAAGCAAATCCTTCCGGCGCAATTTTTAACGCGTTCAACGATTCGCAATACGCGACGGCGGCGGCCCAAGTCGCGTTCGAAACGGGAAGGGAATCCCGCTTCCGGGAGCGCGTTTTGGATTGCGTTCTCGTCGGAGTCGGCGTCGGCGTCGGCGACCGTTCCGAGTCGGCGTTTACCGCGTCGAACTGCGCTTGCGTCGTCGGCGTTTCCGCGACCCAAAACCCTTGCGAAATCGTCGTTAAACGGCGGTCGCCCGGCAGGTTGTACCCGCGTTCGGACGCCAAGCCTTCGACGAACGTTCCCGTCGGGCAATACCGAAACGCGAACTCGACGCCGTTCAAAATAAACGACTTGCGCGTTCCGGCGGCGGGCGCTTCCTCCCAAGGCGCGTCGGAGTTCGAGCCGACGTCGGGAAGGGGCGGCGCGTTTTCTTGCGCCGTTCGAATCGCCGCGACGACCGCCGCCTCCGCCGCTTCGTCCCAAGGCTCCGAAACGACCGCCGCCGTCTCCGCGTCCCAACCCCCGACGACGCAACGGAATCCGAGTTCGACGTCGGCGGCGCGTTGGTCGTTAAAACGGCGGCTTCCGGAGCGGAGATCGTCCGACGTCGAATACCAAGAGCCGCCGCGCGTTACCCGGCAAAAGCCCGTTTTCGCGCCTTTCGGGTCGACCGTCGGCGGCGACAAGCTCTCCGGGTCGTCGAGGGCGCCGTCTCGGTCGAGCGTCCATTCCTCGACGTTCCCCGACATATCGACGAGTCCCCAAGCGTTCGCGCCGAATTGGCCGACTTCGGTCGGACGGTTCCAAATCTTTTTCGAAATCGCCCAACGAAGCGGCAAAATCCCTTCGCAGTTGGCTTTAGAACCGTCGAACTCGTCGCCCCAATAGAACCGCGTCGTTGTTCCGGCTCGGCAGGCGCGCTCCCATTCGGCGGACGTCGGTAAGCGAAACGCCCAACCCGGCGGAAGCGAAATCGCGTCGTTTAACGCTTTGCAGAAATCTTGCGCGTCCTCCCAAGTTACCGACTCGACCGGAAGCCGCGACGAATCGCCGCCGGTCTCGTCGAGGTAACGAAGCGCCGCTTTCCCCGGCGTTCCGTCTTTCGGGCGGACTTCAGTCGCCGCGGAAAACCAACTCGGATTCGCGCCGACGACCGCTTCGTATTGGCCCTGCGTTACCGGGTTTTCGAGCGTCCAAAAGCCGCGCGTCAGCGTTACTTCGCGTCGCGGAATAAAGGTGAGAGCGTTTTCGGCTTCGCCGCCGCCCATTAGGAACGTTCCGGGCGGGCAGTATCGGAACGCAAACTCGACGCCGTTGAAAATAAACGACTTGCGCGTTCCTGGAGCGGGGGAAGCGTCCCAAGCGACTTGCGTTTCGGCGGCGTTGGGGGCGTTTTCGGACGTCGGCGATTGGGGCGACTTTTCGGTCATTCGGCGTTCCTCCTTGGAGCGAGCAAAGAAAGCGGGAAAGGAAGAGAGCGGCGGAAACGATCGGCGCGGGCCGCTTCGTCGACGATTATATCGCCGCGGCGGCGCGATTGCAAGCGTTTGCCGACGAAACATCGCCGATTTTGAGAAAAACGGTCGCCAAGAGAGAAATATCGAAAAAACGGCGAAAAAAGGCGTTCGCCGAGTTAACGACGAACGCTTGCAACGTTGGAAAGAAACGTCGTTTAGGCGTCGGAATTTCCGTTCTTTTGGGCGAACCCGTCGCGCCCAACGGGCGTTGAATCGGCTTTATAAATCAATATGTTACGAAGTCGCGGTTGCGAGAAAGGTTGCATTTTAGGGCGCGAGCGTCGCGGTGGCGTTTTCGGTTGCGCGACTTGACGGCGAGGAGAGAAAAAAGCGCCTTGCGGAGATTGAAAAATTGGCGGCGACGCCCAAGTCGCAAACGCCTTCAACGCCGCCGCCCAACTTCGGTTTAACGCTCCGACGCGGCGTCCGAGCGCTTTGGTCAGGCGAACATTGCCGAGGCGTTGCGAAAACGTCGACGCTCGACGCGCGTTTGCCTTTCGTCGCGATCGACAATCGAACCGGACTATTGGTCGAAACGTCGTTGCAAACGGCTCCGACGACGTTTCGCGTTCTTTTCGAACGACGCGCCAAACATCGTTTAATCATCTTGGAGCGACGCGTCAAACGCCGTTTAAAACATCTTGGAGCGACGCGCCAAACGCCGTTAAATCATCTTGGAGCACCGTTTAAATCATCTTAGAGCGACGCGTCAAACGCCGTTTAAATCATCTTGGAGCGACGCGCCAAACATCGTTTAATCATCTTGGAGCGACGCGTCAAACGCCGTTAAATCTTCTTAGAGCAACGCGCCCAACGTCGTTTAATCTTTTGAAAGCGGCGGCGCCAAACGCGACGACGAGAGCCGAGAGGTTAAATCGCCGATAAATCCCAATTTTCGTTTCCCGAAGTTGGCGCGACTTTTCACCGCGTCTTACGTCGACGCAACCGGGCGTCCGGCGCGTTGTCTTGCCAAGCGTCAAAGGCGACCGCGTCCGCCGCGCTCGCAACGTCAACTTGGAAGCGGAACGCGACGCAATTCGCCTTGCGCCGATTAAAAACGCTCGACGCTCGCGAAGCCGACGTCGCAAGAACGATACGCGCTCCTCGTTTGCGCGTTCCGTTCCTTATCGACTCGAAGAACGCAAGTTCGGCGGATTTCGCAAAATCGCCCGACTCGTCGCCGCCGAACTGGCGCCCCCGTTTCGCCTAATTTTGTCGCGCTCGCTTCTGTTTCGCTCCAATCGAGCGAACGCGCCGCGTCCTGTCGACAATCGCCCAAATCTTCGCGCGCCTTTGCGGAAAAAGCTCGACCCGCGCCGCCGTCGAGCGAAACGCGGCGGCTTTCGAAACTCACGACCTTCGTAGCCGTCGCGCTTTATACGCTCTTCGAACTCGCCGGGAACGGCTTCAAGACGAAGCGAACAACCGCAAGCGAAACGAAGCGTCGCGCCCAATCGCCGCTTAAATCCGTCTTCGGCGCTCTAACGCTTCTTCGACGATTCCGAGCCCGCGACGAATCGCGCGGAGGATTTCGCGAAAGGCGTCCGGGGCGCCGACGTAAAGGAGCGTTCGCGGGTCGACGTCAAACTTGCCGCCAATCCGACTCGCGCCCCAGTCCTCGAACTCGACGCTTGCCAAACGCGGATAGCCGCCGTCCCTCGTTTCCTCGACAATTCCGAGCCCGCGACGAATCGCGCGGAGGATTTCGCGAAAGGCGTCCGGATCGCCGCCGTAAAGGAGCGTTCGCGGGTCGCCGTCAAACTTGCCGCCAATCCGACTCGCGCCCCAGTTCTCGAACTCGACGCTTTCCAACCGCGGATAATTGCCGCCCATCGTTTCTTCTCCATCTTGTTAAGAGTAATTCGAACGGACGCATTAAACCGCAAGCGGCGTTCCGGCGAAAGTTTAAACGGAACGCAACCGCTGTTCAAGCGCGTTTAAGGCGGATG
>JAGBDD010000160.1 GCA_017937685.1 Thermoguttaceae bacterium | reverse complement strand
TCCCGCCGAAGGAGCCGCCGTCGACGCCGCCGCTTCCGGCGCCGAATCCGCCGACGACGAAGAAGCCCCCAAAGGCGAAAATTATCTCGTTTGGATGTTCCGTTCGCTCGGCGTTTTCTTTACAGTCGTTTTCGCCGTCCTCTCGCTCTCGATGGTCGCGCTGATCGTCGTCAATATCCTCGCGCTACGACGCGACGTCGTCGCTCCGGAAGAATTGGCGACGAAGTTCGGCGCGCTCCTCGACGAGAACCGCTTCCAAGACGCTTACCAACTCGCGAAAGACGACGAATCGATTCTCGGCAAAACGCTCGCCGTCGGGCTCTCGAAGACGTCCGCCGGATACGCGAAAGCGGAGCAAGCGATGCGCGACGTTCAAGAGGAAGAGACGATGCGCCTCGAACACCAAATCGGCTATCTCGCGTTGATCGGCAACTTAGCGCCGATGATCGGGCTCTTCGGAACGGTCGTCGGGATGATCGCGTCGTTCCAAGCGATCGCGGCGGGGGGCGCGGCGCCGTCTCCGCAAAAGTTGGCCGAAGGGATCGCGACCGCGCTCTTTACGACGGAGCTTGGCCTTGCGATCGCGCTTCCGGCGCTCTTCGCGTTCGACTTCCTCAAAAACCGCCTCGCCCGCTTTATGCTCGACGTCTCGGTTCTTTCGGAAAACCTGATGGGACGCTTCGCCAACGTCGGCGCGCCGAAAAATCCGTCGACTCCGCCGCAACGCCCGACCGGCTCGCCGTCGTAAATCGCCGTCCGTCGCCGTTTCCGTCGCGTCGCGCCTTTTCCGGCGTCGGCTCGCCGCTCGGTTCGTTTCCGTTTTTCGCTTTCCTTCCGCCTTCGAAGCGAGTTAACATACGCAAGACAGTCAAATGAGCAAAGAACGCGTCCGTCCGCGGTTGAAAGAGGCCGCGCCGAATATGACGTCGATGATCGACGTCGTTTTCCTCCTGATTTCGTTCTTCACGCTGGTGATGAACTTTTCGCAAGCGGAGCAAAACGAGGAGATCGCGCTCCCGATTAGCGAACTGGCGCAACCGCCGGAAGCCGCGCCGCCGGAACAGATCGCGATTCAAGCGTTCGGCGACCGTTCCCTTTTGCTCGGAACGCTCCCTTGTTCGCTCGACGACGGCGGCGCGCCCGAAACGTCGTCGTTCGCCGGAGCGCTAAAAGAGGAACTCCGCGTCTTGAAGGCGATTCGCCGCGTCGACGCTAAGGACGTAACGATTATCATTCGCGGCGACGCGCAGCTTCCGACCGGCTTCGTTCAAACGATTATTTCCGTCTGCCAAGACCAAGGGCTCGACGCGTTCGTCCTCCGCGCCCGTCAAAGCGCCGACGATTTCTAACGCTCGAACGTCCCTTGCAACGTCGGTCGACGTTTCGTCCCGATAAAAAAACGGAGCCGGTTTCCCGCCGACTCCGTTTTTTAACGCCCGTTCGTAAACGCCGCGTTCCAACGCTTTACGACTCGCGTCGTTTTTTATTCCCGCGACCGACTTCCGCCCAACTCGCGTCGAGGCGTTCAAAAATTTCCTCGTTCGAAAGCGAACCGTCCAAAACGAGCGTATACCAACGCCGCTTATTCATATGATACGCCGGAAAAAAGAGCCGCCCGTCGACAAGGTAGCGGATTTCCTCCGGGTCTTCTTTCAAATTCAAAACTTCGACCGTTTCCGACCCGTCGAACGCGTCGGGCCCGTCCTCGAGCCGCGTTTTCTTGGCGACGCCGCCGAGCTTTCGCCGTTCGACGGTCAAAATCGCCGCGTACCACTTGCCGGAGTCTTGCCGACGTAAGATCGCGTTTTTCGGCGCTTTAGCCCAAAGATATTCCGCTTCGTCGCCCCGTTTCCGGCGAGCGTGTTCGATAACCGCAAGCGCCTGCGCGCTTTCGAAAACCGTTTCGCTCATCTCCATTTCCCCTCCGTTCCGCTTCGTCTTTTCGTTTTCCGCCCCTCGAGAAAAAAGCGGAGTCGACGCGCCGCCGACTCCGCTTCTTAACCCGTTTCAACGCAATAGGTTGCGTCAGGTCGTGTAATCCGCGTTCAGGTGAACGTATTCGCAGGTCAGGTCGGACGTCCAGAACCGGATCGACGCGTCGCCTTCTTGGAAGAAGATTTCGAACGACGCGTCGTAGTTGTCGCGAATCGACGCGGAGACGGTTTCCTTGTCGAAGTCGAGCGGCGTTCCGTTTTCATAAAGCAAGAAACCGTTGACTTTAAGCGACACTTTCGTCGGGTCGTAAGGGACGCCGCAACGCCCGGTCGCGGAGATAATCCGGCCCCAGTTCGGGTCGGCGCCGCAAATCGCCGTTTTAACGAGCGCGTCGTTGGCGACCGTTTGCGCCAATTTTTTCGCCGACTCGCGGTCGGGCGCGCCGAACACGTCGATCGTAATGAGGTGCGACGCGCCTTCGCCGTCCCCCGGAATCATCGGGGCGAGTTCTTGGCAAAGGTCGAGCAGCAGCGCTTTGAACGCCGCTAAATCCTCTCCGGACAACGGTTCCGGAATCGCGGCGCCGTTCGCCAAAAAGACGACGCTGTCGCTGGTGCTGGTGTGTCCCTCGACGCTGACGCAGTTGAACGTTTCGTCGACGACTTCCTTCAACATCGCTTGGGCGTCGACCGGTTCGAGCGCGGCGTCGGTTATCAGCGTCGCGAGCATCGTCGCCATATTCGGGCCGATCATCGCGGCGCCCTTGCACATCCCGGCGAGACGATACGTCTTGCCGTTCTTCGCAACCGCTTGACGCGAAACGATTTTCATCTTCGTATCGGTCGTCATAATGGCGGTCGCGGCCTTCTTGAAATCGTCGAGGGTCGAACCGAGCGACGCTCCGGCGGACGCGGCGCCTTCGGCGATGCGCTCCATCGGGAGTTGGACGCCGATGACGCCGGTCGACATCACGAGCGCTTGATCGCCGGTCGCGCCGACCGCTTGCGCGGCGAGTTCGGCCATTTTACGCGCGTTTTCGAGCCCGAGCTTTCCGGTGCAGGCGTTGGCGACGCCGGAGTTGGTCGCGACGACGCGGATTCCCTTGCCCGGCGTCAGCGAACGGTCGTAAGTAACCGGCGCGCCGCAATTTAAGTTTTGCGTGTAGACGCCCGCCGCCGTCGCCGGCAAATCGGAAACGACGAGCGCGAAATCGAGTTTCGTCGTGTTCGGCTTAACGCCGCAGTGCGTTCCGGCGAACCGATACCCTTGGGGAATGAAAAATTCTCGCTCCATTTTCGAGCCCTTTATTTTTGCTAAACCGTTATCGCAAAGCGTTTTGCAACGCCCGACGCCGACGTTTTCGCCGTCCGAGCGCCGCCCGTTTAAAGCGACCGATCGAACGCGCCGCGTCGAGAGAAATCGACGATTTCCAACGACGATTATACGCCGCCGTTAAGAAAAATCAAGCCCCCCGAACGCGACGCAAGTTTTCCGAACTCGCTCGCGCCGCGTTCGCCGTCTCCGCTTATCGACGCGTTTTCGCCCTCCGTTCCTTCGTCCCGTTATTGCGTTGCGAGCCGGTAAGTCGCGTTTGGGTCGCGTCAACGCTCCCCCCTCTTTCCGCCCGCTTCCGGCGCCGCGTTTCATTTTGATCGGCAAAACTTGCGACGAAAAAATCATTCGCCTTTTCAACGCGGCGCGCCGTTCGCCTCGTAAGCGTCGCCGCCCCAAGCTCGTTTTATTTCCGCTCAAACGCGTTAATTCTCGAGTTGCGATTTAGAACTTTTTTGTTCGGCGTTTCGCGCCGTTATTTTCGTCGCGCTTCGCGTTCGACTGCGTTAACCTTTAAGAAATAGCGTCGCGCCGGAACGCTTGGAAAATTTTTCAAGAGTTTTTCCTAAATTTTGGAAAATTTTCTTTAACGCGCGTTGCTTAAACGGCGGCGACGCGTTAAAATAATACCGACGACGCGCCGCTTATCGCGACAAAAGCGAGCAAGCGACTTTCCCTACGTTATTTTTCCCAAAAATCAATTTACAGGCTTAAAATGAAATTTTGCTTGAAATCTTTTTTATCGACCGCGATTCTCGCCTCGTTCGCCGTCTGCTTTGACGGCGGCGCGACGCCCAACGTTTTGGCGCAAGACGCGCCCAACGCGGAAGCCCCGGCGGAAGCTCCGGCTCCCGCGCCCGCTCCGGCGGAAGCTCCGGCCCCCGCGCCC
>JAGBDD010000159.1 GCA_017937685.1 Thermoguttaceae bacterium | reverse complement strand
TTTTTGTTTTATTTTCGTCGCAAATTTTTAGGGAGGAAATTTTTTATCGGCTTCCCTTGCGACTTCAAAAGTAAGTTTACCGCGCGAACGTTTCGAAATTTTTAACGCAATGTAAATTTTTTGTAAAGATTCGCGACTTGCAAATTGTCGAGTCGTTAACGCTTAGCGGGCGGCTTCGGCGAGGTAAGCGGCGACGGCGCGTTTCCCCTCTTCGCGGGCGACTTGTTCCGGCGTTTGCCGTTCGTCGTTTTCCGCGTTCAAGTCGGCGCCGCGTTTGACGAGCGCTTGCGCGACTTCGAGCGAACCTTCGTCGGCGGCGACGTGCAGCGGGGTTTCCTTTTCGCGGTCTTTGGCGTTCGCGTCCGCCTTTTTGTCGAGCAACGCCTTGGCGACGTCGGCTTTTTTCGCGTCGGAAGCGACGTGCAACGGAGTTTCGCCGTCGCGGTCTTTCGCGTTAACGTCGGCGCCCTTGTCGATCAGGAGCTTGACGATTTCGACGCGGGCTTGGCGTTTCGCGTCGTTGATTCTCGCCGAATCGTCTTCGTCGGCGGCGGCGTGAAGCGGCGTTTCGCCGTCTTCGTCTTTCGCGTTAACGTCGGCGCCTTTCTCGACGAGGTATTTGACGACTTCCAGTCGCGCCTTATCCGCGGCGGCGTGGAGCGGGGTTTCGCCGTCGTCGTCGCGAGCGTCGAGCTTGGCGCCTTGCTCTTCGAGGAGCGCTTTCACCTTGTCGAGGTCGCCCCGTTTCGCGGCGCGAATCAACGCCAAGTCGGAGTTGGGAGCGGCGTAAGCGACCGTTTCGAGCGGGTTCGCGGTCGGCAAAACGGAGGAAATCGGCGAGGTCGGCGAGTTCGAAGCGACGGCGAGCGAAACGCAACCCAGCGCGGCGACGGAGGAAACGAGCGTCCATTTTTGCAGCTTTTTCATTGTTCGGCCTCTTTCTTTTTTCTCTTGCGCTTGTTCGGCGCGGTTTTTGGAGCCCGGCGGCGACTTCGGTTGAAAAGCGTCGCGACCGGAATTTTTTCAACTTTTTTCGTTTTGGTTTCCGTCGCAAATTTTGGAGATTTTTTTATCGGTCTCCCTTGCGACTACGAAAATAAGTTTACCGCGCGAACGTTTCGATTTTTTTAGCGCAACGTAAAGTTTTGGTAAAGATTCGAAATTTTTTCAAAAGAAGCGAAAACGAAAGAAGCGAGAGCCGAAAAGGCGAAAAGTCGGCGAAGGAAAACCGCCGCGAAACGCTCGACTCGCGCTTCGCGGCGGTTCGGTCGGGGCGAGTCAAGCGCTCGCTAAACGCCGATTAACAATAGGGTTGCGTCCAAGCCGCCGGACGGGCGTTCCAAGCGTCCGATTGCGGCGGAACCTTGACGATTTTAGCGCGGACGTAAAGGTCGTCGGCTTTGAGCGTGTAAGAACCTTCCGTTCCTTCGACCGCGTCGAGAACGACGCCGATTTCGTCCGAGAAACGTTCGATCTTGCGTTTCGGCGACGTTTTGCTTTCGGCGACTTCGACGAGTTTCGGTTCCGGATTGTAATCCTTCTTCGTGCCGACGAACTCGATTTTGTATTTGCCCTCTTCCTTGACGTCGATCTTGACGGAAAGCGTTTTGCCGTCGAATTGAATATCGGCGAAATCGAGGCCGTTCGAGGCGTACATATCGCCGGCGTCCATCGCTTCGATCAGACTGCGCGTTTCGAGTTTCGCCGAGCGCACCATCGTCCAACCGGCGACCGTTTCGCTTTCGTAACCGTGGCGGTCGTCGGTGCCGTTGCCGAGAAGGAGGCGTTGACCGTGCGACGCGCGCCAAGCGTTGACGACGTCCCAGAATTTTTCCGGCGTCCAAGGCGCGCCGTCTTCCGGATTCTTGTAACGTCCGTCGAGACCGTTGTTCGTAACTTCGAAGACGCGAATTTCCGGCATTTTAATAACGTCGCTCGGCGAGAAGTCGTAGAAGCGCCAAACCGGGTGGTTCGCGGTGAAGAGATACGGTTCCGCGCCGTCTTTGGCGTAGCGACGTTTCCCTTCTTCGAAGGTCTTCGTCAAGACTTCGAGCGGTTCGTTTTGGCCGCCGATATACGGGAACGATTCGCGAACGTTCAGGAAGTTCATATGAACTTGGCGACCGTCTTTGCAACCGCCGGTTTGTTCGAAGCCCGGCATCAGGAGGAACTTGCCCGGTTCGTTGAATTGTTCGCAAAGTTCGGCGAACGGCGTCATCCGGACGTAGGTCGCGTCGCCGACTTTGATCGTGCGAACGGCGTCTTTCCCGAATTTTTCGATCGCTTCGTTGACGTAGCGCTGCGTCAGGTTCGGCCAACCTTCGTTCGGAACGACTTTCTTCCAAAGGGAGGTTTCGCCCTTGAACGCGGCTTTGTCGGACGGTTGGTAGTTGAAGCCGAAACCGTCGAAGCGGAGCGCGTCCGATTGGAAAATGTTGTGGTCGGACGGGCAAATGAAGTTGTAGCCGCGGGACTTGTACCAGTCGACCGCCCATTCCGGAAGCGGTTTGCCGTCCGACCATTGGTTGTGCATATGGAGATTGCACTTGTACCAATTTTTCGTCGTTTCTTGCGCGAAAGTTTTCGAAACGCTCGGAAGATTCAGCGCGAGACTCGTCGAAACGAGCGCGGAGGCGCGAAGGAAATCGCGTCGAGAAAGGTAAGTCGTCATACTTGCCGCCCCTTGAGTGATTTAGGAAGAATGCGTAAAATACAAAGACGCAAACCGAACGACGCCGCGAACGGTTTGCGTCTTTTAGGTGGAACTGTGAATTATCTTAACGCGTTATCGACCGTTTTTCAAGCGCGGAAAGCTCTTTTTCGCCGATTTTTTCCGATTTTTCGCCGATTTTTTTCCGCTTTCGCCCTTTGAGCGGCGAATTTCGCGGCGGCGCGGTCAAGCGCTCGTCGCGACGACGGGCGTTTCGGCGGCGAGTCGGCGCCAAGAATCGCGAGTTTGGCGCAAACGTTCGAGCGTTTCGGCGTCGGCGTCGGTTTGTTCGAGCCGTTCGATTTCTCGCGTCAACCGCTCGACTTTATACCGCGCGACTTCCGGACTTCCGGATCGCCCGTTCGGGTAAAGGTCGGTCGCGTCGTCGAAATATTCGTCGAAGCGAGCCGTCAACGCGGCGGCGTTTCCGTTTTTCGCGTCGACGAGCGTCTTTTCGAGCTTGGCGAAAATCGGCGCTATAGTCGCTTCAAACTCCGGCGTTTGCGGCGCGACGAACGAACGGCGAGCGTCGACGGTCGGCTCGTCGAAGAACGTCGTTTGCGTCGCCGTCGCGTAATCGGCGGCGAACTCTTGCGCGAAACGACGAAACTCGTTCGCTTTAGCGTCGTCCTTAACGCCGAACGCTCCGCTTGCGAAGATTCGGGCGAGCCGTTCGTTCGCTTCGACGATTCCCGGCGTAACGCGTATTTTTTGGTCGTCGAGCGCGACGCGAGACTCGGTCGGAAACTGCGAATCGGGGACGAGTTCGAAAAACGAGCGCGATTCAAAAGCGTTGGCGCGGCGTAAAAAACGTTCCGCGAGCGCGAGATTTTCCGGCGTCGGCTCCGAATCTAGCGCCGCTTCCGTCAAGAGGAGATGCGTCGCCCAACTTTTCGGCCCGGCGTTCTTGCGCGGGCCGCGATTGAGATCGCAAGCGCCCCCTTCGAGGAAAACGCGACGCGACAAGGGCGCCGCCGACGCTTCCTCCGGCGTACAACCGAGCGACGTTTCGACGACGTCGGCGAGGCGGCGGAACTCGCGCGCTTCAAGCTCGGACAGTTGGGGCAACGACTTGGCCGAGAACCGTTTCGCGTCGGTCGCGCCGTCGGTTTGGGGTTCCAAGAAAACGGCGGGCGGGAGGTAAAGCTCGGCGTTGTTCGCAACGTCGGCGTCGTAAAAAATCCGACCCCAACGGAGGGCCTCCGCGAGGTTCCGCTCGACGCCGTAACCGCGAGCGAAGTAAGACGCGACAAGCGCTTGCGCTCGCGGCGAACCGGCTTTCGCTCCGGCGAAAGCGTATTGGAACGCGTAAGTCGGGGCGCCGGGCTCGGCGTATTTAATCGACGCTTTCGCTTCTTGCGCGACTTCGGCGACGTAACCGCGCGGCCCCGGAATAAGCGAAAGATTTTCAATGTAACGAGCGAGACTCGCGGCCGCGTCGCCGTTTCCTTGCGCCGCCGCTTCGGCGAGAAATTCGATTCCCTTTTGGAGTTCGCGGTAGAAGCCCCGGCAAGGGCGCGCCGCGCCTTGGGAACGCCAATACGGCGACCGAACGTAAGCGTAAAGCGACTCGTCGCGTCCGCCGGGGTTCGTTTCGTCGAGCAAAGCGCGGTGCAGTTTCGCTAAAAAGCGGAAATTCGGGTCGCTCGTTTGTTCGGCGCGAGCGAGCGCGGTTTCGACGTTTGGGAAGGGAACCTTGACGAGGTCGAACGGTTTTTCTTTGACGACCGGTTCGTCGCGGAACGGCTCTTCGAGTCCGGCAAGGAGCCAAAAGAACGGCGATTCGCGGATTAGGTAGTCGCCGAGCGCCGCCAAATATTCGGCTTCGCCGCGTTCGCGAGCCGCGCGGAATTTTGCGACCGTCCCAACGACGAAAGCGCGACGTTCTTCGAGCGAATGCCCGAAAAAGAGACGGTCGGCGGGATCGTCGTAAAGCGCGACGACGTCGACCGACGCGAGAGGATCGGTCGCTTCAAGCGCGGCGACGAGACTCGGTTCCGGAAGGGGGCCGAGGTCGACGAGAACGCGGCGCAACGTTGAAATTTTGACGGACGCGAACGCGGCGTCCGGCGTTTCGTTGTTTTCGTCGGCGACGGTCGCGATTGACGCGGCGTCCTTTTCGACGTCCGGGCGCAAACGAACGGTCGCGAACGCCGACGCGGCAAGGGACGCGACGAGACACCCGATCGCGGCGCGACGTCCCCAAGTCCCGAAAAGCGCCAACGTTTCGACGCGGCGGCGCAACGAGCGAAACGTCGGCGAAAAACCGACGGCGCCGAACGCCTGTTCGACGAACGGACGGCGACCGGCGATTTCGCAAAGGGTGCGAGCGTATTCGGCGGCGGAGTTCGGGCTCGTCAACGCGGAGGAGCCGAGCGCGAGCGCGTCGCAAGCCTCTTCCCGGGTCGCGTGGAACGAACGAGCCGCCAGCCAAAAGAGCGGATTGAACCAATGCGTCGCGAGAACGAAG
The DNA here is from genome assembly GCA_017937685.1 of Thermoguttaceae bacterium. Classification (GTDB taxonomy): domain Bacteria; phylum Planctomycetota; class Planctomycetia; order Pirellulales; family Thermoguttaceae; genus RUG369. The sequence continues at coordinate 5,734 of JAGBDD010000159.1, read as the reverse complement.
AACGCGAGAAAACCGGTCGCCGCGTCGCCGCGTTTGAAGTGTCCTAATTCGTGAAGCAAAACGTGCGTCAACCGTTCTTCGGAGAGTCCGTCGACGTATTCGCTCGGAACGAGAACGACGGCGCGCCGCCAACCGAGGAGCGCGGGAGACGAAAGGTCGGTCGTCGTCGCCAAACGCGGCGGCGCGGCGATTTCGAGCGAGTCGGCGCAACGGCGGTAAAGCGTTAAAACGTCGGCGTCGTCGACCGGAGCCGAGAGGCGAACCCAACGTCGGCAAACGAGCGCCGAACGGACGAGGTAAACGAGCGCGCAGACGAGACCGAGCGCCCAAATCGCGACCGAAACGAGCGAGGCGGCTTCGAAAAATTCAAACCAGCCGGAGCGAACGTCGGCGACTTGCGGCGTCGGCGAGGCGGGGAGCGAAAGGGGCGCGGCGACGATTTCCGGCGATTCTTCAAGGGGCGCGCTCGTCGGTTCGGCGGCGATTTCCGTCGACTCTTCGAGCGGCTGTTCGAAAAACTCGGCGAACGTCGGTTGGGGCGTTTCCGGCGTCGGTTCGGGAAGGGCCGCGACGTCGGCGAAGGTCGGCTCGACTTCGTCGCCGCTTGACTCCGCCCAATTATCGTCGCCGATTTCTTGCGGGAAAGGCTCGGCGTCGGCGAACGGCGGCGCGACCGTCTTGAACGGGCCGGTTTCAAGCGGCGACGGCGGAACGTAAACGGTCGTCCGACCGTCGACTCGATAAACGCCGAAATCGGGCTTCGGTTTAACGAGGTCGGAAGTCAAAACGACGCGCGTTTGTTCGAGCGCGTCGACGACGGTCGTTTCGACCGGCTGCGAAACCGGAACGCGAACGACGCAAAGTTGCGGCGCCAAAAGCGCGATCAAAAGGGGAGCCCATAACGCCGCTCGAACGCGAGGCGAAAGGCGGTCGCGCAGAAGGCGTTGCAACGTCAGCATAAAGACGATGTAAAAAGAACCGCGCAATGTTTGCGACGCTAAATAGCAAAGAAATTCAAGCATCGGCAACCTCGCATTAACGCGACAACGCGTCGTTTGACGAAAGGTAAAAATAAAACGAAACGGCGTTCTGAACGGGAAAGCGACTCGATTGATAGGACGACGGCGAAACAAAAGAACGACGAAACGCGGTCGACCGAAACGCCGTTCCCTTCGCGACGCAAAGTAAACGACGATTATCGAGGTAGTGTTAGCTGGTGTAACGATGTTGGCGCGTGCAAATCCATTCTCGCGTCGAACGTTAAAAACGACGAAACGAGGCGAACAACGAAAGAACGCGACGGTAAGTTAGAACGGTAAAAACGACGTCGAACGCGACGTTGCGCGCTTCAGCGACGAAAAAAAGAAGGCGCGGCGCTAGGAACGCGCCTTCGATTTTCGCGATTTTTTACCGCTCGCGGTTTACTTGCGTTTTTTGCAACCCTTCGAAGCGGTTTTGGCGGCCGGTTTGGCGTCCAATTTTTGCGCGATGATTTCGCCAAGTTGGCGCAGTTCGTCGTCGGAGACGCATTGGCGTTCGACGAAGCAACTCAGCAAACCGCAAAACTTTCCGTCGAAGTATTTTTGAAGCGTCGATTGAGCTTCGGCGACGCGAATGTCCGCTTCGTCGAGAATCGGAACGTAAACGGCGGCGCGTTCGGAGGGCAAATTGCGAATTTCGACGGCGCCTTTAGTAACGAGGCGTTTCAGGAAGGTGCGCGTCGTACTCAAACGCCAGCCGGTCGTTTTTTCCAATTCGTCGGCGACTTCGGAGGCTTTCATCGGGCGTTCGGCGGCCCAAAGAACGGCGATGACTTCGCGTTCGGCGGGAGAAAGGGAAACGTATTCTTTCTTAACGGCTTGCGCTTTCGCGCTTTTTCGGCTTTGAGCTTTCGCCATAACGGTTTTCCTTGACGTCTAAAAAAATTTGCTGCGGGGCTCGAAATCGCGAAAATCGTATCGAGCGGAAATAAATGGACGCGTTGCGAAGCGGCGGGCAATAAAACGACGTCTTGTAACGTTATTTTGCGAACGCCGTCGCCGAAACGCCTCCGTTTCTATTTAATATGTTACTCTATGTCGACGCGTAATGCAAGGTTTTTTTTCTCATTTTCCGCAATTTTTTCAAAATTTTTACCTTTTTAAGACGTTGTTTTTGCGGGAAAGGTAGAATTTAACGGTCGCGGCGGGGTTCGCGGAGCAAAAGCCAAAGGAAAAAGGGGGCGCCGAGGAGGCTCGTAACGACGCCGACCGGCAAAACGCTCGGGAAAAGAACGATTCGCGCGAACGTATGACAGACGGCGAGGAAGAGCGCGCCGAGGAAGAGCGTCGCCGGGATTAAACGTCGACGCTCGACGCCGACGCAAAGTCGGGCGACGTGCGGAACGGTCAAGCCGACGAAACCGATCGGCCCGCAAAACGCGACGACGACGGCGACGAGCGCGCTCGACAAAAGGAAAAGCGCGGCGCGGAGTCGGCCGACGTCGACGCCGAGGGAAAGGGCGCGTTCGTCGCCGAGCGTTAGCGCGTCGAGTTCTCGCGAGCGGCGATAAAGGAAGAACGACGCGACGGCGAGAACGGCGGCGGTCGTCGCCAAATAGCCGGGTTCGCAAAGGAGGAGTCCGCCGGTCGTCCAACGAATCGCGGCGAAGGCTTTCGTCGGGTTCGCGAGGTACTGTTGACATAAAACGAGGCTCGAGAAGAAGAAACCGGTCGCGACGCCCGCTAAAAGAACGCGCTCCGGCGTTTGCGCTCGTCGGGAAAGAGCGAGAACGAGCCCGACCGCGAGCGCGGCGCCGACGAACGCTCCCCAAACGACTTGCGGAACGCCGAACAACGCCGACGGAACGCCGACCGCCGCGAGCGTTCCGGAGAATTGAATCGACAGGGTCGCGCCGAACGACGCGCCGCTCGCGATCCCGAGCGTGTACGGCGTCGCCAAGTCGTTGCGGAAAAGCGTTTGCATCGTCAGTCCGGCGAGCGCGAGCGCGGCTCCGGCGAGCGCGGCGAGGACGGTTTTCGGAAGGCGTTCGCCCCAAAAGATTTTTGCGGCGGCGTCGAGTTCCGCGAGCGGGCGGTCGGCGGTTGGGAAACGCGTCCAAACGTCCGGCGAATACGTCGTTTGACCGAGAAGCGAGAGCGCGAAAACGGCGAGCGTCGCGACGGCGAGCGCGGCGAGGAAAAGGAGCGGCGTTTTGACGCGAACGAGCGGAAAAGCAGGTTTCATCGCGATTTATCGGAGACCGAGCGAGCGGAGGAAACGGCGGCGGGAACGAGCATCGGGACGGCGGTCGTCGGGTGCGGAACGGTCGGAAACGAAACGCCGAAGACGGCGGCGAGCGTCGACGGCGACGTCAATTCGAAGGCCGGGCCGTCGAACGCGACCGTTCCTTGCGCGAACGCGACGGCGCGGTCGGCGTCGAGCGCGGCGCGGTTCAGGTCGTGCGTCGTCTCCAAAACGGTTCCGTTTTTGTCGGCGGCCCAAGCGGAAATCGACGCGGAAATTTCGGCTTGACTGCGGTAATCGAGGAACGTCGTCGGCTCGTCGAGGAGCAAAAGTTCCGGCTCCTGCGCGAACGCGGCGGCGATCAGGACTTTTTGGCGTTCGCCGCCGCTAAGGGAGTCGAGCGTTCGGGCGGCGAAACGTTCCGCGCCGGTTCGAGCGAGGGCTTCGTCGACGGCGGCTCGGTCGGTTTCCGCGAGCGGTTCGAGCGGACGCAGGTAAGGCAACCGGCTCAATTCGACGAGTTGGCGCGCCGTAAAAGAGGAAAACGAGCCGGAAATTTGACGGACGAACGCGATTTTTTTCGCTAAGTCGCGGCGAGAAAAGCGGCGAATCGAAACGCCGTCGAGCCGGATTTCGCCGCGCCAACTTTCGAGCAAACGTCCGACGCAACGAAGCGCCGTCGTCTTGCCGACGCCGTTTAAACCGACGAGCGCGACCCGTTTTCCCCGAGCGACGCCGAAGGAAACGTCGCGCAAAATCGACGTTTTCCCGACGTCGAACGAAAGACGCTCGACCGAAAGGAACGACGCGGGCGGCGTTTTCGGCGAATCGGCCGCGTCGCAAACGTCGGCGCTCGGACGGGGCGCGGCGGTCATTGCGCTTCTTGCGCCGTCGGGTCGAAGCGGAATTTTTCGAGAACGGCGCGGAACTCGGGCGAAATCGGCTCGCTCTTGTGAACGGTAAAGTCGAAGCCGCAGAAGATCGTTTTGCCGACCGCGCAAAGCTCGCCGTCTTGCCAAGCCTCCTGCGTGATTTCGAACGACTTCGTGCCGACGACGCTCGTCCAAGTGCGAACTTCGACCGGGCGCGGGAGCCAAATTTCCTTAACGTAAGTAACTTCGGTCTTTAAGATGACGAGGCCGTGTTCGCGGAAATTAAGATTCGGCTCGAACTCGCGGTAAAGCGCCGTGCGGGCGCGGTCGAACCAAAGGGAAACGGCGAGGAAATTCGTGTGGCCCTGGAAGTCGGAGTCGTAAACTTGCGGCTCGATCGGCGTAACGTAATACATTGCGAGCGAAAACCTTGCGTAAAGCGTTGGAGGGGGAATGCGAAACGTTCGAAGCGACGGAACCGAGGATTCGGCGCGCGACTTCGAACGATTTTTCCCCTTTATTTTACTCGTTTTCTTGCCGAGCGCAAGGGCGAAAACGTTCGCGAGCGTAAAAAACGGACGTCGACGGCGAACCGCGTCGGCGTCCGTTCGGAAAGAGGGAAAGAGCGAAAACGGCGTTAAACCGTTTCTTCGGTCGGCGTTTTGTCGGCGCTTTTTCGGTCGGCGTTCGACGCGACGTCGTCGGTTTCTTGATCGGCGTTCGACACGGCGTCGCCTTCGGTTTGCGCTCGACGTTTCTTGCCGCGAGCGCGGAGTTTATGCGCCCAAAGCGCGACGCCGGTCGCCGGGAAACTCGTCGCGATTAAGCAAACGACGAAGAAGAAAATTTTCGACGAAAGCCCGGTGATTTCGCCCAAGTGGAGCGCTCGAATCGACGACGCGATTTTCGCCCCGAACGGTTTGTCGGCGAAGCGTTCGACCTCGACCGTTTTGCCGTAACGCTCGACCGAAACGACGCTTGCGTCGAGGCGATCCCATTGCGTTTTGTTTTTGACGGCGAGCGCGAAGAAGCCGTCGACGCGTCCTTTTTGGATCGTCGTCGCGGTCGATTCGTCTTGCGGAATCGAAATCGTTACGTCGCCGGCGCCCGGGTCGAGTTTGTTGTGCTTCGCGATTAACTCTTCCAACGTCGCGGGGCGAGGCGAACCGTCCGGCGGGGTCAGCGCCTCCGGTTGTTCGCGCTTCGCCTTGAACGGGGCTTCGCCGAGAACCGCTCCGACCGCGTCGCGATACCAACCGAACGACCAGCAAAGCCCGGTCAGCGCAAGGATTAACGCCGGAACGAGCGTGTAAAACCCGAGCGCGTTGTGCAGGTCGAAGACCAACGGCCAACCGCCGCGACGGACGCGAACGTTCAGCGCCGTTTTCCAAGTCGACTTGCGACGCCAAGCCGCCGCCGTTCGCGGGAGCCATAAGAGCAAGCCGGTCAACGAGATAACGACGTAAATAAGCGTCGCGACGCCGACGATCGGACGACCGATTTCGGTCGGGAGCCAAAGGAAACGGTGCAGACGCATAACGGAGCCGAAAAATTCGTCGACCGGCGTCGCGCCTTCGCCGACGATTTCGCCGGTATACGGGTCGACGTAAACCGTTTCGCCGCGACGTTTGCCTCCG
>JAGBDD010000158.1 GCA_017937685.1 Thermoguttaceae bacterium | reverse complement strand
TTAAAGTCGGCGAACCGGTTGGCGGGCTTTTGTTGAGCGTCGGCGGTAAAAAAGTCGCCGGAAAACGAGCGTCCCAAAAACGGCGCAAAGGCGACAAAAAAGAAATAACGACGAAAATCGCGCCGAGTTCGGGAAGCGTCTCGAACCCTCTTTGGAGGCGTCTTGCGCGAAGAAAACGACCGCCGTTTCGGCGAACCTTGCGCGACGCCCCCCGATCGCCGTTTCGGCGAACCTTGCGCGTCGAACCCCCGATCGCCGTTTCGGAAAAACCGCCGCCGCAATGTTTGAACCCAAGCTCTTAGCGCGGCGCCCCCCGACCGCCTTTGAGGGAACCCAACGCCGCCGCGACGTTCGAACAAACCGGTTAACGCGTCGGAACCCCGACCGTTTGGGCTAAACCGGCGCCGTCGCAACATTTGAACCAAAACGGTTAACGCGTCGGAACCCCGCCGCTTTTTTGCCGCCTTACGCGAACGAACCCCGCCGCGACGTTCGAGCTAAGCGATCGGCGCGGAGAAATCCCGACCGCCTTTTCGGTACCCCGGAGCCGACGGAACGTTTGAACCAAGGGCTTAGCGCGAAAACTTCCGTCCGCCTTTGGGAAAAACAGCGTCGCCGCGACTTTTGAGTCAAACGGTTAACGCGTCGGAATCCCGCCGCTTTTTTGCCGCTTTACGCGAACGAACCCCGCCGACGAAACGTTTGAACCAAGCGATCGGCGCGGAGTTCCCTCGACCGACCGTCGTTACAGATACCCCAACGCCGCCGCGACGTTCGAACAAAGCGGTCAGCGTGTCGGAACCCCGACCGTTGGGGCTAAACTGGGGGTATCGCAGTGAACCCTCGACTGCTTCTTACGCGTCGGAAACTCGACCGTTTTCGGGATTCTTGCGCGGAAGAACCCAAACCGGCTTTGGGGAGACTTGCCAGCCGTAAAGCGAACCCGACAACCGTCGGCGAATCGACTATGAACGAGCGGCAAATCCGCGGCGAGTCGACGTCGACGCCAATTGACCGCGCATTCTTTCTGTTCCTTGACTGTCGTTGCGAAGAATTTTATCTTGAATTAGCGACAAGTTTGCGACGAAGCGACGTCGGTTCAGGTCTACGCCCTCGTTTTCATCGTGCCGCGTTGAATCGACGCGGACTATTTTTAGAGAAATCTTCTTTCCGCTTTTTAACGCGATTTTATCTCTTGCGGCGCACGGTTGCTAGGCCCTTTTTTAAGAATTTGACGTTGTTAGTTTGCGAGAATAAAGACGAAGTTAGTAGTCTTGGAGCCAAAAGTAAAGGGGAAGAGAGTTTTTTTCCAAAAAATCGTCGTTTTTACAATTTTTTCGCGCAATTTTTCCGAACGGAACGCTCTATATAGCAGCGGGTTTCGCTAAAATTTAAAGACGATAAAATCTTGATTTTTAATAATTTAAAGCGGATTCCGCTTGCGTTTGACGTGAACGGCGTTATAATATAATAAAACGTTTAACGTAAAATTTTTAGAAACGCGTCAAGAATAAGAGGGTTTAAAATGCTTTTAACCGCCGCCGCTTTAGCCGGTATTACGCCTGCGTTAACGGGGGGAACCGCCGCCGCGATTTTAGGTTCGGCGGGGATTAACGCTTGGGTCGCCGGGAAAAATCGGAAAAATCAGAACGAACAGAACGCGCTCAATCGCGAGCATCAAGAAAAAATAACGCGTTTACAACACGAATTGCAACAAGCTCGCGACGCGGAGAATTTCGAACGCCAACGCGAGTTGCAACTCGAATTGAAGAAATTGGAGGACGAACGCCAACGCGCGCTCGCCGAGTTTGCGGCGCAAAATCAAAAAGAGTTGGCGCGTCTTCAAGACGCTTTGCAAAAGGCGCGCGACGAAGAGAATTTCGAACGCCAGCGCGAGTTGCAACTGGAGTTGAAATCGCTCGAATTGCAAAATCAATTCACGCTCGCCGAGCTTGCGGCGCAAAATCAAAAAGAGTTGACGCGCCTTCAAGACGCTTTGCAAAAGGCTCGCGACGAAGAGAATTTCGAGCGCCAGCGCGAGTTGCAACTAGAGTTGAAATCGCTCGAATTGCAAAATCAATTCGCGCTCGGCGAGCGAAACTTCCAATATCACCAGGAGTTGGCCCGAGAGCGTCAAAATTTCGAGCGCGAATTAAGTTGGGCGCGCTTCAATCAAGAGTTGGCGCTTTGGGAAACGAAGAAGTTGGACGAAACTTGGCCGCTTCGGTTGACGCCGCGAGCGTATCAAACGTTGATCGGCGCTCCCGTCGACGGGCGCGTTCCGTTGCAAATCTTGGTCGGCGCCGATTTGGCTCCGCAGCGCGTCGCGGACGTCGACGATTTTAACGCGAGCGTTCAAAGCGAATTTACGGGGGGCGACGCGCTCTTCCGCAACGGTTCTGAAACGCTGTATTATACGAACGGCTGGAAAGAGGGAAAAATTTTCCGCGACGGCGCGGCGCCGTTCCAGCTACTTTTTAGCGTCTTGAAAATCCGACTTGGCGCCGGCGGTCGAGCGTTCGAAAAACGGCGATTACGCGCTGATGGGAGCGTTTTGGGACGGAACCGAACACGTCGCGGCGCCGACGTTCGCGAAGTTCTGCCAGTTCAACGCTTACGATTTGGCGCTCGAAGTCGCGCGAGCGGAGGCGCGGCAAAATTTGGAACGGGGATTGCCCGACGTCGCGTTCGCTCCGGCGCAGTCGAAGAATATGAACGCGTATCGTAAGGAAAAAGCGTGGTTCGAGGAAGTCAAGTACGAGGAAGCGACGCCGGAGAATCGCGCGTTCCTCGACGAAACCGCGAAGACGATGTTCCGCGGCGAATATTGTCTCGAAGGGCTCGACGCGACCTTGCGAGAGGTCGGAACGAAGGCGATTTCGCTGGCGATCGCGACGGCGGTCGACGGTTATCGGGTCGCGTATTTGGGAGAGGCGCCGCGTATCCCGGCGTTCTTGGCGAGTAAGAAGGACGACCCGTCGTATCCGTCGGTCGCGTCGGTCGCCGAGGGGTATCGGGCGCTGTTGAATCCGACGTCGGCGCGCTTGATCGGTTCGGATTCGCTGGGGGCGCCGCGTCGTTTGGCGGCGACGGCGAAGGCGTTTTACGACGCCGGGGCGCCGGACGAAGCGGAATGGTTCCAACGCGCGGCTTGGGACGTCTTGAAGCGCTTTTACGGCGAACCGTACCAAACGCAAGCGACGGAACACGCCGAAGCGATCGAGACGTTGCGGCGGCTCCCGAAACAGTTGGGCGACGAAGAGGCGACGCTTTTACTTTTCGACGAAAACGACCCGGTGAAACAGGAAGCGAAACGCAAAGCGCGCGAGGAGGCGGAACGCAAAGCGAAAGAAGAAGCGGAACGCGAAGCACGCGAAGAGGCGGAGCGTAAAACGAAAGAAGAAGCGGAACGCAAAGTGCGCAAGGAAGCCGAGCGTAAAGTGAAGGCGGAAGGAGAACGCAAGTCGCGCAAGGACGCGAAGCGCAAAGCGAAGACCGAAGCCGAATGGGAACTGGAGCTACTCGAGGAACTGGAGCGTGAGGAAGCGGAATGTATAAAGCGGCAGTTTAACTCGGCAAAAACAGCGGGAACGCGTAAAGCGTTGAAGATTAAAGGCGTCGAATTCGCGTTCCGCTGGTGTCCGCCGGGAACGTTCCTAATGGGGAGCCCGGCGAGCGAGGCGGATCGTCACGACAATGAAACGCGACACAAGGTAACGCTGACGAAGGGGGTCTGGATGTTGGAGACTTCCGTAACACAAGGTATGTACTGCGCGATCTTTGGTTCGAACCCGAGTTGTTTTAAGTGGGGCAATTACCCGGTGGAGAGCGTGAGTTGGTTCGACTGTCAATCGTTTTGCAAGGTGCTGAACGCGCTTGGCGTTGCTCCGGCGGGTTACGCGTTCCGTCTGCCGACCGAAGCGGAGTGGGAATACGCTTGCCGCGCCGGAACGAATAGACCGTATTTCTGGGGTTCGACGTTGAACGGAGACAAGGCGAATTGCAAGGGAGACTATCCTTACGGGGGCGTTTCTAAGGGGCGTTATTTGAAGAAATCTTCGGCGGTTGGTAGTTATATTCCAAACGCTTGGGGGTTGTACGATATGCATGGGAACGTTTACGATTGGTGTGTGGATTGGTTTGGAGATTACGACGCGGGGCCGCAAACGGATCCGATGGGTCCGTCGAAGGGCTCGTGCCGAGTGTTGCGCGGCGGCAGTTGGTACAGCGGTGCCCGGAGCTGCCGGTCGGCTTCCCGGAATAGCCTTGACCCGACATCCCGGAACAACTACTGCGGATTCCGTCTCGCCCTAGGTCGCGAGTTCTAGTCGGCTAGGACGCTTCGCGTCCTTTCAAGGTAAGCGTTTATGATCGAGCAAGGTCGCGCGAGCGTCTCAAGTGCCGCCGACCGCCGCCAAGCGTAAACGCGTCGGAGGCGGAGTCGACTTTCTTTGCGAATCTTGGCGAGGAGTTTTAAGGGGGGCGTCGCCCCTTTGGGCTTGGCGTTCGGTTAGGAAACCGGGATTATTGGATTTATTGGATACTTAGATTATCGGCGCTTGTTTGTGTTTTTGTTGCGGCGGCGCGGTTTGGCGTTTGAGGAGCGGAAAGCGATTATGTTCGAGGGATTCGACGGGATTTTGGGCGGCGGAAACGATTGGAACGGGACGACGGACGGCGGCGGTTTGGGGGAGAGTCCTTTAACGGGGGCGGACGGCGGTGGAGGCGGCGCGTCGACGAACGATTGGAGACAAGTCGAATCGGACTTGTTTTCGTCGCCGTTTGGAAGTTCGTTTGATTCCGGGAACTCTTCGGCGTCGCCGTTTGGCGGTTCGTTTGATTCAGAGGGCTTTTCTTCGTCGCTGTTTGGAAGTTTGCTTGATTCGCCGACTTCGCCTCCGTTTGGCGAGGCGGGGAACGCCGTTTCGGCGACCGGATTCGGAAATAGCGTCGCCGCCGCGTCCGGTTCGTCGCCGTTCGGAGATTTTCTTATCGCGCCGGTCAAAGGTTGGAATGGAACGCCGTTCGCGTCGCTCGACGTCTCGACGCAAAAGGCGGATGGTAACAATATTGTTTTTGGCGGTATGTCGGCCGACCAAGCGATACCGATGCGCGCAAATGAACTCATTGCCAAAGGGAAAGAAATGAATTGGCGTAATCCGGGATCAGGCGACGAGTCAATTCGCCGAGGCGAGGAAATGCTTCGTGAATATAGAGCGGAACAAAAGGCGTATCGCGAAGAGCAAGAGAGAAAAAGAGAAGAAGAGGAGCGTCGACGCGAAGAGGAACGGCGCGAAGAAGAGGAGAGAAAAGAACGTCAAGCCGAAGAACGCCGCCGCGAAGAAGAACGGAAACGCAAGGAAGAGGAAGAGAAACAACGACGCGAGGAGGAAAAGCGGCGCCGGGAAGAGGAGGAGCGAAAAGAGGAAGAACGACGCGAGGAGGAAGAGCGTCGCAAAGAAGAAGAGGAGCGGAAACGCAAGGAGGAAGAGCGTCGCCAAGAGGAAGAACGGCGCCGCAAGGAAGAGGAAGAGCGGAAGAATCGCTAAAGAACGAAGAGCGCGTTTCTTGCGGGAAACGCGCTCTTTTTGTCGCCGAAATCGGTTGAGAACCGCCGGTTTCGGAACGACGTCGCGGATATTGACGGTCGCGCCGATTAAGGCGGACGCTGGAAACGTCGGATTAGAGGCGACCGACCGTCGTTTCGGCGGCTAAGGCGGCGATCATATCGCGGGTCGACGCTTCGACCGCTTCTTCCCAACGCGCTTCGCCGAAGCGGTCTTTGTACGCGTCCGAACGATAAGCGAAGATAATGCCGCGCGAGTTGTTGACGATCGCGCCGAGCCCGTTTTCGTCGAAGGCGCCCGCGACGTCTTTAGCGCCGCCCCCTTGGCTCCCGTAACCCGGGACTAAGAACCAAACGTTCGGAAGCGCCGCGCGAAGCTCCGTCAACTGCGCCGGCCAGGTCGCGCCGACGACGCCGCCGACGTTCCCGTATCCGCAAGCGCAATCGGTCTTTTCGATACTTTCCGCCGCGAGCGTTTGGACGTATTCGCCGACTCGACGGTAAAGCGTCTTGCCCTCGAACGCTAAGTCTTGGAACTGCGCGCCGCCCGGATTCGACGTCTTCACCAAGACGAAAATCCCGCCGTCGCGCTCGTTCGCGACGTCGACGAACGGCGTCAGGCTGTCGTCGCCGAGATACGGGCCGACCGTTAAGGCGTCCGCGCCCCAAGGACTCGTCGCGCCGATCATTCCGCGAGCGTAAGCGGTCGCCGTCGAGCCGACGTCGTGTCGCTTCGCGTCCAAAACGACGAGAAGACCTTTGCTCGACGCGTATCGGATAATCGACGCGAGCGCCGCCGAACCGGCCGGGCCGTATTGCTCGAAGAACGCCGCTTGAGGCTTCACCGCCGGAACCAACGGCGCGACGACGTCGACGATCTTGCGGCAGAACGTTTCGAAAACTTCGGCGACGTCCGCCGGGTTCGACTCCGATTTGCCGCTCTTGAGCGCGTCCGGAATCTGCGCCCAACGCGGGTCGAGACCGACGAGAACCGGCGTTTTCTTTTGACGGATTTGGGTCGCTAAACGATCGGAGAAAGTAGGCAAGGTTCGCTCCTTTAAAATGGGGAAGGCGGGAAGATTGGGGAAATGGGAAACGGCGAGCGAACGCTTGCGCTAACGCGGCGGCGCTCTATAGTATATTGACAAATCGGCGAAACGCGTCGCGTTTTTTAACGCTTTTCGGCGTTTTTGACCGGAATGGCGGCGAATTGGGCAAGTTGGCGAAATAGGAAGGTTTGGACGGTTGGGGCGGTCGAGCGGAACGAACGTTAAGGGCGCGACTCAAACGACGCGGCGCCGGTTTCCGCCGACTTGCGGCTGTTCCAGTTGACGACGTCGAGGAGCGAAACGGGACGGCGGCGCCCGGTTTCGTCGACGATTTCCGGAACGGACGACGTTTCGGCGGCGGTCGCGTCGGCGGAGGCTCCGGCGGTCGTTTGGGCGGCGTCGCGATTTTTCCCGAGCGCGAGGAGCGCTTCGAGTTCGGCCCAATTCGGATTGTCCGCGGAACCCGGCTCGAGAACAAAGCCGTTTTCCGCGACCCATTGCACCGCCGACAGTTCGAATTGCGTCGGATAAATCAAACGAACGCGGTCGACCGCCGCTTTGCCTTGAAGCGCCTTGCGTTGGTCGGCGTTTTCGAAACGGGCGATCGCGCTTTGAACGTTCAAGGCGCAGTTGCCGAGTAAAAGCGCCGCGACGTAAAAGGCGATCGTCGAGTGCATATGCTTGTAATCGATCAGTTTAAGCGCGGTGCCGAACGAGTTTTTCAAATAGATTGTTCGCCCGCCGCTCCGCGATCTGCCGGCGCGCTTGCCGGACGTTTCGACGCTGTAAACTTCGTCGAGCGTTAGGTGAACGAGGACTCCGCCAAAAATCGACGCGGCTTTGAAGAGCCGAAGTTGCGCGTCGCCGGACGACAAAATGAAGACGATTTCCGCCGCGATCAGCCCGAAAACGAGACTGTGGCACATACCGCGGTGAACCGTGCAGGCTTTGACGAATTTTCCGCCGACGTAAAAAATAAGGAAATACGCGGCCGCGCCGATCATAACGACCGACTCCGCCGTCATCGAGAAGTCGCGCAACCGACTCGCGAGAACGAGGGAAAACGTTCCGGCGACCGTCGAAAGACAGCGTTGAAAGGAGCGGCTCGATTCGCTGTCGACGTCGGGAAGGACGCCGCCGAGAGCGCAAAGCGCGCCCGCGAAAACCGACTGCGGAAGCGAAACGTCGTAAAATAAATGCGCGACCGAAGCCAAACCGACTCCGACGGCGGAACTCCAGCCGATGTGCGTTTGATAACCGGGCATCTTTGGGGGAGGGAAAACGAAGGAATTGCGCGGGGAAGAGAACGCCGTCGCCGAACGCCGCCGTTTAGGGACGGAGGGCGATTCTCGGCGAACCGAATTTAAATTTCTTATATTTTAAGCGGTTTTACCGATTTTTGCAATCGGGGCGGCGTTTTTTTTATTGTCGATTGACGGAAAGGGCGATTAAACATATAATTATTAAAACGACGGAGCGCCCGCGACGCGATCGGCGGCGGAGAATCTGTTGCGACGAACGCGGCAAACGAGACGGACGGAAACAAAAGAAACGGTTGGGGAAGATGGGAAATATAAGCGTTTTCGATTTGGTCGTAACGGTTCTTTTGGCGACGGCGACGTTTTGGGGCGGTCTTCGCGGCGTCGTTTCGCAAATTTCGGCGATCGCGACTTGGATTTTGAGCGGTTTGGCGGCGGCGCGATACGGTTCCGTCGTCGGCGAAGTCGTTTCGATTCCGGAGCCTTGGCGCGCGCCGGTTTCGGCGTTGATCGTTTTTTGCGCGACGCTGTTGGCGTTGAACGTCGCGACGCGGTTCGTGAAACGGGCGATTTCGTTGGCCGGTTTGAAGGAGTTCGACCGGCAGGCGGGCGCGCTGTTCGGGCTTTTTAAGGGATGCGCGATTTGCGTCGTTTTGACGTTCTTTTGCGTTTTAGCGTCGGAGAAAACGCGAGATTTAGTCGACAAGTCAAAGTCGGGGCCTTATTTAGCGTCGGTTTCGCTTCTTCTTCGAGGCGCGTTTCCGGAATCCGAAACGATGGCGCGTTTCGAAGAACTGGTCGGGACGATGGAGACGACGCAAGCGAAGCGGGACGGAACGCCGACGTTAAACGCGGAAATCGCCGATTTGGAAACGTATTTGAAGGATAACGTTTTATCGCGAGAAGCGGCGGACGTCGTCGAGGAAGCGGAGGGGGGCGCGAAATCGACGAACGGCGGCGTTTCGTCGGGCTGGGCGCAATTTTTGAACGATTTGCGCGATTGGAGCGGAGCGAGGAGCGTCGACGAATCGGCGACGACCGGCGCGACCGACTTCGACCGTTCGCCCGACTTGGAAGCCGAGAGAGGAAACGAAGAAAAACGCGGCGGCTGGGAAGATTGGAACGTTTGGGGGAATCGGGGCGACAACGACGTTCAAGACGGCGCGTCAAATTCCGGGTATTATAGCGAGTACGACGAGCGCGAAGAGTACGCAAGATACGGCGAATACGAAGAGTATGCGGGAAACGTTGAAAACGTCGGCGGGGAACTTTACGACGATTACGCCGCCGAAACGACGAGCGATTGGAGCGACTTGGAGACGTTTTTGACGCGTTTGACGGGCGCTTCGCGTTCGACGGCGGAAACGAACCGAGCGGCGAGCGCGGCGAGCGAACGTCGGACGGCGAATTACGTCGCGGCGCCGGACGAAGCGTTGAACGATTTTCTGGGCGCGCCGTCGAACGCCGACGCGGCGCCGCCGTTGATTCCGCCGTTCTTTTATTGAGAACGACGAGAAACGCGCGATTGGGAAGGCGCGGGCCGAATTTGCGTTTGAGGCGGCGTTCAAGAAACGGGAAAACGTTCGTCGAGCGAAAAATAGGAAAACGGGGCAAACGGCGTCGGGCGCTCCGTCGGTTCCGAACGAACGGGGGGCGACGTCGACGGCGTTCCGTTTATCCCGAAGAACGGGCGTCGAGCGAGAATAGGGGAATCGCGCAAAATTTAAGGAGCGCGGCGTCGGCCTCGACGTTCGACGAAAGCGTCGCGAACATTGCGTTAAAAGAAGCGCGCAAGAAATAAAAAAACTCCTTAAAAACCTTGCGGAATTTAAGGAGCCTTCGAGTTTTTATACTCCGTCGAAGAAACTTCGACAAAGCGGAGGACAAGGGGCTCGAACCCTCAACCGGCAAGCCGGCGCCTGATTTCGAGTCAGGTTGCTAACCATTCGCGTATCCTCCCCGAATGATGAACTAAGTATACATCGGATTTAGAAAACCGCAAGGGGCTTTTTTTTATTTTTTCGTTTTTTTCGACGAAACGAAGAAGCGTCGACGCGCCGAACAGTTTTCATTGTTTTTAACCTCTTGACGTTAAAGACGTTGCGGCGATCGCTGAAACGCGGGGCGCGACGGCCCGCAAGACGTCGCGTTTTACGAGTCGGCGGAAAGAAACGAAATTTTCTCCGTCGGCGCGAAGCTCCGGTCGACGTCGGGCGAAATTTCGGTAAAATGACGGGAAATAATCCGACGTTGGGAAAACGCTCGACGCTTTGAACGCGTCGCGGCGGGCGGAGAAAACGCGTCATTAATAATTAAGGAAAGAAACGAGTCTTGGGATGACGACGAACGAATCGAACGAACAAGCGCGAAACGACGGCGCGACGAACGCTCCGAACGGCGAAAAAGGCGACGCGGCGAAAACGAACGGCGCGCCCGTTTGGGCGAACCCGGACGCTCGACCGCGCTTTCACATCCTTTACGAAGTCGGCCCGACGCTCGTCGTCGACAAGCAGCCGGGGATTTTGACGCAAGCGCCGCTCGGCGTCGACTCGATGGAAGCGCGCGTCAAGGCGTTTATGAACTGTCGCGATAATCGAGAAGGGAAACGATATTTGGGCGTCCCGCACCGTCTCGACCGCCCGGCGTCGGGCTTGCTGGTGTTCGCGAAACACGCTCGGGCGGCGCGCAAGTTTTCGGAGCAGTTCGAGGAGCGAACCGTCGAGAAGATTTATTGGGCGTTGGCCGGCGGGGAAGTTCCGGAAGATTCGGGGACTTGGGTCGACTATATGCGCAAAATTCCGGGGCGCGCCGAAGCGGAGTTGGTTTCGCCGATCAAGCCGGACGCTCGGGAGGCGGTCTTGCATTTCCGCGTTTTGAAGCGGCTCGAAGGGGCGACTTGGCTCGAAATTCGGCTTGAAACCGGGCGGACGCATCAGATTCGGCTCCAGTGCGCGTCGCGAGGTTTTCCGCTCCTCGGCGACGCGCTGTACGGCTCGACGGTCGCTTTCGGCGAGCAGTTTGAGGACGAACGGGAACGAGCGATCGCGTTGCACGCTCGGGAAATAACGTTCGTCGACCCGACGACGAAGGAGAAGACGACGCTGCGGGCGCCGCTCTTCTCGCCTTGGCGCGATTGGATCGACGCGGTCGACGGCGAAGCGTTTATCGACGAACTCTTTCCGGAGATTAAGAGCGAAGCGTCGGCGGAGGAAACGAGCGGCGAAACGGACGAAAACTAGGACGACGCGGCGGAATAATCGTTGCGACCGCCAATGTTGAACAAAGAGCGAACGCGGTTTTCGGAGCGCGTTCGCTCTTTTGTCGCGATTTTGAAAAACGGTGAAAAAACGATTAAAATTTTTTTATTCGAATACGCGTTTTCTCGGATTGTCGGCGCGGCAAAGTCGACGTGTTTTGCGTATTTTGACAGAAAAAACGGGCTTGCGGTTATTTTAAAATTAAACTTGAGCAAATCCGAAAAATTTTCTAGAATTTTCTCAGAAACTTTGACGGTCGCGACGATAATAACGATAGAAGGGCGGCGACGCGACCGGAACGCCTCCTTCGCTTGTCGAATCTTGTTGAAGATTTTATTGAATATAACGATTTTGTCGGAAATTTGAGCCGAACGCGACGCGCCGCTTGTCGAGTCGGGCGCAAAAGGAACGAACAATGAAGAACGCAAACGCCCAACGCCGCCGACTTTTGAACCGCCTTCTTTTCGGAACGCTTGTTTCGAGCGCGGTTCTTCTTCCCGGGACGACCGGATATATTTCGCAATTTGCCCAAGTTCGCGCCGACGAAACGGAGTCGACCGCGCCGCTTAACGTTAACGTCGACGCGACGAACGGGGCGACCCTTTCCGGCGAAGGCGCGACCGGGTTGACCGGCGCGAACGGCGGCGCGAGCGTTTCGACGTCGGAAAAAATTTCGATCAAGGGAGGCGCGCAAGGCGTCGTCGGCGTTTTGGACGAAACGTCGAACAAGGCGGACGCGGTTGTCGGCGCCGTCGATTTGACGCTCGGCGACAAAGGCTCGATCGTCGTCGGGGATATGTCGGCGGCGTCGGAAAAAGGGATTTTAACGGTCGTCGGGCCGGCGGACGCGAAGGCGGGGTCGACGTTGACGGTCGCGAGCGGCGCGAACTTGGCGATCGGCGCGGGCGGCTTGCTTGAAATCGGCGGCGAAAAGGGAACGGGCTCGGTCGTTTTGGAAGCCGGATCGCAACTTTTCAACGTCGGAACGTCGACGAAAGACGAAACGCGCGGCGTCGTCGTCGGGAAACTCGGAACGCTGACGGTCGGCTCGAAAGATAAGAAAACGACCGGAAACGTCGTCGACGGCGACGGCGCGTTCTCGAACGCCGGGCTTGTTTCGATCTTCAACGAAAGCGGCGACGAGAACGCGGCGTATTTCGGCGTTTACTCCGACGATAAAGCCGCGAAACTGACCGCGACCGGCAAAATCGAAATGAACGGCGGAACCGGCAAAGACGGCGCCTTGACGATCAACGGCGCCCTCGAAGCGGCCGAATGGTCGAGCCTTTGCGACGCGACCTTTGCGGCGACGAGTTCGGTCAAAATCGGCGGCTTGGCGACGGTCGGGAGCGAAAAAGACGGCGCGACGCTGAAGATCGGCGGCAACATTCTCAACTCGATTTACGGAAAATCGAACGTTTTTCTCGGCGGGGTGAAAGCGTTTTCCAGCGTCGATTCCAAAGGAACGCGAACCGGCGGAACGCTGACGCTCGACCAATACGCTTATACGCAAATTACCGGTTTAACCGATAAAATGGACGCGACCGGCGCCGTCGTCGCGAAAGACGGCAAGTACGACGTTTGGCTCGACGGCAAAATGACGCTCAACGGAACGCTAATCGCGGCGAAAGAAGGTTCGAAGGACGTCGTTTCGACCGGTATTCGTTGGCGCGGCGACTCGACGATTTCCGCGACCGGCGGACTTTACGCGAAAGATTTGGACGTCTTGGTCGCGACCGACGCCAAAGAGGGCGCCGTCAAATTGGAAAACTCCGGCGCGCTGATTTTGACCGGCGAACTCGACGTCGCGTTCGACGAGTCCGCAAAGTCCTTCGAGTTGATCAACAAGGCCGTTTCAAGCAAGGGCGCTTGGATCGAATCTTGGACGCTCGGCGAAAATCAAACGTTTACGAACGGCGTCGCCGGGGATACGACGACGAAAGCGGCGATCGACGTCAATAAATTGACCCTTTCCGGCGGGAAAGCGCGAGCGCTCGGCGTTTCGACGGCGCGCGTTTCGACGTTGAAGATCGACGCCGACGCGAACGACGGGCAGGTCGCCGCGCTCGAAACCGGCGACTCCGCGACGATTACTGTCAAGGAATTGAATTTGGAACGCGGGTTGGCGAAACTCGGTTCGAAAACTGGCGCGGGCGGCTTGAAAGCGTTCTCGAAGGCGACCGTTTACAACGTCGGGAAAGCCGACCAAAAGAGCGACGAGTTCGCGCAACTGCAAATTTGGGATAACGACGCAAGTTTTAACGGCGGAACGGTCAAGCTCCAAGGGCAAGGGCTCCTCGTTCAAGAGGAAGGGTTCAAGTTGACGTTCGAAAACGCCGCGGTCGTTAATAAGACGCAACGCTCCGGCGACGCCGCTTACGCGCTTTCTTCCGACAATATTACTTTTACCGGCTCCGCCGCGTCCTACTCCGGCGGGAAGACCGTCCGAACGAGCTTGATGACGTTCAAAGACGGCGCGACCCTCGAACTCGGACTCGCCGACGACTTGGTTTTGGCCGAAAACGGCTCGCTGAAAATCGGCAAAGGAGGCGTTCTTAGCGTCGAGTTCGACGCCGACGGCGAAGGCGTCGGGAAGGCGGTTCTTTCCGGCGCCGGCGTCGCCGAGTTGACGGAGGGGAGCGTTATCGCCGCGTCGAACGTTTCGGCGTTGAAAGACGGCGTTTATTCCGGCGTCGCGATCGAAACGAACGGCGACGCGAACGTTTTCAAGAGTTCGACCCGCGAAACGGCGTTTTACACGCTCGACGCCGCCGCTTCCGAAGACGGACGAAAATTGAACGTCGAGTTAAAAATCAACGGGGACACGTCGAAATACGCGCAAACCGCCAACCAAAGCGCCGTTTCCGGAACGATCGAAGCGATTCGAACCGACGACGAAAACGTTTCGAAGGCGCTCCGTTCGACGCTCGACGCGCTGAACAACGTCGAGACCGGCGCCGAAGCGTCGGAAGCCTTGACCGAATTAGCCGGCGACGTTCGCGCGAACTCCTTGGCGGCGGCGATGAACTCGCCTTGGCGCCGTCCCTTCGAACAAATCGACTTGGCCGGGCGACGGAACGGAACGAGCGCCGCCGCGGCCGCCGAGCAATATTGGACGCGCGGTCAAGCGACCGAGCAAGGCGGTTACGTCGGATACGGCGAGTACGCGGGATACGAAAGTTATAACGGATACGGCGGGTATTACGGACGAAGCGCGCTCGGCCCGGCGGCGGCTCTCGGGGCGCCGACGTCCGCTTGGTTCGCGTCGACTTATCGCGGTTTGGAAGCGAACGCGGACGACAACTCGCGCGAATTTGGCGTCGACGAAACCGGAATGGCGGTCGGATACGAAGCGGCTCGCGACTCCGGCGCCCTCGTCGGGCTCGCGTTCGGCTTCTCGAAACCGCGACTTTGGTCGGAGGGCGACCGCGTCGAAGCGTCGAACTTCCAACTCGGCCTTTACGGCGGATTCGCGTCGCCGAGCGGTTGGGAAACGAAGTTTTACGTCGGCGGCGGGCTCCAAGATTACGCGAGCAAACGTCGCGTCGCGATCGGCGATTTGCGGGAAACGCTCGGCGCCGACTTCGACGGGCAAACGCTCGCGGCGGCGATTCGCCTCGACCGTCCGTTCCAAACCGACCAATTCCGCGTTTGGCGCCCGGTCGTTCAAGTCGACTTCGAGCAAGTTTGGCAAGACGGCGCGACTGAAACCGGCGGCGGGAGCGCGTTGACCTTCGACGACGCCGATTGGAGCCGAGCGTTCGCCCGCGTCGGTTTGGAATCGGAGTTCAATTCGCCCTTTTTGCTCTTCGACGCCCGGGCGTTTTACGGGATTTTGCTGACCGACGACGCGGCGCCGGTTTCGACCGCTCGCTTCGCCGGGTTTAACGGCGATTCGACCTTTACCGTCGCCGGGGTCGATCAAGGCGACTCCTTCTTTGAAGCGGGGCTCGGAGCGCGCGGTTACCTCGACTGCGAGCGACGTTGGGTTATCGGCGGCGATTACGACTTTGTCGCGTCGGAGAAAACGACGTCGCACCTCGGAACGGTTTCGTTGTCGTATATCTTCTAAGACGGTAAAAGCGGTAAAATCGTTGGAAACGGAAAGCCGAACGCCGAAAACGTCGTTCCGGAGCGCGATCCGGGGGACGTTTTCGGCGTTTTGCGTTAAGAGACTAACGGCGCGACGGGGCGGACGTCATTTCTTTTCGTCTTTATCGTCGGATTTTTGGGCGGTTCCGGACTTTTTGGCGGTTCCGGACTTTTTAGCAGAAGATTTTTTCCCGGCTGATTTTCCGTCAGATTTTTTCGCGGGAACGCCTTTTTTATCCGAAGTCTTCCTCGGTG
>JAGBDD010000157.1 GCA_017937685.1 Thermoguttaceae bacterium | reverse complement strand
CTGACGCCGCGGAAGAAGCGACGGAATCGGAAGTCGTCGATCTTGATTCGCTTTTCGCGGAGGACGCGATTAGCGCCGACGTTGAGGCCTCCGCCGATGACGCGGACGTCGCGGAAGAAGCGACGGAATCTGAAGTTGTCGATCTTGATTCGCTTTTCGCGGAGGACGCGATTAGCGCCGACGTTGAGGCCTCCGCCGATGACGCGGACGCCGCGGAAGAAGCGACGGAATCTGAAGTCGTCGATCTTGATTCTGTTTTCGCGGAGGACGCGATTAGCGCCGACGCGGAAGATTTCGCCGATGAAACGGTCGTCGCGGAGGAAACTCAGGATTTGGAAGTCGTCGACCTTGATTCTATTTTTGCGGAGGAAGCGAGCGCCGTCGACGCTGAAGCCTCCGCCGATGAAGCGATCGTCGCGGAAGAAACGACGGAATCGCAAACGATCGCCGCCGACGTTGAAACGGTTGAAGCCGACGTTGAAGTCGCGGCGGAAGCGGATTACGTCGACCTCGACTCGATTTTCGTCGAGGACGCGACCGATTCGGATGGCGCCGCGGTCGTTGCGGACGAAGCTCTTGAATCGGAAACGGTCGCCGTCGAGGAAGCGACGGACTTGGAAGTCGTCGACTTTGACTCTGTTTGGGCGGAAGAACCGGCCGCTGCGGACGACGCGCTTAAAGCGGAAGACGCGAGCGCGGACGAGTCGGTGGAACTTGCCGTCGTCGACGCTATTTTTGCGGACGAAGCGGTCGAAACGTCGGAATCGGAAGCTGTCGCGGCGGTTGAAACGTCGGAACCGGAAGCTGTCGCGGCGGTCGAAACGCCGGAACCGGAAGCTGTCGCGGCGGTCGAAACGCCGGAATCGGAAGCTGTCGCGGCGGTCGAAACGTCGGAATCGGAAGCTGTCGCGGCGGTCGAAACGTCGGAATCGGAAGCTGTCGCGGCGGTCGAAACGTCGGAATCGGAAGCTGTCGCGGCGGTCGAAACGCCGGAACCGGAAGCTGTCGCGGCGGTCGAAACGTCGGAATCGGAAGCTGTCGCGGCGGTCGAAACGCCGGAATTGGAAGCTGTCGCCGCGGTTGAATCGGTTGAACCGGAGACTGTCGTCGCGATTGAATCTTCGGAACCGGAAACGGTCGAGCCGGAAGGAATCGCCGTTAGTTCGGCGGCGGGAACGAAACCGGTTGAAGCCGTCGCGTTGGAGAACGCGGACGCCAAGGCGCGCGAAAACGAATTTTGGATTCTTGGACAAGCCGGGAACGGATTCTACCTCTATCGTTTGGAAAACGGCGCTTGGGTCGCGAAAAACGCCGCCGACTTTTACGCGGACGCCGCCGAGTTTGCGAACGTCGTTTACGCGCACGGGTACCAAACCGATATGACCGACGCGACTCGCGACGCGGTCGCCTTTAAAACGGTTCTCGACGCGGCTCGCCGAAACGTCGCCGCCAAACGCGCCTTCCGACTCGTCGTTTGGAAATGGGATTCCGAACGCGACGCGGCGCGCATTCGGATCGACGCGCAGTCGAAAGCGGCTCTTGCCGATTGGAGCGGAAAGGCCCTCGGACGGTTCCTCGGCGGACTCGACGCCGACGCCGATTTGACGCTCGTCGGGTTTAGCTTCGGAGCGCGCGTCGTCGGTTCCGCGTTGGAAACGCTCGCGCAAAACGGCGCGCAAGCCGCCGCGTTCGACGTTAAGTTCGACGAAAACGCCGACTTCGCGTTCGCGGTCTCCGGAAAGAACGCCGCCGACGGCGACGCGACCGAGGTCGAAACGCCCGCCGTTCAAGCGGAAGTCGCCGAACCGTATTTGAACGAAGCGGTCGAAGAACGAAAAATCGCGTTGATTCTCGTCGCCGCCGCTTGCGACCTCGGCGCCTTCGAAACGCGCGGCGTTTACGGACGCGGCGCGAACCTGCCGACCGACGTGTTGAACGTTTATAATCCGAACGATTTCGCGTTGAAATATTACCGACACGTCTCCGAAACGCGCTCCGACGCGCAGGGCGTCGCGCCGCTTCGCGCCGGAGTCTTTCCGAACGCCGTCGGGAAAACGTTCAATATCAATTCGAATCCGGCGCTCGGAAAACGACACGCGTTTGTCGACGCGATCGGAACGGTTCCGACGCAAACGCTCGGCGCCTTGGCGTTCTAGTCGTTCTCAATGAAAAACGCCGCCGACTTCATAAGAAAAAAAAGACGGCGCGGATAAAGAAAAAACGACGCTCTTAACCGAGCGTCGTTTTTTGTTTCTTGCGTCGACGGGAAGCGAAAAGCGGAAAAGGACGGGAAAACGCTTTGACGTTTCACGTGAAACATCGCGTCGGGAAACGTTGGAAAAGAAACGAAAAACGTTCGCCGCCGTCAAAGGGAAACGCAAAGGAGCGCGAAACTCGTCGCGTTCAGGGCGACGTGCATTCCGACGACCGTCGCGTAACGCCGGAGTCGCCAATAAACGACGCCCTCGGCCAACGCGAAAAGGAAAATCGGGAACGGGTCGACGATCGCGTTGGGGAAGAGGAAACGAAGCGCCGCGTTCGCGCCGAAAATAAGGGGAGCGATAAAAGCGAAAACGGCGACGCCGCGATAAAAGTCGAACGCGAAACGGCGCAACGACGCGAAACAACGTCCGGCTTTGTAAGTAAATTCGGGCCCGAGTCCGACGTCGCCGGTCGTCGCGCCCGCCGAACGCCGGAGAACGAGAAAGCCGAACGCCAACGCCGCGACGTTCGAAAGACCGGCGGCTAACATCGTTCGGAAGAGACGATTCAGCGTTTCCGGGTCGCGAGCTTCTTCCGGCGTTTCGGGGGCCCCGGCGTGTATGAGCCCGAAAACAAACGCGGGTACAAGAATCGCGAACGCGGAACGGAGGTAAAAGGCGCGGCGCTCCATCGGCGTCGTCGGGTCGATCCAGCGAAATTCGGTCGCGCTTGGAACGTCGGGAACGGCGACGCGGGGAACGTCGGAAGTCGCGGCGTCGCCGAGGCTTTCCGATTCGCCGTTCGAACTCGCGTCGGCGAAGGGACGGCGCGGCGTTCCGGGGGGGGGCAAGACGGCTTGGAGCGCGTAATTCTCGAACGTTCCTTGAAGGAGAACGCGGAAGAGGAACTCCTCGGCGAACGGCGCGGCGACGACCGCGACGAAGAAACAAAGGAGAAGCGTCTCAAACGCCCAAGGGGTCGAACGGGAACGGATCAGGAGGCGGGCGAGCGGGTGTTGAGTCGCGAGGTTTCGCTTTTCGCCGGTTTCGGCGGTCGAGGGAAGTTGTTCGGCGTCGATTTTCGTCGCGTCGTCGTCGGAAGCGCTTTCGGCGGGCGGCGCGACGGTTTGAACGTTCGCGAAGTCGGGGAACCAACTTTTCGGAAGGAACGAAATCGCGTTGACGGCGAAGAGCGGGAAGAGAATCGCGCCGCAAACGAAAACGTAAAACGCCGCGCCGACGCTCCAAGGAACGAGGCGTTTCGGCGATTGCGCCGAGGAGTCGTTTTGGAAAATGTCGCCGACGAGTCGCCGCGAACCCCAAAGGAACGCGACGTATAAAAAAGGCGCGGCGAGAAGAAAGACGGCGGCGAAATTCGGAACGCCGTCGGGTCCGAAAAGAGGCGCGAGGCCGAAAAGGGAAGTCGTCGAAAATTGCATCGGGAAACGCGGAGAAAAAAAAGGAAAAAAAAGAACCCGAGCGGTTTCGGGTTCGGGGAAGAACGGGCGGAAAGCGTCGGCAAGAGCGGCGGTCGGCGAGAAGCGCGGCGACGCTCTTGGAACGTCGACGTTTCAAGCGTCGACGGGCGACGGGTCAGCTCGCGTCGGTCGGCGTTTCGGACGTCGGCGGCGCGACCGGCTTCATCGCGGCTTTGACGTAAACCCAGCCGGAGTACAACGTCAAATAAACGACCGCGTAAAGCAAAACGACGAACGCCGCCGACAACGCGACCGGAATCGCCTCCGCGCCGCTTCGTTCCAAAAGAATCAAGTAAACGAAGCCGAGCGGAAGCGCGATGCATTGAAGCGTCGTCTTCCACTTGCCGACCCATTTCGCGGAAAAGTCGCCGCCCTTCGCCTCGACCATCGAGCGGAGCATTGTAACGAACATTTCGCGGAAAACGATCGCGACAACCATCCAAGTCGCCAAGCCGAGCGGAATTTTCGCCATCGGACAGTCGCAGGCGTCCGGGTTCGCGAAGAGGCGGACGTCGTGCAGCTCCGGAATCGCCGCGAAGTAAATGAACGTTCCGCAAACGAGGAGCTTGTCGGCGAACGGATCCATAACGCGGCCGAACTGCGTTTTTTGGTTGAAGCGGCGCGCCCACCAGCCGTCGACGAAGTCGGTCAGCGCGGCGACAACGAACAGAACGAGCGCGGTCGCGTAAAATTTAAACGGAATTAACGCGAACATAACGAGCGCGATAACGATTCGCGCCATCGTCAGGATGTTCGGAACGTTCCAAACGTCGTTCGAGCGGTCTTTTTCTTCGGTCATTTTAGGAGCCTTTCGGAAAAGGAGGAGAGCGAAATTGAGGAAGGGGAAACGGAGCGTCGCGGAGAAAACGGCGGAGTCGGGCCGCTCAACGCGCCGCGTCGGCGCCGAACGCGTCGACGTTCGACAGGGTCGCCAACGCTTTAATCAGCGCCTGCGTTCCGAGTCGACCGCCGCCTTGCGCGATCAACGCCAAATAAAGTTGACGCGCCAACGCGACGCCGGGGAGCGAAAGGCGGAGACGCTCCGCGTCGTCGAGCGCGATTCCAAGGTCTTTAACGAAGTGTTCGACGAAGAAACCGGGCGCGAAATTTCCCTGTAAAATACGCGGCGCCAAATTCGACAACGACCAACTTCCCGCCGCTCCGGAAGAAACCGACGCGAGAACGGCGTCGAGATCGAGCCCGGCGCGGTAAGCGTAAAGGAGAGCTTCGCAGACGCCGATCATATTCCCGGCGATGAGGATTTGGTTCGTCGTTTTCGTCCGCTGACCCGCGCCGGGCCCGCCTTGACGGCGAACGTTCGTTCCGAGGCAAGCGAAGATCGGCGCCAAGCGCTCGAACGCCGCGTCGGAGCCGCCGACCATAATCGAGAGCGTTCCGTTTTTCGCTCCGACGTCGCCGCCGGAAACGGGAGCGTCGAGCGCGTCGAACCCGGCTCGCGCCGCCGCGTCGGCGATTTCAACCGCGAGTTCCGGCGAGCTGGTCGTCATATCGACGAAGATTTTGCCGGACGCTTCGCCGGTCGACCAAGCGCTAAGGACGCCGTCGTTGCCAAAGAAAATTTCGCGAACGTCGCGCGGATACCCGACGATCGAAAAAACGACGTCGCTTCGCTCGGCGATCGCTCGCGGAGAGTCGGCCCAAACGGCGCCTTGTTCGAGGAGCGGTTCCGCTTTCGAACGGGTTCGCGTAAAAACGGCGACTTCGTATCCCGCCGCCAACAACCGCGACGCGCAGGCGCCGCCCATCACTCCGGTTCCAATCCAGCCGATTTTCGGTTTCATCGTCGTTCGCTTTCGTCGATTTTGTTAAAAGAGAAAAAGCGGGAAAACGTCGCGAATCGGCGACCCGCGACGGCGCTTCGCTTTCATTGTAACGAATTTTGGCGCGACGGCAAGAAGCGAAGCGGAAACGACGCGAAAAGAACGGCGTTTTTTGCGGCGCGTCGAAAAAAAAAAACGACGCTCGACTCGGCGAAACGTTAAAGCGCCAAAGAAAATGGAACGCTTCGAAGCAAAAGGAAAGCAAGAAATAAAAAAAGCTCCGAAATCTTGCGACTCCGGAGCTTAATGCGGAAGAAAGGACTCGAACCTTCACGGGATTAACTCCCACTAGGCCCTCAACCTAGCGCGTCTGCCAATTCCGCCACTTCCGCGTGTTATGCAGATAATTCTAACCGATTTGCGGCGTTTGACAAGGGGCTTTTTCCGATTTTTCGTTAAATATTGAAAAATTTCTTACTTTTATTTCGACGCTTGTTAAAATAGGCGTTTTACTTAAAACGGGAAAACAAATAGACTCGCAAACTTCAGAGGCCGGCGGCGTTAAGAGAGCGTCGAGCGCAAAAAAATCGAGCAAAAAAGAACAAAAGCGCGTCGAAAAGGGCGAAAAAAGCGGCAAGAAATAAAAAAAGCTCCAAAACCTTGCGATTCCGGAGCTTAGTGCGGAAGAAAGGACTCGAACCTTCACGGGATTAACTCCCACTAGGCCCTCAACCTAGCGCGTCTGCCAATTCCGCCACTTCCGCGTTACGCAATATATCTTAGCGCTTTTTTGGGTTTTGGGAAGGGCTTTTTTCGGAAATTTTTCGAATTTTTTGCTTTTTCTTCTTTCATTCGGCGCCGAGATCGAATTTTAACGCGTCAAACGCTCGGGAATACGACTGCCGCGACGCGTGAATGTGTTCCGCTTCGTTCAAAAAACGCATCGTCGGTTTGCGCGGAATCCGGAATTTGCGGAACGTCGCGATCGCGGCGCTTAGGTCGTCGCCGTAAACGCTGAGGAGTTTGTGTTCGTCGAACTGGATTTCGAGCGGTTGCTCCGCGTCCAAGACGGCGACGCCGAGACAGCCGTCGTTCATCAGAAGGTCTTCGTAATCGCAAAAAACGCTCTTAACGACCGGCGCGTCGACGCCTTCCCGAGTCGAGGAGTCGCGCGTTCCGTTTTGCCGATGACTCGATTCGACGACGACGTCGACCGTCGCTCCGACGCCGTCGAGAAGCGCGAAAAAAACGTCGAAGAGCTTTTCGCGAGAGACCGCCGCGATCGCGACCGGGACGCCGGCGCCGGTCTCCGGGTCGACGTAACGGTCGAACCGCCAACCTTCCTCCGGGACGATCGCCAAGTCGAAGGAAGGGCGAATCGCGTCGGTCAAGCGAAACGGCCCGTACTGCGCGACGGCGAGGTGCGCTTCGAGACGTTCGGCGTCAAAACGGCGAAGTTTTTCCGATTTTTCCCGCGAGGGAAGCGTTAACGTTCGGTTAAAAATTTGCATAGGGCGCGACCGGAGGGGAATAAGCGGGAAACGGCGACGGGGAAAAATACGTCGACGGCGAAGGATGCGTCGTCGCGATAATTTAAGTCGCGTTGGGGAACCGCGGCGGAAGCGCGGAATTTTTTCCCGCGTCGCGACGCAATTTTCGCCGCTCAACTTTTAACAACCGGCAAAATCGGCGCGACCAACTTAACTTTTAACCTTGCGCCGTTCGGAAAAATACGTTAAATTGAGAAATCTTCGAGCGCGGCCCGTCGGCGGTCGATGTTAACCTTAACGACGTCGCCGGAGAAAAGGTCGAGCGGTTCGCGGCGGCGTCGGACGAAACGTTGAAAAAGCTCGAAAAAGACGCTCGGCAACGAAAGGACGCGACGATGCGAACGGACTCCGCAAACGCGAAACGGACGGCGAAAACGTCGTTTTTGTCAATATTAATATATAGGGGGCGTTTTTGCGTTCTCGCGGCGCTCGCGTCGGGGGCGCTCGGCGGCCTCTCCGGGTGCCAGGCGCTCAACGAAAATCCGAACAACGACCGCTTTTGGTTCCCGACGTTGCGCGCTCCGTCGGCGGAAGAACGAGCGATGCGAGCGTCGACTTTCCCGGACGGCGGCGATCCTTATATGAACGCGAATATCGGGCCGAAATCGCTTTCGACGCGTCCGATCGGTTGGGAAGTGCAACGGTCGTTTCCGTCGCAGGTTTACGACGTGCATCCGGACGTCGATTACGATTGACGAAAACGATTAATTTCGGCTAAAAAAAGCCGTTTCTTCGATAAATTTCGAAATATCTGTTAAAACCGCTCTTTTCTTTAAGCGGAAAAAAGGTTATAATCGTATCGGCGAGGCGCGTTTGAAGCGAGAACGCGCGCCCCGCCGCTTACGAAACTTCGAAACGAAAACGAATCTTGAAATTCGTTTTTAACGCGTCGCGGGTTTTCGACCGCCGACGGTCGCGTAGGGATTGCGCGATATTTCCCCCCAGAAGAACGAACAGTAATAAAGGAGACGGCCGTTATGAAACGCGTCGCGTCGTTGGATTCTAAGAAATCCGGTTTTACGTTGTTGGAACTTTTGATCGTGTTGGCGATTCTCATCGTCATCATCGGCATCTTGGGCACGACCGTTTGGAACTCCTACAAACGCGCCCTCGTCCGCGCCGCTACGGTTCAAGTTACGAACACTCTCACGACCGCCGTCGAAGAATTTAAAATGGAGTTCCGCGAATACCCGTCGATGACCGAAGGTCTCTACGTCCTCGCCGGGTTGGATAATCCCGACGCTCCCGCCGCCGCGCAACAAATGCAAATGCAACAGCAAATGGGGATGACCGGTCAAAACGGGATGAATATGAACGGCCAAATGAACGGCGGTATGATGAACGATCCGTCGATGATGGGCGGCGCGGGCATGAATATGAACGATCCGTCGATGATGGGCGGCGCGGGTATGAATATGAACGATCCGTCGATGATGGGCGGCGCGGGTATGAATATGAACGATCCGTCGATGATGGGCGGCGCGGGTATGAATATGAACGACCCGTCGATGATGGGCGGCGCGGGTATGAATATGAACGACCCGTCGATGATGGGCGGCGCGGGGATGAATATGAACGATCCGTCGATGATGGGCGGCGCGGGCATGAATATGAACGATCCGTCGATGATGGGCGGCGCGGGCCTGAATATGAACGACCCGACGATGATGGGCGGCGCGGGCATGAATATGAACGACCCGACGATGATGGGCGGCAATATGAATATGACCGGCGGTATGCAACAAACCGCGACCGTCAACCAAGTCGTGAAACCGAAACGCAAGATCACCGAACCGTTTGTTCAAGAAAAAGACCTGATCGACCCGTGGAATAACCCGATCAAATACGAATGGCCGACCACCAAGGGCGACGGTAAGAAACCGGCGATCTGGTCGATGGGCCCGGACGGCGAAGACAACAACGGCGACGGCGACGACGTTATTAACTGGGACGCGTCCGATATGTCCGGCCAAATGAACGCCCAACGCAACGCGCAAGCGGTCGGCTTCCAAAACGGTATGCAACAAAACGGTATGCAAGGTATGAATCCGAATATGACCGGCGGTATGCCGGGAATGAATACCGGTATGCCGGGAATGGATCCGAGTATGACCGGCGGTATGCCGGGAATGGATCCGAGTATGACCGGCGGTATGCCGGGAATGGATCCGAATATGACCGGCGGTACGCCGGGAATGGATCCGAGTATGACCGGCGGTATGCCGGGAATGAATACCGGTATGCCGGGAATGGATCCGAATATGACCGGCGGTATGCCGGGCGCGGCGGGCGGTATGCCGCAGGGCGGTATGCAACAACAGCCGATGTTCTAATCGCCCAATTTTTCCTCGAGCCGATTTCGGTCGGCTCGACCGCTTCCTAATTTCCCGAAACGTTCGAAGCCGCGACGTCGGTTTCGGGCGTTTCGGCGGTTTTCGTTAACGTCGGTTTTCGCGGATTTTTATGCGACGCGCTTTCACTTTGCTCGAACTCCTAATTGTCTTGGCGTTGATTCTGGTAATTTCCGGGATCAGCGTCGCGTCGTTCCAGCGAATGATGGCGCGTTCGCGGTTTAAAGCGGGCGTCGTCGAGATTCAGATCGACCTGCATAAAGCGCGTCTCTTGGCGATGCAAACCGGAACGCCGTATATTTTCCGATACGCGCCCGGTTCCGGCGTGTACGAGATCGCGCCGCTCAACGCCTTGCAAGAAGCGATTTACCGGCAAAACGACTCGACCGATTTAACCGACGCGTTCGGCGGCGACGCGCTCGGCGGTTCCTTGACCGAAACCGCGTTCGGAACCGAGTCGACCGCTCTTGCGACCGACGCCGGGCTTTACGGAATCGCCGACGCAAGCGTCGCGCCGATTTACTCCGACGACCTTTTTTCCCCGGCGAACGTCGCGGCCGATATGGAGGCGCTTGGACTCGCGACCGCGAACGATTTAGGGCTTGGCGCCGACGCGTCGCTCGGGTTCGACGCGTCGACGTTCGGCGGCGACTTCGCGACTCCCGATTTTTCGCTCGACCCGTCCGCCGCGTTCGGCTCTTCCGAACTTTCGACGTTCGGCGGCGACGCGGCGTTTGCGATCGATCCGGCGACCGGCGCGACGACGTTCGCCAACGCGACGCCTTGGCGCGAACTAACGACGGAGGAAAAAGCGCTCCTCGCCGAAGGAACGACCCTCGCTTGGCGCGTCGGGCCCGACGGCGCGATCTTCCGCAAAGCCGCGTCCGGCGACGTAATTTTTACCTTTATGCGGATTTCCGCGTCGACTCCGTTGAACTTGAAAACGCGCCGTTCGACCGGGCTCGACCGAACCGAGGCGGAGTCGACCGACGACGCGCTCGGCGACGGAACGTTCGAGTCGCGCTTGACCGGCTCCCTTTCCGCGCCTCCGGAATTGTCGGAAGATTCGCCGTTCGCCGTTCCGCGACTCGACGACGAAACGTCGGCGACCGGCGCGTTAGACGGCGCGCTCGGCGGAGAACTCGCCGGGTTGGACGCCGCGTTGGGACTCGACCCGAACGCCGCGCCGACGAGCCCCGCCGCGTCGAGCGTTTGGTCGGAGCCGATCGTTTTCTACCCGAACGGGCGCGTTTCGTCGGCGGTTTTCGGAATCGCTTGCGTCGGCGACGTTCCTTATTATTCCGAGATCGCGATTCGCGGAATGACCGGCGTCGCGCGGATTTCGTCGATTTCGACCCTTTCGCCGGAGGAAGACCCCGCCGCGTCCGCCTTGACGCAAGAGCAACTTTTCCGACTTTCGAACCCGTTCGCCGCCGCGACGCTTAACCCGGACGGAACGCCCGTCGCCGCCGACGGAGCCGGAACCGGCGCTTTGGACGGCGTTCCGACCGACGGTTCGCTCGGTTCCCCGGTCGACTCCGTTTGGAATCCCGGCGCGGGCGCGGTCGGCGAAGCGACGAGCGGTTTCGACGTCGGACTCGACCCCTCGGCGACCGCCGCCGACGTCGCGCCCGGAACCGAACGCCGCTCCGGGTATCGCTTCGACGTCCCGACGCCCGACGCGACCGCGCTTCCGGAAACGTTGAACGACCCGCTCGCGCCGCCGCGGGATTTGCCGACGACGGAAAATGTCGTCGACGAAGAAAACGCCTTCCCGACGAACGCCGGAGGGATTTGATGACGCCGCGTAAAATAAGAAAAATAGGGGAAACGGACGCTTTGCGTCGACGAGGAAACCGGGGCGGTTTTACGCTGCTCGAAATTCTCGTCGCGTTCGCAATTTTGATTATGGGGCTCTCGATCGTCGCCGCGCTCGCGACGACCTCGGCGCGCCAAGCGGTTCAAGTCGAGGAGGAAACCGGCGTCCAACTCGCTTGCCAAAACTTGATGAATGCGATTTTGGCCGGCGACGCGACCGTTTCGCTCGGCGTCGAGATTCCGCTTCCCGATACTCCGAACTGGGCGGCGCGCGTCGAATTGCTCGACGGGCCGATTTCGAATCTTGTCGCGATTCGGATTGTCGCGACGCGTTTCGAGATAATCGAGACGCCGCACCCGACCGACCCGACGCTAACGATTTCGACGCGTTCCTTCGAAGGGGGACGGCAATATGTCTTGAAGGAATGGGCGCGCCGAGCCGACGTTCGAACGCAAACGGTTCGGCGCAACGTCGACGGGACGTTTTCGACCGTCGACGGAACCGCCGCGGATATTCCGGCGACGAACGTCGCGAGCGGTTCGGGCGTCGAAGGGAACGTCGCGGGCGGTTTGAGCGGTTTCGACTCCGCGTCGGGAGGCGACCCGTTCGGCGAACTCGACGGCGCTTTCGGCGGTTGGGACGCCTTCGGAAATTCGGGCGAAATAGGAAACGTCGGCGGTTTAGACGCGTCCGGAACCGGCTCGTTAGCGTCGCCTTTTTCGGAACTTGACGCGGCGACGCAGAACTTAAACGAACCGACGTTCGCGCCGCCGTCGCCGTTTTAAAAGCGGCGGCGTTCGACGAGCGAAGAGGAACCCGCGCCCCGCGCCCGGCGAGCGACTTTTTTCTCGCCGCGACTGGTTTTTTTCGCCGTTTTCGTTATATTATTAATATAAGGGGGAACCGCGTTCCCCGCCGGCGTCGGTCGCCCGCCGCGTCGTCGCCGACCGAAAAAACAATAACGGAACGAAATTCTCAATGACTTCGCCGATTCGCCCGACCGCCGCGTTGCGTCCCCCTTTTTTCCGACGTTCGTTCGCCGGTTTTACTCTTTTAGAAATTTTGCTTGCGTTGGCGTTGATCGCGGTTTTGCTCGCCGGGGTGAGCGCGATAACGAGCCTCTATTCGCGCAATTACACGACGACGGAACGTCGCGTTAGTCGGGCTCAGTTGGCGCGATCGATTTCGCAAATGTTGAGCGAAGATTTGGGCGCCGCGGTTCAAGACCCGATTCAAGCGGTCGCCGACGACCCGAATCGCCGGTTCATTCGCCGTTTCGGCCTTCGCGGCGACTCCCGCTCGCTGCAAATCGACGTCGTTCAGCCGAACCTTTTCGCGACGACCGCGACGCCGGAGGAAAACCGCCGCGTCGCCGAGGGCGGCTCGAAGTCGCCGGAGTCGCGCCAAGTTCCGGAGTTAAAGACGATTTTTTACGAGTTCGTCCCGCTCAACGCGTTGGAACCGCTCGACGGCGAACAAGACGCCGCGACCGCCGAACTCGACGCGGCGTTCGAAACGGAGACCGGCGGAAGTTCGTTGACCGGTTCGCTCTTGACGCCGGGCGGCGCGACCGGCGCGGACGGAGCGTTCGGCGCGGAGGACGAATACGGCGCGTCTCTCGACGGGACGACCGGAACGATCACCGACGGGATTTTTACTTCCGCCGACGGAACGACGACCGTTCGCCCGTTAACGCGCAAGTTTGGATTGTCGCGTCGCGAACTTGATTTTGAAACGCCGATACCGGGCGCCGAGGTCGCGTCGGTCGACGACCCGCTCGCCGAATACGAAGCCGCGGCGGAGGAAGGACGCGCCGTTTCGACGTTAACCGGCTCCCTTTCCGCGCCTCCGGACGCGTCGCAAACGACGTTGGCCGGAAACGGTTTCATCGACGGAACCGGCGCGCTTGAAGAAACGGCGACCGGCGCGACCGCGACCGCCGAAGCGGAAAATCCGTTCGACCGTTTGCCCTTGACCGCGGCGCAGGTCGCGATGGACGCCGACGACGGAACGACTTGGGCGCCGGAAGCGCTCGACTGCCGATTCCGCTATTTCGACGGCGAAAATTGGCTCGATTCTTGGGACAGCATCGAAAAAGGCGGGCTCCCGGTCGCGATCAAAGTCGACTTGAAGCTCGCGCCGCTCGACGACGTCGACCTTTATCGTTCGTCGCCGCTCCTCTTCAGTTTGCCGATTCCGCCGGAGCCGAGCGCGATCGCGGGCGCCGCCGCGTCGAACGCCGAATCGACCGACCCGACCGCGCTAACTAGCCAAGTAACCGGCTCCTTGACCGGCGGGCCGCCGACCGCCGCCGCGTCAAACGGGCCCGGCGTCGACGTTTTTAACTCGTATCGCCCGTTGGCCGCGATTCGAATCGCGCAAACGGCGCCGCCGCTAACCGCTTTCGCGGAGTCGACCGCGACGACCGCGTCCGCCGCCGCGACGTCGACCGGAACGGAAACAAACGCGGAAGACGAACTTGGTTCGAACGCTTTGTCGAGCGATTTGGGCGGCGGACTTTCCGGCGGTTTTGCGTCGACCGCGGACGACGCGGCGCTTGGCGCCGATTCCGCGTCGACCGATTTGACCGGCGGACTCGGCGAAACGTCGTTCGCCGACGCGTTGGCAAGCGAACTTGGACTCGGCGCGACCGCCGCGTCGAACTCGTTCGCGTTGGCGACTTTTAACGATAAAGGGATTTGCGTCGATTACGCAAACGACGGAAGTTACGTAACGCTCGAAGGAATGGCGGCGGAACTCGGGCTTTCGCAGCCGCAGGTTTTCGAGTTGGTCGTTTATTTGCCGACGACGCCGTCGGGACGCGCTCGAACGGTCGAGCGGCGACGTCCGACGATGGTTCGACAAGGCG
>JAGBDD010000156.1 GCA_017937685.1 Thermoguttaceae bacterium | reverse complement strand
GAGCGTTCCGTCCGGCGGCGAAACCGAAACGACGTCGTTTTAGCGTTTAACGAAAATTTGACGACGTTTCGGCGAGCGGCGCGGCGTTTGGGGGCGCGACGGGCGCCCCGTCCGGCGGCGAAACCGAAACGACGTCGTTTTAGCGTTTAGCGAAAATTTGACGACGTTTCGGCGAGCGGCGCGGCGTTTGGGGCGCGACGAGCGTTCCGTCCGGCGGCGAAACCGAAACGACGTCGTTTTAGCGTTTAACGGAAATTGAACGCGGAGCGTCGGCGATTGCGTCGGCGTTCCGCATAAGTGTTAAGTCGAATAACGGCGGCGTTTGCGCGTCGTCGAGAAAGGCGAATAAATGAAACGAACAATTCTCGGTTGCGCGTTTGCGTTGGCGGCGCTCGCGTCGGCGGTCGGTTGCGGTCAAAAACTTCCGGACGGTATGCCGAAGCTGAATCCGACGACGATTACGGTGATTCAAGACGGCAAACCGCTTGAGGGCGCGATGGTTTCGATGAAACCGGTCGACGAATCGATCAAGTGGACGAGCGGCGGCACGACCGACGCCAAGGGCGTCGCGACGATCGTTACGCACGGGCAATACAAAGGCGCCCCAACCGGCAAATTTAAGGTCGCGGTCGCGAAGACGGTCGGCGAGGGAACGCCTCCTCCGCCGAGCCCGATCGACGCCGAATCGGCGCGGATTTACCAAGAATACGTCGACAGCGGCGCGACTTACGAAGAGTTCTTCGTCGTCGCCGAGGAGTATCGCTTGGTCGGCACGACGCCGCTTGAAGTCGAAGTCGTCGAAGGGACGAATAACTTGGAGGTCAACGTCGGCGAAGCGGTTCGCGACAAGGCGGACAACGGCGGCGGCGTTCTTTAATCGCGCTAACGCCTTCTTTTGACGGCGCTTCCGGCGTCGTTGGAAAAATCGAAAACGCCCGAAACCGTTCTAAAAAGCGGTTCCGGGCGTTTTTTTACGTCGCGCCGAAAGATGGGCGGTTTGGGAAGATTTGTTAAGTTTTGTCGCCGCTGTAATATTTTTAGCGTAAATTTTGAAAAAACTTGACGAAAACGGAAGATTTTTCTTGCGTTTTAGGAACGCGGCGGATACAATACGAGTACGGTCGTTAATTAAACGTCCGATTTTGCTTATCATTTTTTATCCGGCTTTTTCGACGCGCTATCGCCGGAAAAGCCCAAACGGCAACTTTTGATAAAGGATTTTACGATGGCATCGAGAAATTGTGTGAAACTGGGGGGGGGGGGCAAGTTTTACGGCTTCACTCTCGTTGAATTGTTGGTCGTCATCGCGATCATTGGGATTTTGATCGGTCTTCTTCTTCCGGCGGTGCAAGCGGCGCGCGAAGCGGCGCGTCGCATGCAATGCACGAACAATCTGAAACAACTCGGGTTGGCGATTCACAACTACGTCGACGCGGACGGAACTTTTCTCCCGCCGGGCGGGATCGACGCGCAACACGGAACGTGGGCGATCGCGCTTTTCCCGTATATCGAAGAAGCGGCTTACGCGAGCGAATACACTTGGGGCGCCAATTATCCCTTCAATTCCGGCGACAACAACACGTTGCTGGCCGGAAAACGGTTCAACGCGTACACTTGCCCGTCCGACGAGCCGCAAAAAAGCTCTTTTAACGGGTTCGAACACCATAATTACGTCGCTTGCGTCGGTTCGACCGGGATTTATCAATGCGACTACAACACGAACGGCGCGGTCGGTTGGGTTCCGGAATACAACGGTGTCGTCAACCGCGGCGCGGCGTTTAACATTCGCGGCGACGACAAACGTTTCCAAGCTCCGGTCGCGTTGGCGGCGATTAAAGACGGAACTTCGAACACGATGGCGTTTTCCGAAACGATTCAAGGTTTTTGGACCGGTTCCGGCACAAACGACCTGCGCGGTTTGATTTGGTACGGTATGTCGACGATTTACAGCGCGTACTACACGCCGAACCCGTCGAACCCCGACTACTTCCACGACTCCTTTAAACAAACGTCGCACGACCCGGAACGTTTCCCGTTGGACGGGTACAAGACGGTTCCGACGAGCGGTAGCACGTCGAAAGCGGTCTTTTTGAGCGCGCGCAGCAACCACTCGGGCGGCGTCAACGTCTCGATGGTCGACGGCTCGGTTCGCTTCGTTTCCGACACGGTGAATCGCGAAACCTGGCAAGCCCTTTCGACTTCGAAGGGCGGCGAAACGGACGTTCAACTCTAAGCGTTTGCGAACGAAAGGATAAGAACAACGATGAAACGTAACGTTTTGACTTGGGCGGCGCTGGCGACGCTCTTGGTTTGCGTCGTCGGCGCGACGACCGGTTGCGGTTCCAAGAATCCGCAGGGGCGTCGAGCGGTCGAAGGAACGATTTCGATCGACGGAACGCCGATCGCGCAAGGTTCGATCGAGTTTACGCCCGATTCGTCGAACGCCGTTCAAACGAGTTCCGGCGCGGCGATTACCGACGGAAAATTCAAGATTTCCGAAACAAAAGGGTTAACGGAAGGCTCGTATTTGGTCGCCGTGTCGGCGCGCGTCGACGCGGGCGAAACCGTCGACGGCCCGATGGGCCCCGAACCGGTTTTCGAAGAGGCCGTTCCGGCGCGATACGGTTCCGAAACGCAAGAAAAAACGACCTTTAGCGGCAAAGGCCCGTTCGTTTACGAACTCGACATTCCGTCCGAATGAACGTTGACGCTCGGCGGCGCGGCGGTTTCGTCGCACCGCCCGACTTAACGTTTCGACGTTAATCGACGAAAAACGCCGACTTCGAAACGGAGTCGGCGTTTTTTTTAACGCTTGCTAATTAAGAGATTAAGACGGCGTCGGAGAAACGATGTTACGCGGCGCCCCAACGTTTGCGCAGGGCCCAGTCGGCGATCAGGAGCCCGGCGAAGAGCGCGAAAATCGCCCAAGTATCGTACAGCGACCGCTTGACTTCGCGGAAGTCGGCGATCGTCGCCCGTTGTTGCGCCAACTCGTCGAGAAACGACGCTAAGTCGTCGACGCGCAACGTTTTCCCGTCGGTCGTCGACGCGAGGTTTTCGAGCGTCGACGGCGACGCGGCCGGCTCGTCGAGCTCCAAATTTTGCGCGAACGTCAAAAACCGAGCTTGCGCGCTTTGGAGCGGCGTTCCGGTCGACGAAAGAACCGACGCTTCGACGCGGTAATCGCCGACGCCGAGCGTTTCGCCGCCGCGATAAGTTCCCGTCCAAACGCCGTTTGCGTCGGTCAGCGCGACGTCCGTTCGCGAACCGTCCGGCCCGACGACGGTCGCCTTCGCCTTCAATTTCGACAAATCTTCCCCCTCTTTCGGACGGTAAACGACGCGGAAATCGACGTTTTCACCCGGCGCGAATCGGCTGCGTTCGAGTTCGACCGCGAGTTCGCCTTCGAGAAGCTCGTCCTGTTTCGCCGTCCATAAAAGCAACTGCCGCCAAAACTTGCGGTGTTCGTCTTCGAAACCGCGCATCCGCCAACGCCAAGTCGAGTCGGTCGCGAGCGTTGCGACGCGTCCGTCGCCAAAACGATTCAAAACGAGAAGCGGCATTTCTTTAGACGCCGAGCCGTCGGAGTGCGCGCCGCTTGCGACGAGGGCGGTCGTCGCGCCCGGTTTCGGCGTTCCGACGCGGTAAACGCTCGACAGCGGCGGGAGCTTCGCCCAACTTTCGGCGTTCTTTTTCGGGTCGAGGTTCAACTGCGCGACGAAGTCAGGTCGCCCGTCGCGAACGTCGGGCGCGGCGCGGAACTCCCCGTCGAAACGGAGTTTCTGCGATTCCGGCGACGCGGCGTCAAAGTCGGCGAGGTCGGAGTCGAGCGGCAAGCGGTCGGCGCTTTGCGTCGCGACCGGGAAAACGTCGGCAAGCGGCGTTTCGGCGTACCCGCCCGCGCCGAGCGAGCGTTCGCCCGCGAGAACGACGAGCCCGGTTCCGCTCTCGACAAGTTCGGCGAGCGCCTTCAACTCGTTTGGCTGAAACGCCGCCGCGTCGACGTCGCCTAAGACGTAAGCGGCGTATTTTCCCGGTTTAAAGAACGTCTCGATCAGCGACTTGCGCGAACGCGTCAAGGCGGCGACCCGCTCCGCTTCGGTCGCGTCGGGAAGTCGAGCGACTAACGAGGCGGTCGACGGGCGCCAATATCGGACGCGGACGTCGGACGCTTCGTCGAGCGCGGCGCGGAGGAAGTTTTGCTCGTAACGCCTTGTTCCTTCGATGTATAAGACGTCGAGTCCGCCGTCGATCGCGGCGACGAACGCGCCGAGTTCGTTGTTCGAGTCGGCGAGTTCGCCTTCTTGCGGCGTCGCGGCGACGCGCAATTTCCATTGCCCGGCGGTTTTCGGGGCGCAAACGAAGCGATAGGAGAGCGTCGCGTCGTTTGAAGTCGGCGCAAGTTCCGTCGAATCGACGACTTCCAGCTTGCCCGGCGACGTTTCGAGCGAAAGCGCGAGCGGGATTTTTCGCCCGGCGAGCCCGAGAACGCGAACTTGGCCGGAGACTGTCAGCTCGTTTCCGAGAAAAACGCGGTCGTTCGAGCGCAGGTCGAGGACGGCGACGTCGCGCGTCGTCGGGGAACCCTCCGCGGAGCCGAGCGGAACGGCGAAAATCGGGCGTTCCGCGTCCCGCCAACGGAGCGCGACGTCTTGCGGCGACGGCGATTCGGCGTCTTTCGTTCGCTGCGTTCCGTCCGAAATAACGGCGACGCCGAGCGTTCGGCTCCCGGCGGTCGTTCGGAGCGTTTCGGCGAGCGCGTCTCCGAGCGGCGTTTCGGAACCGGT
Source organism: Thermoguttaceae bacterium (assembly GCA_017937685.1). Classification (GTDB taxonomy): domain Bacteria; phylum Planctomycetota; class Planctomycetia; order Pirellulales; family Thermoguttaceae; genus RUG369. The sequence continues at coordinate 740 of JAGBDD010000156.1, read as the reverse complement.
CGGCGCGTCGGGAAAACGGACGGCGCCGTCGACGAGTTCGAGTTCCTCGGTCGCGTCGCCAAAGCCGAAAACGCGGACGTCGAAACGCTCCGAAAGGGCGCGGAGTCGGTCTTGAACGGACGCGAACCCGGCTTTCATCGCGTCGAAACGGCTCGCTCCGTCGGCTTCGTCGCGAATCGACATACTCTCCGAAAGGTCGCAAAGGAAAACGAACGACGCCGGAAGTTCTTCTTTCTCAACGCTTACGACGGACGGTCGCGCGAAAAGAACGGCGAAAATCGCGACGAGCGCCAAACGGAGCCCGAGCGCGACGCGGCGGCGAAAGCGCGAAAGCGTCGCGTCGTTCGGACGGAAAACGACGAGTCCGACGACGAGCGCGGCGAGCAAAACGGCGACGAGCGTCCAACTGTCGCCGAGCGGTTGAAAGGAAAAGCGGGGCATAACGACGGAAAAGGAAAACGCAACGATGAAAACGGTTCGGTCGGCGCGCGACGCGACGACGGCGTTTCGATTATACGAAATTTTCCGCCCTTTGTATACGGCGATTTTTCGGAACGCCCGCTTTTTCCGACGCGTCGGCGCTTTTTACGCGGTTTCGCTATTTTGACGTCGTTGGGCGGCGTTGAACAAGAATTGGGCGGCGTCGCGTCGACAAGAAACGACGCGACCGCGTCTTCTCGTTGGGAAAACGCGGTCGCGGTCGGCGGCGGTCGAGTCGACTTTAAGTCGCGGAACCGCCG
>JAGBDD010000155.1 GCA_017937685.1 Thermoguttaceae bacterium | reverse complement strand
GGAATAAACCCGGAATAAACCCGGAATAAACCCGGAATAAACCCGGAATAAACCCGGAATAAACCCGGAATAAACCCGGAATAAACCCGGAACGAACCCGGAATAAACCGGAATAACCCGGAATAAACCGGAATAAACCGGAATAAACCGGAACCGCTCGAGCAGGAACGGGGCAAAACGAAGCGCGTTTGAAAAGTTTGAATATTGGCGCCTGATTTAGGAAATCAAAGAGGCGGCGGAGGGGCGGCGAATAAACGTCGTTTGATTTTTAGAAAACAGCGCCGGTAATCGAAGTTCAAAGAGAAAACGGCGCGTCGGGCGCGTTGACGGGCGGCGTTTTTCGGATATAATATTAATAACGGTAAAAACGGCGTCGACGCGGCGCTTGAGCGCGGCGTTTCCGACCGTTTCGCGATTTTTCTCGACATTTTACTTTCTCTCGCTCCCAAACGACGGAAGGACGACCCGATGAATTACTCCGAAAGCAAAGCGGCGGCTTTTTTGCAAGATTACGCGCGGCAGGTCGCGACCGATTTGATGCGCTCTAACTTCGAGACGTTGGCGAAAATCGCCGGGTTGATCTTGGCGACGAAGAAAAACGGGAAGCGCGTTTACACGGCGGGGAACGGCGGGAGCGCGGCGACGGCGTCGCATATGTGCAACGACCTGATGAAAGGCGCTCGCGTTCTCGGTCGCGAAGGCTTCCGCGCCGTCTGCTTGAACGACTCGACGCCGATCGTAACCTGTTTGGCAAACGACTTTGCGTATGAAGATATTTACTCGATTCAACTGCGAACTTACGCCGACCCGGGCGATTTGCTGATCGTCTTTAGCGGAAGCGGGAACTCGCCGAACATCGTGAAGGGGCTTCAAACCGCGAAGGAAATGGGCTTGACGACGATCGGTTTCGGCGGTCGCGACGGCGGGAAAATGAAGGCGTTTTGCGACGAAATCCTGATCGCGCCGACCGACTCGATGGAACGGCTCGAAGATATGCATATGCTGTACGAACACGCGATCGTGTCGCTGATGCAAAAGGTCGCGCCGTTGAACTTCGACGTCGAGGTTTTGCGCTACCGCAAGGCCGGAACGAAGATTAAGGCGGCGTTTTTCGACTTCGACGGGACTATCGCGACATTGCGTCAAGGTTGGCAAGACGCGGTAACGGCGGAGGCTTGCGCGACGCTTTCGGAGATTCCGGGCGTTTCGGCGGCGGACGTCGAGCCGATCGTGCGGGCGTACATCGAGAAGGAGACCGGGCGGCCGATGATCGCGCTCGGCGAACACTTGGCGGAAGAGGTCGCGAAGCGCGGCGGAACGCCGAAAGCGCCGATCGTTTACAAAGAGGAATACGACGTCGTCCTCGACCGTTTGGTCGCGGCGAAGTTCGCGGGGCTCGAAACCGGCGAAAAGACGGTCGACGACTTGGTTTTGCCGGGGTTGGTCGCGTTTTTGGAACTGCTGAAGGCGAACGGCGTCGCGCTCTGCTTGGCGAGCGGAACCGACGAGAAACGCTTAACTTCCGAATGCGAACGACTCGGTTTGACGAAGTACTTCGATCAAGGGATTTACGGCGCCCGCGAAGACGGAACGCCCTGCGAAAAGAACGACGTGTTGAAGGCGCTTCTGGAGAAAAACGGCTGGAGCGGCGACGAGTTGGTCGGTTTCGGCGACGGCGGATTCGATATGGCGGCGGTGAAGGCGGTCGGCGGATACGCGGTCGGCGTCGCGTCGAACGAAGCGGAGCGCGTCGGCGTCAACGCGCATAAGCGCGGATTCCTCTTGGAAGCCGGGGCGGACGCGATCGTTCCGGACTTCGCGTATCCGGAGAAACTTTGGGCGTTTTTGAACCGTTGAGCGGTTAAGCGTTGAACGTTGTTAAAACGCTCTAAACGGAAACAACGGCGTTAAGGTCGGCGGTTTGCGTCGGTTTTAACGCCGTTTGTTTTTTGGGAGCTTGACGAACGAACGTCGACGGAGAAGCGGCGCGTCTTGCCGAACGCTCTCGCGACGTCGGTTAAAATCCGGGCGTTTCTTGGGGCGCGCTCGACGTTTCCGACTCTCGGCGGTTCGCGTTTTTTTCGACGGCGCTTTGAAAATCGAAGCGTCGTCGAAACATAAACGCGGAACGTGAACAAAGGGAAGGTACTTCGCGTTGCGTCGAACTGTTACGCGTCGGCGGGGGAAGCGTTTTGGCGAAGGAGAGCGTTCGCTTCTTCTTGCGATAAAACGCGACTGGTAACTTTCGTTTGGGAACCGTCCATTCCGCCGTCGTGATTTCGCTTGCTTTCCCGCACGCGGCGCGTTGCCTTTAGTACGAGTTCCTGTGAAATTTTCTTTTCAGGACGCATTGCCGCTTCGGAACAGGCCGTTACGATCGCGTTCTTGATTTCGCCGCCGGACATACCTTCGGAGTTTTCCGCCAACTCCTGCCAATTTAGCGTTTCGCGACCGGGAACCTGCGTCGGCGTCAGTTGAGGCCACAAGCGTTCGCGCGTCGCGGCGTCGGGCAACGGCACTTCGACGTGTTGAAGAATACGGCGCAAAAAGGCGGCGTCGTACTTGCCGAATTTGTTCGTGGCGAAGGCGACCACGCCCTCGAAAGCGTCGAGTTCTTTCAGCATCACCGCTCGCGCGACGTCGACCGCGTGGTCGGCGGCTTGCGTTACGTTCGACATACGAGCGCCCAAGATAGCGTCCGCTTCGTCGAAAAAGAGGAGCGCGTTCGCTCGGCTCGCTTGTTGGAACGCGGCGCGAATGTTTTTGCCGGTTTCGCCGACGTATTTCGATTCGATTTCCGCATAACTCACTTCGATAATGTCGACGCCTAACTCCGCCGCTAACGCTTCGGCGCACATCGTTTTACCCGTGCCGGGAGGCCCGTAAAAACTAACCGAAATATGCGTGCCTTGGGGATCGATTTTCGCCAAACCCCATTCTTCGTAAAGCAAGCGATGGTTGGCGATACGGCTGCGCAACACGTCGATTTGCTCTTTTACTTCGTCGTTAAGAATAACGTCTTCCAAACGATAAAGCGGTTTGCGCGCTTCAAATACGATCGCTTTCTCTTTGGTTTTCCGATCCCGTTCTTCTTTTTTAAGTTCGGACGACGTTAAAAACGAAGAAACGGATTCGCCGCCGTCGACGCGCGACGTTTTTTTATCGGCGCTTCGCTCCACTTTATGTTCTTCCCAAGGAAAATTATAATTCACACCCATACGTTCCTCAAAAAATCTCGTTGGCCGAAGCGGCGACGCTTCGACGGGGAATCCGTTTACGCCGTCATCAACGCCAGAATTTCGTTGTCCGAGAGGATTTCTTTTTCTTTCACGACGCCGGAATCGGTTAACACGCCGACGTTACGCATTTGTTCCCGGGATAAAATTTGTTGGTTAATTTCACATTCGTCGCCTTGTTCGGTTTTGCCGATAAGCGCGCAACGAACAATTCCCTCGGTTAGCGCCGCCGCGTCGTCGATAGCGTCGAGCACGCGCAACGAAACCGAACGTAAACGCACGTTGGGACGCGCTTGCAACCAGGCGCGCACTTCGTCGCGCACGCCGTTCTTCCATTTTTTATAAGCCCACCAAACGACCGCTCCAACAGCCGCCGCGCCGATCAACCCGGCCGCGCCGATTATAAGTTTGTCGTACATATAACGGGACTCTTACTTCTTTTTCTTTTTAAGCATATCGTAAACCAGCTCGCTTGGGTTGGAACGAATGAACTCTTTGCGAATTGCGCTCGGAACCCAACACCACTCGATCGAACGCTTGAGCGTCGCTTGCAAATAATCGTCGTTTTTCGTTTTAATCGTCGCGAGCAAAACGCGGTCGCACTCCGACGGGCCGGTGCGTACAAAACGGCAATCTAGCGCAAAATCGCGTTGACGCAGATACTCGCTCGTTTTACCTTGCAACGCCTCGCGTAATTCCGTTTCCGCTTGTTCGCGGTCGGCCAAGTCGTTGTCGCTCAACCATTTGGCGACGTCTTTCACGATCGTCTCGAAGAATTTGCGCTCGGGCTCGGCAACGATTCCAGTCCACCAATCGATAATTTTTTTCCAAAAAACGACAAGCGCGCCGATAATAAGGAGCGGCCAAACGATCGCGGCGGCGCTCGCCGTCATGATTTCGACGCCTTCGCTCGTCAGCGCGTCCGCGACGGCTAAAACGATATAATTCGCGTTTTGCAACATTTTACTTTTCTCCTTTGACGTTATAAATAATCAATTCGTAAGAACGACAATTGGTTTTTAAAAATTGCGCGCGGATTTTTTCGGGCGCGGCGTCCCAACTTCCGTCGACGTTTAGAGGAAACGAGATTTGCATCGGTTCGCTTGTTTTGTCGTCGAGCGCGTCGACGACGCAGTTCCAGTCTAGTTCGCCGGGACCAAGTTGGTTCGCGACCGCAGAAATCTTGCGAACGCCGTCGAGGGCCGAGCGCGCCGTTTCGTCGCCCAAAATCGCTAAGACGTCGCACGGCGCGTTCGAACGTTCGGAAAGCCAACGCGTTAACGTTGCGGCGATCGCTTCGACGACGTCGCTTGGAACTTCTTCCGTCCAACGTTCGGTTTCGAGCGTCGCGCGTCCGGCGGCGGGGTCGAAATCGCGCCACGTCTTTAAATAATCGGCGAAACAGTGCGACTGCAACACCGCGTTTTGAATCGCCGCCAAGAGGCGCAAAGGAGCCGGCGCCAACGGAGCCAACAGCAACGCCGCCGTTTGCGAGAGCGAACCGTTGACCGAAGGGACGTTCAACGCGTAATTTCCGGCCGCGCCTCTGCGCCCGAACGCGCGGACGCCCTGCGCGAGTCGATAAAACGACAACACGACGTCGAAGGGCGAGTAAACGTTTGCGAGCGGTCGCGCCGAAAACCGCGCCGCTTGCGCGACGTCCGGCGAGTCGCCGTCGATCGCGGCGCCCAAAAGGACGATCCGATTCAACGGCGGCGTCGCGTCTCGCGTCGCGCCGATCGCGATTCGAGCGCCGAGCGAATGCCCGACCAATACAAGGTCGCGCAAGGTTTCCGGCGTCTCGGCCAACAGACGCGCTCGCAGATTTTGCGCCGCCGTCTCGGCGTTTTGCAACGCGTCTTCCCACGAACCCGACGAATCCCAGTCGAAACGTTCGAGCGTCGCGTTTGGATAGGTTTGCGCCAAAAGCGCTTCGATCTTAGTAAAGTCGCTTTTCGCCGAATTCCATCCGCCGACGTAGACGACTTTTTTCACTTCGTTGTCTATCATTTCGAACCTATTTTACCGCGTTCGCGCGATTTTAGCGAATCGCGCGAACGCCAAGTCGTTAACGGCTTGCGCCGTCGTCAATGTTCCAGTTCTAACGCGACGCCGTTTTCTTCGGCCTTTTCGTCGAACTTGGTAATCAAAATGTCGCGGTCGTCGACGACGACGGACGCTTGCGTTTCGCGAATTTTTGCGCGGATTTCGGGCGGCAGTTCGCACCAATCGAGCTTTCGTGTTTCGACGAGACATTGACCGGAGCCGTCGTCGTTGCGAAGAATCGTTTCGCAACTTCTCTCGACCGTCGACGGGCCGACTTTGACGTAACTTGTCGTTAACTTTGCCAATTTCGCGCGAAGCCAAACGCGAGCGGCGCGAACCGCTTGCGCGCTAAAGACGACGCCGTTGTCGATATAATGAACGATATTGGCTAAAACGTCGCCGGCGGTTTGTCCTAAAATCTTCTTCACCCAAGGGATAAGCTTCGTTTGGCAAAAATAAACGATCTGCCGCCAAAGCCAATGCAACGCCTTGCTCCCAAACCAAGCGAGCGCCGCGCCCGCCGCTATAGTAGTAATCATATCCCTTGCTCCTTAAACTCAAGCGCCGTTAAGCCGCGGCTTCCAACTCGATCTCTTCTTCTTCGGCGCGCTTTTTGATTTTGGTTTTTAACTCGTTCAAGTCGTCAATTTCGACGGGTTCGGTCCTCCCCTTGAGTATTTCGATTCTCGCGTTAGCGGGCACATCGTCGCGGAGTATCTCCTCAGTGGAGATAACTTCGGTATAAGTGCCGTCTTCATTCTTTACGAACGTTGTGGTCGTGCGAATAACGGTGCTGGCGTTATCTTGGCTGTACTTCGTTTTCATTCCTAAAATATTTTCGCACAACCAACGGTAACCTTTACGAATAGTGCGTCTTACGCACGTCGCGGCGTTATCGGCAAACATAATCAGGTTTGTCAACAAGTCGGCGGCGCTATTTCCAATGTGCGAACGCACCCACGGGAGCATTCGCGTTTGAAAGAAGAAGACGATCTTGTTCCAAAACCATAACGCCAGGGCCGCGGGAAGTACAAAAAGTAGCAGTATCGACATTTAATCCTCCGTTATTGTTGAAGTTATTGCGGTTAAAATTATTTCAGGCTACGTTACTTAACTTCGTAAAGTTTAAGCGTCGTTTGCGTTTTGCCGGAGCGCAGGAAGGCGTCGCGAACGCGAGCCGGAACGTAGTCGCGTCCGCTTTCAATATCCAGGCGTACGCGCGTCATTAACCATTGGTCGTTTTCGTCGAGGACGTAAAACACGCAATAGTAATGAAATTCGTCGGCGTTAACCTGTTCGATTTCCAGAAGAACGCGTCCAACGCGGTCGAGCGGCGCAAGATCCGACGCTTCGTTTTCGTAAATCATTTTGCGCGCGCCCCGAGCAATTTCGCGACGCATAAACGGCGAGCGTTCGGCGCACCAGTCGACCAGCGCGTTTTCCGCCGCTTTGAGCGCGGCTTGTTCGAAGGCGTCGTCGACGGCGCGTCGAGCCAACGTTTGCCGCCCCTTCGCGTCCGTTTCGACGTGTTCGTCGTACTCGGCGTTTTGCATCCATTGGAGAAGTTCCGAAGCGCGATAAACCAAATACGGGTGCGAGGCGTACAAGCGGTTGAACAATTCAAAAATCGTGTCGAGCTTGGACTTCGAGCGTTCTTCTTGAAAGCGCGTCGCTTGGTCGACGAAGGAGCGCGTGCAGATTTGCCGATAATCGCTCCACGGTCGCCCGCTGATTTTGATGAGAACGCGAAGCGCCGCTTCTCTATTTTGGCAGCACAGAAGCCCCGCGCGGTCGGCGGAAAGTTCGGCGCAGCGCAGCCACGCCGAAAGCGCCGGACGCACCAACGGCGCTTGAACGGCGGAAATAACGGCTCCGACGCCAGGCGCGAGCGACGAAGCGTCGATAATCGCGTCCGCCGCCGCGTGATAACGCACGTGATCGCACTGGATATGTCCAAATTCGTGCCCGATTAAATAGAGAAATTCGCGGTCGTCGAGCAAAAACGCGGCTTCCTTTGAAAGGGCGACGTAGGCTTTCTCTTGGGTTCCGGTCGTGTACGCGTTAATCCCGGGGAGCGACGAATCGATAAAAACCGCCGGAAGTCTCTTCAAATCGAGGATTTGCGCCGCGAGCCAAACGAGTTTATACAGACGCGGATGCGAAAGGGGCGTAACGAGCTCTTGGTTGGCCAGCAAAAAGAGTTCTTGGGAACGTTTCATCAGGTCGACGGCTTTTCCGACGACGGCGCCGACGCCGGGAATCGCCGCGAGCTTTTGCAAAATCGCGCGATCCGCGGGATGTTGATACGACGTCGCGACAAGCCCCGTAAGCGGCGTTAAACGCGTTATTTCCGACTTGACGATTTGCGCGATCAGCGCCGTCGCTTGCTCGCAAAACGCCGACTCGACCCAAAGTTGGCGACCGCGCATTTCGCAGTTCCAGTCGCGACTTAACACGAGGCGTTTCAACGCTTCGCTCGTCGATTCCGGAACGCGGCATCCGCGGCGGATCTTTTCGACGACGGCGTCGAAATTCGGGGCGGTTTGCGCGGTCAAATAGAGAAACGCGATAATCGCCCAGGCTTCGACGATCGACAAGCGTTCGCATTCGCGCATGTGCAAAACGGCGTTCACATTGGTCGTCTCTTTCGACTTCATCGAATCGAAGGGCGGAATTCCCAATCCTTTAGCGACGGCTCGGAAGACGGCGTAAGGAACCGCGGAGTAGTCGGAGTCGCTTATAACCGTCGCTTCGTATTGTTGGTTGAAACGTTCTTCCAAGTCGGGCGACAAATGCAGCGCGTTGCCGAACGTCGTTTCGGGCGAAGCGAACGGCGTCGGCGTCGTGATAAAGAAACGCTCGTAAATCGCGGCGTCGACGCGACCCAAAAAACGGCTGACGTTTTTCATATTGTTTCCTAATCTAACGTTTAATTTTTTCAGTGTTTATCGAAACCGGGGGTTATCCGCGATTAGAATTGCTTCCGCAGTGGCTTAGGCACTCGCAATCCCCGGCGCTCGAATAATTCGAGCCGCAAGAACTCATACACGAGCAAGACCCGCTGGAGTAATTGCTTCCGCAAGCGCTCATACACGAGCAAAGAACAACTTCGCCGTTCGCGTCGCGACGCGGCTCGCTAATCGCCGTCGCGCTCGCTTCGTCGACGTCCGCTTCCAAAACCGCGATGAAACTGGGCGTCGGTTCGGGAAAATCGCCGATAAACCCGACGTTGCCAAGCGTTTCATAAAAACCGAGCGGCGACGAAGCTACGCCGCAAGTTGTAGCGTTAAACATAAACGTTTTCCTCCGTTTCGTTTTGAAAACCAAGTTGCCCGCAGTTTTTGTAATATAGAAGCGCGCCCTTCATCTCGTCGATTTCATCGACGCTAAAGGGTTCGCCTTTTTCTTTTTTCCATTTGAATTGTTGCGTTTTAAACCAAGCCGAAACTTGGCAACGTCGCTGAAAAAGCTCGCAAGTCGCCCGATCTTGGCGCGTTAGCTCGCCGGACGTCCCGTAATTATACCCGACGCAAATCGTGCAAACGTTGAACGCCAAACAGGCGTCGCAACGGCGGTCGGGTTGCGCTAGACGCCGTTGAAACTCTTCTTTCGATAAAGCTTTACCGCCTTCCAAAACGACCGGGGCAAACAGGTGGCAGGGGAACTCGTCGCCCGCCGCGTCGTAAGCGACGAAACCGACGCCCGCGCCGCACCGAGGACGCGTTGTCTTCGGTTCTAAGAGGCGATAAAACGGAACGTTTAACAACTCGATCGGCTCTAATTCGGGGCGTTCTAAAAAATATTTGGCTAAACGCGCGAGTTGTCGGCGAAATTCGTCGTAATCGCTTTCATCCCAATCTTCTCCGCACGCGCACGACGGATTGACTTTAAAACCGAGTTCCGTCAAAAATTCGACGCCTTCGGCGAACGAGCCGAGGGTTTGTTTGGAAATTGTCGTTTTAATCGTTTGATTGGGGTAACGCGATAAAAAGAAATCCAGATCGACGTCTTTCGCGCTGTTGGAGCGATTAACGTTCTGCATTTCGGGAGTTCCGTCGTAGCTTAGTCCGACGTTTACCAATTCTTTTTGCGCGTCCAACCACTCCTTAATCTCCGGCGTTATAAGCGTTCCGTTGGTCGTTGCGAAAAAGGAGTAGGGAACGGGGCGCGGCGCCGACGTCGTCCATTCGACGATTTGGCGCATAAGCTCGAATTCCAGAAAGGGTTCGCCGCCGAAAAATTCGACGCGGAGCGAATCGAATAGTTCGGATTTAGCGACGGTTTCGAATTCTTGTTCGATAATTTGGCGCGCCGTCGCGAATGTCATACGTCTAGGCGACTTACGACGTTCATAGCAGTAGGAGCAATTCAAATTGCACGCGTCGGTTAAAATTAAACAGCAACACTTGACGTTCATAGCGTAGTTCCTGCCGCGATTAAAATTCGATTTATACGTTGGCGCGCCGAACGCTAACGCGGTCTCGTTCGTTTTAAATTTTTGAAACGCCTTTGTCGCCGGTTTGCGTCGGCATTTCGTTTTATTAATAATTAAGAGCGGTTTAGCGGAAATTTTTGACGTTTTTTTGGAAATTTTTTTATTTTTATTAGGAAAAAAGTTATTTCGAAGTTATTTTTTGTTCTTAATTATTGAACGCGCGTTGCGAAGAGTTTTCCGCAGTTCTATTCGAAGCGGCTAAAATTATTCTTAACGGCGTGTTTGGGCGTGTTATTTTTCACGGCTTGCGTTTCGGAGAGGCCTTTGTCAAACGCGATCTGTTCGAAACGCGTCTTTTTTGAATTTTGTAAAGGGAACTCGCGAGAAGGCGCTTTGTTTTATGTAATTTTATATTGTTTTAGAGTAATGTCAAGTTAATTGCGTGCCTTTTGTTGGGATTTTTTAAAAATAAGGAGAACGTATTAAAGGTGTAGTATTCAAAAATTGAGTCGCGCCTTAAAACGCACGCGACGAATCGGAAGAACGCGTTCGCTTTGATTTAATCGTCGACGTTGGCTTTGCCTGGAATGCGCGGCGACTTTAGGGAGAAAAGTCGAAGACTGATAGCGAGCGCGGCGCCGCGTAAGAGTTGTTGCGCGTATAGCGTTGAAGCGCCGCGTAACGCTTACGAGCGTCCCTAAAATCGAACCGGTTTTGCCGAACGCGCCGCTTTGACGCTATACGACGTGTCGTTTTTAAGTGTGATTATCAAAGAAGAAAAATCTTTTAATATTTTCATTTTCTCGCTTCAACGAGCGTTTACCGCTTGCGACGAGGAAGACAAAAAAGATTAGCGACGACGAGCGAAGGAAGAGAGGGACGAGGAAAAAAAGCCCGCGTCAACGTTGGGAAACGTCGGCGCGGGGAATTTCGACAAAGCGTTAAACGTCGTTAGTTCTTATTTTGCAACGCTTCGTGAATCGCTTGAGCGGCGGTCTTGCCGGCGCCCATCGCGAGAATGACCGTCGCGGCGCCGGTAACCGCGTCGCCGCCCGCGTAAACGAACGGTTTCGAGGTCGCGCCCTTTTCGTCCGCGACGATGCAGCCGCGTTTGTTCGTTTCGAGACCCTTCGTCGTGTTCTTGATGAGCGGGTTCGGCGATTGACCGATCGAAATGATCGCGGCGTCGATTTCGATCGTATGTTCCGAACCGGCGACGACTTGCGGACGACGGCGGCCGCTTTCGTCCGGTTCGCCCAACTCCATATCGACGACTTCGACCGCTTTGAGCCAGCCGTTTTCGTCGCCGATAAATTTCGTCGGGTTTTGCAGGAGAAGGAACTTAACGCCCTCTTCCTCCGCGTGCGCCACTTCTTCGGCGCGGGCCGGAAGCTCTTCCTTGCCGCGACGGTACACGATGTAAACGTTTTCCGCGCCCAAGCGTTTCGCGCTGCGGGCGGCGTCCATCGCGACGTTGCCGCCGCCGAAAACCGCGACGCTGTTCCCGCAGTAAACCGGCGTGTCGTATTCCGGGAAGCGGTACGCCTTCATCAGGTTGACGCGGGTCAGGAATTCGTTCGCCGAGTAAACGCCGTTGAGCTGCTCGCCTTCGATTCCAAGGAACGACGGCAACCCGGCGCCGGACGCGACGTACACGGCGTCGTATCCCATTTCCTCGAACAACTCGTCGACGAGAATCGTCTTCCCGACGACGACGTTCGTTTCGATCTTAACCCCGTATTTGCGGAGTTTATCGACTTCCTGTTGAACGATCGCTTTCGGAAGGCGGAACTCCGGAATACCGTACATCAAAACGCCGCCCGCCGTGTGGAACGCTTCGTAAATCGTTACGTCGTAACCGAGTTTCGCCAAGTCGCCCGCGACCGTGAGACCGGACGGGCCGGAGCCGACGACCGCAACTTTTTTGCCGTTCGGTTCCGGTTTGACGATTTCTTCTTTAGCGGCGCAGTTTTCGCGGTAATAGTCGGCGACGAAACGTTCGAGACGACCGATCCCGACCGGTTCGCCTTTGATTCCGCGAACGCATTTCGATTCGCATTGCGATTCTTGCGGGCAAACGCGACCGCAGACGGCGGGAAGGGCGTTCGTTTCGGAGATTTTCGCGTAGGCGCCTTCGAAGTCGCCTTCGGCCACTAAAGCGATAAATTCCGGGATTTTAACGCCGACCGGGCAGCCGTTGACGCAAGGCTTGCGCGGGCAGTTCAAGCAACGCTTCGCTTCGTCGATCGCCGCTTCGGCGGTATAGCCGGTCGCGACTTCGAGGAAGTTCTTGTTGCGGACGTTCGGCTCTTGCTCCGGCATCGGATTTTTATCGTTGCGCATATTAGCTTTAGCCACGGTTATTTCCCCCTTCCAATACGGCATTTTCCGTCGGCGCACGATTGTTTTTCGTGCGATTTGTACATTTGTTGACGCTTCATCGCGGCGTCCCAATCGATTTTATGACCGTCGAAGTCCGGGCCGTCGACGCAGGCGAACTTCGGTTGCCCGTCGACGATCACGCGACAACCGCCGCACATACCGGTGCCGTCGATCATCACCGGGTTCATCGAGACGGTCGTCGGCACGCCGTATTGTTCGGTCAGTTTGCAGACCGCGCGCATCATCGGGAGCGGGCCGATGGCTATCACCTCGTCGAATTTTTCGCCGGCGTCGAGTTCTTCCTTAAGTTTGTCGGTAACGAAGCCCTTGTTTCCGTTCGAGCCGTCGTCGGTCGCGACGATCAACTTGTCGGACGCCGCCGTCATTTCGTCGTTGAGAATGATGAAGTCGACGCTTCTAAAGCCGACGATGGCGGTAACTTCCGCGCCGAGCGACTTGAGCTTTTTCGCTTGCGGGTAAGCGATGGCCGTGCCGAGACCGCCGCCGATGACCGCGACTTTTTTGAGCCCTTCGAGCGGCGTCGGGACGCCGAGCGGGCCGACGAAGTCGAGAACGGAGTCGCCGGCTTCGAGCTTCGCGAGGTCTTGCGTCGTTTTGCCGACCGCTTGAACGATGATCGTAACGCCGCCTTTTTCGCGGTCGTAATCGGCGATCGTGAAGGGGACGCGTTCGCCGAACTCGTCGATGCGCAAGATGATGAATTGCCCCGGTTCCGCTTTTTTAGCGACGGCCGGCGCGAGGATTTCCATCAGAAATATCTGAGGATTCAGGGTCTCTTTTCGGAGGATTTCGTAGGCCATTTGGTTTTCGACTCCAAACGAAGGAAATGACGCCGCCGTCCCGAGCGAGCTCCAAGAAGCCGTCGGGGCGAGCGATTAAATATTTCGTAAGCGTTCTGTTTGCGAACGTTAAGCATGACGACGGCGGAAACGCCCGTCGAAAAACGCTTTTTCTTGTAAATTATACCCGATTCTCGGCGTCTGTCAACGGGGGGCGTCGCGTCGAGTTTAAGGGACGAAGGTTCGGCGTTTTGAGGTCGAGCGCGCTTATCCGCTCGTAGGGCGAGGCGGCGGAAGCGCTTGCTCGCGTTTATTTCGCAAGCGAACCGACGATTGCGACGGCGGATCGCGGCGCTTAGAAAAACGTCGCTCTTGATTCCGGGACTTCCGAGGACTGTTTCGAACCGAAATAACGATTGTTACAAACGCCGAAAACATTAACGTCGAGTTTGTCGCAACGCGTCGCGATTCTTCGGACGTCTTCGAAATAAGACCTCGAAAAAACGTTCGACTTTGTTTCGACGTTTGCAAGGTCTTTTGTTGTAACGCCGAGGATTGCGACGGTTGCGCTTTGGCGGAACGACCGGTTTCAAGCCGGCGTCGCAACCGTTTAGCGCGTTTCGTTCTCCTCGTAAGCGCGAACCGTTAAAACGAACTTTGATTTAAGTCGCTGTGGCGCAAGGATTCCGAGAAGTTCTCGTCCGACGGGGGCGACGTTAATTAAGGAAAACGCGGGCAAGTACGCCGACCGCGCGAACTCGCCGCTCGCGCTTTTCGAGAAGAAACTGGGACCCGGCGAAGTTTGGGCGTCCCGGTTTCAAGTTGGTCGGCAACGTTTGTTGTTTTCGAAAACGTTTAAATAAAGGAGTTTAGCGACAACGAACGTGCGCGCCGAAACGACGCGAGACAATAAATCGTTCGAATATCGCGCCTTGAAAATTTTTTCGCCCCGCTTATAATATAAGATAACGCGGGGCGACTTTTTCACCGTCGACGCGCTCGTCGGCCAATTCGTTCGGCTTTACTTTTTATTGAAAAAGGAAATTCAATGTTTGACGTTTTAAGCGCGTTCTCCGTCGGCGCTAATGCGTTAGACGCGTATAATTTTTTCAGGGCAGTGTATGACAAATTCGGTCCCGGTAGACGGAAGAAAAAGGAAACGGAACGAATATTCCGTCGCGGTTGCGCTTGGCTGTACGGACTCGGCGATCGCCAAATTAACAAAGAGCGCGGGTTTCAGCTTTTGACGGACGCCGCAAACCTCGGTTGGATTGACGCTAAAGCCGAGTTGGCAACGTTCTATTTTCTGGGCGATACCGTCGTAACCCCAGACTACCCCGAAGCGGTTGATTTGGCGGAAGAAGCGACCGACGCCAAGAACCCGACGGGAGAGTATATTTTAGGGCTTTGTCGTTTGGAAGGCAAAGGGTTGGTGCCAGACGAGACGCGCGCGCAGGAGCATTTCCAAAAAGCCGTCGCGGGGTTTAATAAACTCGCGAAGTCCGACCCGCTCGCTCAATATCGACTTGGGCGATGCTATGCGTTTGGTTGGGGCGTTAAAAAAGACCCGGTAAAAGCGTTTTGTTGCTTTAAGGAATCAGCGGAAGCGGGCAACGCCAAGGCGATGTTCGCCCTTGGCAATTGTTATTTTGGGGGCGACGGCGTAGAAAAAAACGAGTCCGAAGCGTTTCGTTGCTTCCAGAAATCAGCGGAAGCGGGCGACGCCGACGCGATGTTAGCCCTTGGCTGGTGTTATCTTGAAGGCGTCGGCGTAGAAAAAAAAGAGTACGAGTGGATTCGCTGGTTCAAGCAATCAGCGGAAGCGGGCAACGCCAGTGCGATGTTCGTCCTTGGCAGGTGTTATCTTGAAGGCTTCGTCGTAGAACCAAACGAGTCCGAGGCATATCGCTTGTTTAAGGAATCGGCGGAAGCGGGCAACGCCGACGCGATGTATCATCTTGGCGTTTGTTATCTTGAAGGCGTCGTCGTAGACCCAAACGTGTCCGATGGGGCGCTCTGGCTCCGGAAATCCGCGGAAGCGGGCAACGCCGACGCGATGTATCGTCTTGGCGTTTGTTATCTTGAAGGAGTCGGCGTAGACCCAAACGAGTCCGATGGGGCGCTCTGGCTCCTGCAATCAGCGGAAGCGGGCAACGCCGACGCGATGTATCGTCTTGGCTGGTGTTATCTTGAAGGCGTCGGCGTAGACCCAAACGAGTCCGAGTGGATTCGCTGGTTCAAGCAATCAGCGGAAGCGGGCAACGCCGACGCGATGTTCGCCCTTGGCTTTTGTTATATTAGAGGCTTCGTCGTAGACCCAAACGAGTCCGAGGGGGTTCGCTGGCTTCAGAAATCAGCGGAAACGGGCAACGCCGACGCGATGTTCGCCCTTGGCTTTTGTTATCTTGAAGGCGTCGGCGTAGACCCAAACGAGTCCGAGGGGGTT
>JAGBDD010000154.1 GCA_017937685.1 Thermoguttaceae bacterium | reverse complement strand
CACCAGCGTCGTTATCGACGGGCGCATCGCCGACGTGATGGAAACGAAAATCGTCGACAGTCCGCTCCTGATGCCGCGTTTCGCGATCGTCGAACTGCAACACATCGCCGACAGCGCCGACCGCAGCCGCCGAACGCGCGGGCGTCGCGGGCTCGACGTTTTGAGTCGCCTGCAAAATATGCCCGGCGTCGACTTGCGCATCGACGACAGCGAGTTGCCGGAATACGCCAATCAGCCGGTCGACTTGAAACTCGTCGCGCTGGCGAAACATCTCGAAGGCAAACTGGTTACGAACGACTATAACCTGAATAAAGTCGCGAAATTGCAAGGCGTTACGGTGATCAACCTCAACGATTTGGCTAACTCGCTGAAACCGGTTTTCCTTCCGGGCGAACGGTTCGAGGTCGACGTCGTGAAGACCGGCGAGGAAGTCGGTCAGGGCGTCGCGTACCTCGACGACGGAACGATGGTCGTCGTCGACCAAGGGCGCAATCACATCGCCGAGCGCGTCGTCGTTACGGTAACGAGCGTTTTGCAAACGAGCGCCGGACGGATGATCTTCGCTCGATACGAATACACGACGAAAAAACTCGCCGGAACGACGATTATTTTGGACAATAACGCGAATAAATCGCAAAAATCTTAGTTTGTGCCGATAATTAGGGCGGCGTTTGCGAGCGACGAGCGAAACGCCGCCGTTCCGTTAAGGCGCGACCGTCGATTGCGACGCGGCGCGCCGATTTTGTTAAAAACGCGAAGAAGGAGCGGATTTCGATGGAAGATTCGGACGCTTTTTTGAAGTTGCTGAGAAGAGATCGGCGTTTTACGTTGGAAACGTACCGCTTCGTCAACGAGGCGCTGGAATACGCGCAAGAGTTGGGGTTGGGGAAGACGTCGGCGACCGAAAATCGGGACGGCGCGTTTCGTCCGATCGAGGAAAACCACGTAACCGGTCAAGATTTGAGTCGCGCCGCGAAAGACTGGGCGGTTCTTCAGTACGGGTTTATGGCGAAGACGGTGCTTGCGAAGCTGGGATTGCGCAAGACGCGGGATTTCGGCGACGCGGTGTATAATATGATCGAGGTCGGCTTGATGTCGAAAACGCCGGAGGACTCGGTCGAAGATTTCGACGACGTGTTCGACCTCGGCGCCGAACTCGACCGCGCGTTCGCGTTCCAATACGAAAGCAAACGTCGCGGACGGAAATAAACGACGTTGCGAATATAGAGAAAACGTCGAGTTGGGAATTGGGAATCGAGCGACGCTTTCTGTCGGAGAGGGCGGTGAAAGAGCGGCTTTCGCGCGTTTTTTCACCTCGTCGACGGAGCGTTTAAGATTTGACGATAATAAATGATAAATGTTTTAATTTTCGGCGTGAAATTTTAGACGCGAGAAGAGTCGCGTCGTCGAGCGGCAACGCTTGGGCGGCGCGGCTTTTAGTTTAAACTTTTGAAAAGCGCGGCTTTTGTCGCGAATAAGGGAAGGAGTCGTAAAAATATGATTCACGAACGAGCCGGGCTCCCGACGCAACCGTCCGATTTGATCGACGTCGCGGCGTTGGAACGCGATTATTTTGAAAAACAACCGAATTTGAGCGTTCCGGAAGAGCGCGTTCGCTTCGGCACCGGCGGGCACCGCGGAAAAGCGTCCGAAGCGTCGTTTAACGAAGCGCATATCAAAGCGATCGTACAGGCGATCGTCGATTGGCGCCGGACGCAGGCCCCGAACGGCGAGCCGAGCGTTATGCTCCTCGGCAAGGACACGCACGCCCTCTCCGACGCGGCGCAAAAGACCGCGCTCGGCGTCTTGGCCGCGAACGGCGTCGAAACGCGACTCCAAGAAAAGAACGGCGTTACCCCGACCCCGGCGATTTCGCGCGCTATCTTGGCCGGCAATCGCGCCAACGGAGCGAACTACTGCGACGGTATTATCATCACTCCGTCGCACAATCCCCCGACCGACGGCGGCATCAAGTACAATCCGACGAACGGCGGCGGCGCCGACCTCGACGTTACCAACTGGATCGAAAATCGGGCGAACGCGCTCCTCGAAAACGGGAACGCCGACGTTAAATTCGTTCCGTTCGAAGAAGCGCTCGCCGCGCCGACGACGCAAGAAATCGATTACGTCGCCGATTACGTCGCCGACTTGGCGAACGTCGTCGATATGGAGGCGATTCGCAAAGCCGGGATTCGCATCGGCGTCGACCCGTTGGGGGGCGCCGCGGTCGGGTACTGGAAGCCGATCGCCGAAAAATACGGGCTCGATATAACCGTTGTTAACAATAAAATCGATCCGACCTTCTCCTTTATGTCGATCGACCGCGACGGCAAAATCCGGATGGACTGCTCGAGCCCTTACGCGATGCGCGGTCTCATCGGGTTGAAGGACAAATTCGATATTGCGTTCGCCAACGACCCGGACTCCGACCGACACGGAATCGTCGCGCCGAGCGTCGGGCTGATGAACCCGAACCATTACTTGGCGGTCGTCGTCGATTATTTGATCAAAAATCGCCCGACTTGGAGCGAAAATCTCGGAATCGGCAAGACGTTGGTTTCGAGCGCGATTATCGACTCCGTCGTCGCCGACTTGGGGCGCAAGTTGATCGAAGTTCCGGTTGGTTTCAAGTGGTTCGTTCCGGGCCTCTTCAACGGCGAAATCTGCTTCGGCGGCGAAGAAAGCGCGGGCGCGAGCTTCCTGCGCTTCGACGGAACCGTCTGGACGACCGATAAGGACGGCCTTATTTTGAACTTGCTCGCCGCCGAAATGTTGGCGAAAACCGGGAAAGACCCGGGCGTTTTGTACGCCGAGTTGACCGAAAAGTTCGGGTCGCCTTATTATTCGCGAATCGACGCTCCGGCGACTCTCGCGACGAAAGCGGCGCTTAAGAAGATGACGCCGGATCAAGTCAAAACGGAAACGCTCGCCGGCGCGAAGATTGTCGCTCGCTTGACCAAGGCGCCCGGCAACGACGCGGAAATCGGCGGTCTGAAAATCGTCTCGGAAAACGGCTGGTTCGCGGCGCGACCGTCCGGGACGGAAATGGCGTACAAAATTTACGCCGAATCGTTCGTTAGCGAAGAGCATCTCGAGCAGATTATGAAGGAAGCGCAAGAGATCGTCGGCGAGGCGCTGAAAGACGCGCAATGACGATAAAGGCGAACGATAATCGCGATTTTAACGAAAGCGGCGACCGGAGCGAACGAAACGATATTGACGTTCGCGCCGAGTTCGCCGCTTTCGGCGTTTCGCGAGGGACTCTTTCGGCGACCGAATTCGCCGAATTGTTGGAAAAAAACGGAGCGCGTCTCGTCGGCGTTACCGGACGGCGGCATATTGTTCCGGAGGCGTTGACGGCGGTCGAGTCGGCGGCGCGGACGGCGTCGCGGGCGTTGGTCGCGGCGGCGGAGGAGGACGGTCGGCCGATTTACGTCGCGACCGGGTTGGCGAT
The DNA here is from genome assembly GCA_017937685.1 of Thermoguttaceae bacterium. GTDB lineage: Bacteria > Planctomycetota > Planctomycetia > Pirellulales > Thermoguttaceae > RUG369. The sequence goes on along the minus strand of JAGBDD010000154.1, from coordinate 24,639 downwards.
CGGCGCCGATCAACTCGCGGCGAAGCTGGTTTTGGAAGCGCGGGCGGAGGCGGCGGCTCGAAACGCGGCGTCGCCGTTGCGGTTGGTCGCGCTTTTGCCGATGAGCGTCGCGGAGTATCGGCGCGACTTTTCAACGAAACCGGGAACGGGGGAAACGACGTCGGCGTCGGAACTCAACGATTTTAACCGCTATTTAGCGTCTGCGGACTTAGTCGTCGAGATCGAGCCGACGGCGGCGAACGTCGAGCGAACGAAGCGCGGGGAACCGCTCGACCGAACGGCGCAATACGCGGCGCTGGGCGATTTTTTAGTCGAGCGTTCGCGTCTTCTTTGGGCGTTTTGGAGCGGCGACGCGTCGAACGTCAAACCCGGCGGGACGACGGACGTCGTTTTGCGCAAGACGCGGCGACTCGCTGGGGTCGGCGATTCGGAAAACGCCGGGAGCGCCCAAATTCCCCCAACCCTTCAAAACTCTCAAAATGCGGAAAACGTCGGGAGCGTTGGTAGCGCCGGTAATGTCGGCAACGCTGGTAGTGTTGGCAATATAGAGAATGTTGGGAGCGTTGGTAATGTTGATAACGTTGGGAACGACGCCCTTGAAGCGATAACGGAGGCGATCTGCTGCGTCGCGACGCCGGAGGTTTTGCGTTTCAAAAATCCGGACGGAACAAAAACGCGCGTCCCGGAATCGACCGAAAACGCCGGAAAGCTCGCGTTCTGGACGTCGTCGACCGACGCGCCGCCGAAATTTGAGGAAGCGGAAAACGTCGCCGAACCTTTAAAACGCTTCTGGAAAACGAAATAACGTCAAACAAAAATTAACGTTTTGACGATAAATGAAATAAGACGGCGTTAAACGAAGCGACAAAAACGCCGTCGACTGACGTTAAAATAAGGAGAAGGAGAGCCCGGAAAAGAAAGATAAGACTAACAACGCTCGGCGACGCCGAGCTAAAGCAAAAAAGGCGCCTGCTTGAAGGCGCGGCGCCAAGAAGGACGTTTAAAACGGAGCCTTTGCGGTCTAAAAAACCTTACTAAAACAAGCGTAAGGAATTTTAGTTCTGGTATATGACCGCATTATAACGCCGGTTTAGGAGACGTCAAGAGTTTTTTAACGAATTTTGAACGAAATCGGTCGGTTTTACGCTTGTTCGCCCCGTTTTTCGTTCGGAAGCCAAACGCCGTTTAACGGTTAAGCGAGAAAAAAAGAAAATGACGAATAAACCGGAAAAAGGGAATAACGCGAAGAAAGCGAATAATCGGAGCGTCGAAGCGCAAACGCCTTACGTCTTAGGGCTCGACTTGGGCGTTACGTCGGTCGGTTGGGCGATAACGCCGCTCGACGGCGACCTTTCGGACGAAACGCTTCGGCTCGGCGTTCGCATCTTTGAAGCGGGCGCGGACGGCGTCGAAGAGGGAAAAGACGAGTCGCGAAACGCCGTTCGTCGGGGGGCGCGGCAGATTCGACGCGGATTTTGGCGGACGCGGCGGCGAATCGTCAAACTTTTCAACGTCTTGAAGGACGCCGGGCTCTTGCCGGAGGGGGAAACGTCGACGCCTGAGTTGCGCCAAGACTATTTGAACCGTCTCGACCGCGAGCTTTTCGACGCGTATTTTTTCGGCGCGTCGCGAGTCGAGGCGCAAACGTTCCTTTATTCGTTGCGGGCCCGAGCGCTCGACGAGAAGTTAAGCATTTTCGCCGTCGGGCGTTCGTTTTTGCACCTCGCCGTCCGTCGCGGTTTTTTGAGCAATAAGAAAGTTTCCGGCGCGAAAAAGCAAGACGCGGGTAAAAAAGGCGGCGACGAAGACGACGAAGGCGTCGTCAAGGGAGCGATCGCGGAGCTTGCGGCGGAAATGCAAGCGACCGGCGCGCGAACGGTCGGCGAGTTTTTCGCGAACCTCGATCCGATGAAGGAAGGGGAGCGGATTCGCAAGCGTTACCTCGGACGTAAAGCGATTCAGGCGGAGTTCGACGCGATTTGGGCGTCGCAAGCGCGGTTTTATCCGGAAATTTTTTCCGAAACGCTTCGTCGCAAAGTCCGAAACGCGATCTTTTTCCAACGGCCGTTGAAGTCGCAAAAGGGGCTGATCGGGCGTTGCGAGCTGGAACCCGGTTTACGCCGCGTCGTCAAGGGCGACCCGGCGTTCCAAGCGTTCCGAATTTGGCAGCGCGTCCTCGATTTGGAGCTTTGCGACGCGAGCGGCGATTGGCGCCCCTTAACGCCGGACGAACAGGACAAAGTCGCCGCGTTCCTTAACGGCGTCGACGGCGCGACGTTCAACGAACTGCGCAAACTTCTCGGCGTTAAGAAGAGTCGCGACAAGACTTCCGACGTCGGCAAATTCAATTTTGAAGTCGGCGACGACGCGGAAAGCAAGCTGATCGGGAACCGAACGCGAACGAAAATCGCAAAAATTTTGAGCGCGTTTGATTTTTCGAAAACCGACTCAGAAATCGACGCGATCGCTCGCGAAATCCTTGTCTTCGAGAACGAAGAGGCGTTGGCGCGCCGTCTTGGCAAGATGTTTCCGGAGTTCGGCGAAGAGTTGGCGGCGGCGCTCGCGCAGACGACGCTCGAAACGGCTCGGGCAAACCTGTCGCGTCGAGCGGCGGAGAAGCTGACGGCGGCGATGATCGAAAAACGCGAACGCTTGCAAACGGTTCGCAAAGCGTTGTACGGCGACGAGTTGAAGTCGCGGAGCGGCGAAGCGAAAGCGTCGTTGCCGCCGGTTTTGGAAACGCTTGGCGACGTCCGCAACCCGACCGTTTTGCGCGCTTTGACGGAAATGCGTAAAGTCGTCAACGCGATTATTCGAACTTGGGGGAAACCGTCGTTGATTCGAGTCGAGTTGGCCCGCGACTTGAAACGAGGTCGCAAGGAGCGGGAAGAACTTTTCCGCAAAAATAGAAAGCGCGAAAAGGAACGCGACGCGATTCGCAAACGCATTAAAGAGGATTTCGGATATGAAGCGCGTCCGTTCGAGATTTTGAAGTGGCGTTTGGCCGAAGAATGCGGCTGGGTTTGCCCTTACACCGGACGGTCGATAACGCCGCGGCAGCTGATCGGCGACGAATCGCCGTTCGACGTCGAACACATCGTCCCGTTCAGCCGTTCGCTCGACGACTCCTTTACTAACAAAACGCTTTGCTGGGCGGAGGAAAACCGCAACGTCAAGCGCAACAAAACGCCGTTCGAGCGTTACGGCGGCGACGAAACGCGCTGGAACGAAATGCTCGAACGCGTTCGGAGATTCCGCGGAGACGCCGCGTACCGAAAGTTCCAACTCTTTGCGCGACGAGAAGTTCCGAACGAAGATTTCGCGACGCGAGCCCTAAACGACACGCGGTATATTTCGCGCTTGGCGACGAAGTATCTCGGCGTTTTATACGGCGCGGTCGACGGCGTCGAACCGTCGACGGAAGCGGACAAACCGGGAACGCGTCGCGTTCAAATTTCGACCGGGAACGCGACCGCTTGGCTTCGCGACGCTTGGAATCTCGACCGAATCTTGTCGAAAGACGGGAAGCCGAAGAAGAACCGCGACGATTTGCGACATCACGCCGTCGACGCGTTGACTGTCGCGTTGATCGGGCCGGGAACGGTGAAAAAGTTGGCGGACTCGGCGCAAATCGCCGAAGATATGGAGTTGCGTCGTTTGTTCGCCAAATCCGAGATCGCGGCGCCGGAAACCGCGACCGGCGAGCGTTTCGCCGACGTCGTCGCGCGGGCGGTCGACCGAATCGTCGTTTCGCACCGCGTCGACCGCAAAACGAGCGGCGCTCTGCACGATTTAACGAATTACGGCGCGAAGGAAAGCGACGGTTGCCGCGCTCATCGCAAACCGTTGACAGAGTTTAGCGCGAAAGACGTCGACTCGATTGTTGATCCCGTAATTCGGGCGCTCGTTCAAGCGAAATGGAAAGAAATCGGCGCCGATGTGAAGAAAGAGAACGCGAAGAAATTCGAGACGAATCCGCCGTATTTGCCGACCCGCGACGGACGGCGCGTCCCGATTCGAAAAGCGCGGTATTGGAAGAGAAATACGACGAGGGACGTTGGCGCCGCGCAACGAACCAAACGTTATGTGGAAACTGCAAATAACAGTCATATGGAGGTTTACGCGGTTCTCGACAAAAATAACGCGCCGATAGAGTGGCGCGTTGAAGTCGTTAGTATGTTCGACGCATATGAACGCAAACGTCGGCAAGACCCCGTAACGCGCCGCGATTTTGGCGAGGGAACCCATTTTCTCTTTACCTTGGCGCTAAACGAAGCGATCGTTTTTGGCGGAGATAAAATCGAAGCCTTCCGAAAAGATAAGGAACCGCTGAACGAAGCGATTCGGGCAAGCGGCGAGAAAATCTATATTTTGCGCGTTATTCCTCAATCGAAACAAATTAAGTTTCGAGAACATACCGACGGACGCAAAGAGATAAAGTCGTGGGCGGGATTGACAAAAAAAGATACTCAATTCAAATCCGCCGGACTGCGTAAATTGCGAATTGACGTATTGGGCCGCGTTTATCCGGCGAACGAGTAAGCGATTCCCTGTGGCGCGGCGCGTTTGGTTCGGTTCCGGGAACGAGCCAAACGCGTCGCGCTTGCGAGCGTTGACGAAAAAGTAAAAGTTTATCGGTTGTAGCGCTTGGGCGGAGTTTCGGCGAGATTTTTCGCGCTAGTTCGAGCGTTTGACGGCGCGCGTCCTTTATTTTTGCGCTTTTTCCGTTATAATTGGGGACAAGAATAGGCGGCGCGAAACGGTTTTGCGTCGTTGGCGAAGGGCTTAAACGGCGTCGCGGTTGGTTGGCGACGCGACGTCGACGATTGGCCGAACGGTGCGGACGAGGTAAACGTTTTGCCGCGTAAGCGTTTTATTAACTCGGGTTACGTCGCGATGCAGTTGGTCGTGTTTTTCGACTTGCCGGTGCGGACGAAGGAAGACCGCAAGAATTACGCGAAGTTTCGTAAAGCCTTGCTGGAAGACGGGTTCGCGATGTTGCAGTTCTCCGTGTACGCCCGGTTCTGCCCAAGCGACGAGGTCGCGACGCGACATAAGCGTTACGTGCGCGACGCGTTGCCGCCGCGCGGCGCCGTGCGAATGTTGACCGTTACAACGCGTCAATTTGAAAAGATGGAGAATTTTATCGGGCCGAGAAAAACGGCCCCCGAAAAAGACCCCGACGCGGCGACGTTTTATTAATACGACGCTTGATTGAGGTTTAACGAGTGTAACGTTGAGTCTTAAAACTATTGAAAATAAACGGTTTGTCTTTTGTCGTCGCGGTCGATCGGAACGTTTTTTAAACAAAACGCGGCGAGCGCGAGCGTTGCGGTTTGAACGACGTTCGACAAAAAAAGCCGGACGACGCGCGTCGGCTTAAGATTTTAAACGTTTAAAAATAAGAAGATAAGATAGGAATATTGGCGAAATGCAGGGGAGGATTCTCGACTTTTCGCAGGCGCCGGTTAAACTTCGCGTTCGCTATCGTCAACTTCAAATTTCGCTCGACGGACGCGAAATCGACGCCGTGCCGCTCGCCGACGTCGCGGTCGTTTTGTTAGCGCATCCCCAGTTATCGTTGTCTTTAGCGACGTTGCAAGGTTTGACGGCGGCGGGCGCGTCGATCGTCGTTTGCGACGCGAGGTCGTTGCCGTGCGGCCTATGCTTGCCGTTGGTCGGTCATCATTTAAGCGCGCGGCGGACGCGGCTCCAAGCGTCGGTTTCGCGACCTCTTCAAAAGCGTCTTTGGCGACAAATTGTCAAAAGCAAAATCGAGGGGCAGGCGGCCGTTTTGGAAACGCTCCGCGGCGACGACGGCGGTTTGCGCGCCTTGGCGGCGGCGACTCTTTCCGGCGACTCGGACAATCGAGAAGCCGTCGCGGCGAAACGGTATTGGTCGCAACTCTTTAAAAGAAGCCGTTTTAAACGCGATCTCGACGGCGGCGATCCGACGAACGCGGCGCTGAATTACGGGTACGGCGTCTTGAGAGCGATCGTCGCGCGAGCCGTCGTCGCGTCGGGGCTTTGTCCGGCGTTCGGGCTCTTTCACCGGAACAAATACGACGCGTTCGCGTTGGTCGACGATTTAATCGAGCCGTTTCGCCCGGCGGTCGACGTTTGCGTCGCGCGGTTGCGGGACGAAAAACGATTAGGCGACGTCTTATCGACCGAAATAAAGTCGACGTTAATTCGCCAATTAACGGGACGTTACGGCGTCGAAGGTTTTCAGGAAACGATATTCGAAGCCGCGTCGAAGGCGACGGAGTCGTTGGCGCGCGTTTACGTCGGGAAGGACAAGCGATTGATTTTGCCGGAAACGTTGCCGTTGGCGGCGATAAACGCGGAGACGCCGCCGGTGAAAACGCAAGACGCCGAATCGGCGGACGTTGAGAACTTGGAAAACATTTCGTCGAAAGTCGGCGCGACGAAAACGACAGACGATGAAATGGAACCGATTGAAAATAAAAGCGTTGCGGATTCGCAAGAAATCGACGACGAAGAAGAGGAAGACTTGCGCTTGGACGGCTTTTTTGACGTTTACGTCGATTGGGATTACGAGTCGGATTTTAGATTAGACGACGAATAACAAAGAGGTTAGTTTGGTAAAAAACGCGCGGCGTCGCGTTTTAAATTGCCGAAACCGAAGGTTGACTCGAAATTAAAAGCTGACGCGCGCTTTAACATTGCTCGGATTAACGATTTAAGTTTGTGGGGACAAAATGAACTTTTTCAAAGCGGCGTGTTGTCGCGCATATCAGACGGCGTTTCGTTTGGCGCTTCCGATTCTCCCGTATCGCGAACCGGAGATAGCGCCGACGTGCGCCGCGCTCGACCGGGTTTTTAATAAAGAAGACGTTAAAAAAGTTTTAATCGTTGCCGACCAAGGAGTTAGGAACGCCGGGTTGTTGGCGCCTATCGAAGCGGCGTTAACGAAAAGCGGCGTTTTTTACGTTGTTTACGACAAAACGCAACCGAATCCGACGGTAGACAACGTCGAGGAAGCGTTAAACGTTTATCGCAAAAACGGTTGCGACGCGTTGATTGCCGTTGGCGGCGGTTCGCCCATCGACTGCGCCAAAGCCGTCGGCGCTCGCGTCGCTTATCCTAAGAAGAGTCTTCGCAAGCTTAAAGGGTTGTTGCGCGTTTGGCGACGCCTGCCTCCGTTGATCGCCGTTCCGACGACCGCCGGCACGGGAAGCGAAACGACCGTCGCCGCCGTTATCGTCGACGCCGAGAAACAATATAAGTATACGATTCTAAGTTTTCCTTTGATACCGACTTACGCCGTCCTCGATCCGGAGTTGACCTTTTCCTTGCCGCCGCGCCTCACCGCGACGACCGGAATCGACGCGCTTGTTCACGCCGTCGAGGCTTATATCGGACGCTCGACGACTAAAGAGACGCGGCGATTGGCTTTAGAGGCGACGAAACTGATTTTCGAGAACCTGGAAATCGCGTTTAACGACGGTCGAAATCGCGAGGCTCGCGAAAGAATGCTCCGCGCCGCGCATATGGCCGGATTGGCGTTTTCGAAGTCTTACGTCGGGTATATCCACGCGGTCGCGCACACGCTGGGAGGACGCTATGGAACGCCGCACGGACTTGCCAACGCGGCGATTGCGCCTTATGTTCTTGACGCTTATGGGGATAGCGTTTGTCGTAAATTACGCGATCTCGCCTTCGCCGCCGGCGTCGCCGAGTTGCAAGACGACGCGAAAACGGCCGCCGAAAAATTCGTCGACGCGATTCGCAAGTTGAACGCTAGACTCGGGATACCGGAAAAACTCGAGGGAATTGAAAAAGAGGATATTCCGGCGATGGCGCGGCTGGCGGCGAAAGAGGCCAATCCGCTTTATCCGGTTCCTAAGTTGATGAACGCAAAAGAGTTGGAGCGGTTTTATTATTGCGTCGCCGATTGGAGCGACGAACGCTAAGGAAGGGGAACGACGAACGATGAACGCGCAAGAAATTGAAAAATTGCTCGACAAACAGCGGGAATTTTATCGAAGCGGCGCGACGATTCCGGTCGCTTTTCGCGTCGAACAGCTGAAAAAATTGCGTCGAGCGATACGACAATATGAAGCGGAAATCGTCGCGGCGTTGCTAAACGACCTCGGTAAAAGCGCTTACGAAAGTTATATGTGCGAAATTGGAATGGCGCTTTCCGAAATTTCGCACATGATTCGGAAAACCAAAAAATTTGCGGCGCCGCGTCGTGTTTGGACGCCTCTTGCGCAGTTTCCGTCGCGCAGTTATCGACAGGCGATTCCGAGGGGAAGCGTTTTGATTATGAGTCCTTGGAACTATCCGTTTTTGCTGACTTTAGGGCCGTTGGTCGACGCGATCGCCGCCGGAAACGTCGCGATCGTTAAGCCGAGCGCTTACTCGCCCGCGACGAGCGCCGTCGTCGCAAAGCTCCTCGAAACAACGTTTGCGCCGGAACACGTCGCGGTCGTAACGGGAGGAAGAGCCGAAAACGCCGCGCTTCTCGACCAAAAGTTCGATTTCATTTTCTTTACCGGCGGTCAAACGGTGGGGAAGGAAGTGTTGCGTCGCGCCGCCGAACGGTTGACGCCGGCGGTCTTGGAACTTGGCGGGAAAAGCCCTTGTATCGTCGATTCGACGGCGAACGTAAAGGTTGCCGCGAAACGGATTGTGTTCGGTAAATATTTAAATTGCGGTCAAACGTGCGTCGCGCCGGACTATATCCTTTGCGAACGCTCGATTAAAGACGTTTTTGTCGCGGAGGTTATTAAAGAAATTAAACGTCAATACGGCGATAACCCGTTAGAAAACAACGATTACGGGAAAATTATCAACGCGAAGCATTTCGAGCGTCTTTGCGGTTTGATCGACCGTGAAAAAGTCGTTTGGGGAGGAGGTTGGGACGCGACGTCGCAACGTATTGCGCCGACGGTGATGGACGGCGTAACGGCGGCGGACGCGGTAATGGGCGAGGAAATTTTCGGCCCGATTATGCCGATTTTGACCTTCGACGATTTTGACGCGATCGTCGACGAACTCAAAACGAAGGATAAACCGCTTGCGCTTTATCTTTTTTCGAACGATAGAAAGCGTGTAAGGCGCGTTACGACGGAACTTGCATACGGCGGCGGTTGCGTGAACGACGTGGTGATTCACTTGGCGACGACGGAGATGGGATTTGGCGGCGTCGGCGAAAGCGGAATGGGCGCCTATCACGGCAAGGCCGGATTTGACGCGTTTTCGCATTTGAAATCGGTCGTCGACAAGGCGACGTGGCTCGACCTTCCGATGCGTTATCGACCGTATAAGAGCAAATTATACGCGGCGGCGCTTCGAATGTTTTTGCGTTAAGTTTTGAAATTTAAAAAGTTATGTTCTTTGGGCGGTTGGCGGCGCGATTGAATCGACGTCGTTTGGGCGCGCTTGATTTATCGACGACGACTTTGGTTCGCGGTTATAAGCGCAAACCGTTCGTTTGCCGATAACAACGCGTTTCGTTAAACTTGTCAACCGTGTTAACCTTTTATATTTGGGGAGTTGTGGAGGAGGCGATGGCGCGTTGTTTGTTGAAGTCTCGTCTTGTCGCGTTAGGATTGGCGGCGCTTCTAACGCTTTTAACCGGAAGCGGGCGCGTCGAAGCGGAAACGCTTCGTTTTCAAGCGGTTCGCGACCTTTACGTTTCGTCGGCTTCCGGCGAAGAAGAAGGGAACAACGGCGCGTCGCCTCGGCTGAAAGTCAAAGGTTATCAAGAGTTTAGTTTACTCGACTTTGACGTCGCCTGTTTGCGCGGACGGCGAATTAAGGAAGCGAGAATCGGCGTCAAATTAGCCTCGGAAGAACGTTTACATCAAGTAACCGTTAGTTCGATCGTCGCTTCTTGGAACGAGGGCGACGGAACGAGTTACGCGAAAACGCCGGGCGCCTCTTCCTTTCGTTGGCGCGAAACGCCGAACGTTACTTGGTCGGATTCGCTAGGAAACAACGCATATTCCGATATTACTTCGGTTACGTTCGGCGAAGGCGGATCGTTTTGGGCCTGCGACGAGGCGTCGGAACCGGTCGACGGTTGGCAAACGATACCGGTCGATCCGCGACTTGTCGCCGCGCGCGCCGCCGGGATTTCGACCGGATTCGCGCTTTTTGACGACGTCGGAACGGAATTAATTCGGCGCGGAACCGCCGGCGAAGAAGTGGAAATTCGCCTCTTTCCGAACCGTTTTTTTTACTCCCGCGACCAGAATACCGCGTCGACTCCGTATTTGGAAGTCGTTGTTGAGGAAGAAGTTAAAGATGGAAAGGAAAGCGCGCGTCGCGCCGCTCCGACCGAACTTGCCGCTCGAACCGACGGGTTGCCTTGGGGGGACGTCGAGATTTCTTGGAAGGCTCGTCAAACGACAAAGCGCCGCCTCATTGGTTTTGAGGCGCGAATCGACGGGGCGAAAGTTCCGCAGTCAATGATTCCTGCGCCGAAAATTAACGGTTACGCGACGTCTTCCGAACGGTTCGTCGCGCGGCTAACTAACTTAGGCTTAAAACCCGGGAAAATTAAGAAGTTAGAGTTGGTCGCCGTCGACGAATTAGGCGAACGGAGCGTTCCGGCGACCTTGCGTTTCGACGTTTCCGACGATAAAGCAAGCGATTGGAACGATTTAGTCGCCGGAGAAAAGGGCGGAGTTTCCAAAAGAGGCGCGACCGACGAAATGGTCCCGCGGGGCGCGACGCCTCTGCTCGCCGGAGCTAAGGTAGCCGTGTTAAACGAGTTCGACAAAGTAACCGAAACGGGAGACTCGATTCCGCAACGGTCGGAAAATTACGCGACGTCAAATGCAATTTGGAACGCTCGCGAACGTCGAATCGATTTGGCGGCGGCGCGCGGCGAGTTCATTGGTTTTCAACTGGCGTTTGAGGGCGACGCTCGGAAAGTTCGCGCCGAAATCCGTTGGAATCAAACGGCAACATTCGATAAAATAAAGACGTCCAATGTTGGCGTTCCAGAGAAAAAAAGCGCGAAATCGTCGACGGAATTAAAAGAAAAAACGAACGAAACCGCGCCGAAAGCGACTTTTTATCGACTGGCGCGAGTCGAAACGCCGCGCGGCGACGTCGGCGATCCGGCGATTCCGCTCGCGACGTCTGAATTAAACGTAAACGCCGGACGCGACGCGTTTTACTGCGAACTTTACGTTCCGAAAGACGCCGCCGTCGGGAAACAAAACGGAACGCTTCGCTTGACGGCGAACGGCGAAACGCTCGATTTGAAAATCGATTTGACGGTTTGGAACTTTAATATTCCCAACGAGTTAAGTTTCTTGCCCGAGATGAATTGCTATTCGCTTCCGGCGAACGAACTCGAATATTACAGACTGGCGCAAATTCATCGAACTTATATTAATCGCGTTCCTTATTCGCATCGCGGAACGGTCGGGGACGGTTTGGCGCCGAAGTACGACGCCGCGACGCGTTCTTTCGATTGGCGCGATTGGGATCGACGGTTCGGCTCGTTGTTCGACGGGAGCGCCTTCGCCGATTCGCCGCGAGGAGCAACGCCGATCGAAGCGTTCTATCTCCCGTTTTTTGAGAACTTTCCGGCGAATATTTTCGAAGAGTACGACGAGACCGCGCGCCCGGTCGACGCGGCTTTTTCGGAAGGTTACAAGAAATCGTTGCGCGCCGCGTTAACCGACGCCGCCGAGCATTTTGTCGAATCGGGATGGAACGATTCGCGCTTTCTTTTCTATTTGAACAACAAAATGGATTACAAGCGCAACGGCTGGTCGCGCGCAAGTTCGCCTTGGTTGCTCGACGAACCCGCGAGTTTTCAAGATTTTACGGCGTTGCGCTTCTTCGCGTCGCAACTACGTTTAGCCTTGGAGGACGCCGGGGTTGCGACGGGAAGTAGTAAAACGCAAAAAGCGGCGAACGGGTCTTCGGAAGCGCGTCCAATCCTTTTCCGCGCCGATATTTCGCGACCGCAATGGAGTCGGGATTCTCTCGACGGACTACTTGACGTCAACGTCGTCGGCGGAGACGTTTTTCGACGCTATAACAGTCGCGTTTTAGAACGGCGAGACCGATTTGGCGAACTCGTTTACGCTTATGGAACGACCGCGGCGCCGGAGCTAAACGGTTGGCAACCGGTTGCTTGGACGCTCGACGCTTGGTCGCTCGGCGCCGACGGAATCGTTCCTTGGCAAACGATCGGGAACGACGAATCTTGGAAGAAAGGCGACGAGTTGTCGTTATTTTATCCGGCGACGGAGGAGAGCGATGGAAAAGTCGTCGCGTCGATTCGACTTAAAGCGTATCGGCGCGGTCAGCAGGACGTCGAATATTTAACGGCTCTATGTAACGCAACTGGGCGACCGCGATGGGACGTCGCGCAGGCGTTGCGCAAGCGGTTGACGTTGGAGGCGCGTTCGAGCTTTCGTTACGCGGAGGACGCCGGGACGCAAGATTATCCCAATTTTTCATCGGACGAGTGGGAGCGTATGCGGCGCGAAATCGGCGCGTTTCTTTCGGAAGTCGCGTCGTCCAAGGAGTAAGCGCGAACGCTGTTAAGAAAAAACGACGGAACGGCGGCGCGCAAGGCGCAACTCTCGACGCCGCCGTTCCGTCGTTTAAATTTTAACTCGAGAAACCGAACGCGTCCGCGCCGTTTCGTCGAACACGAAAGGACCGTGAAAACAAAAGCGAATTGTGGCGGTTTAAGCGCGGAAGGAATGCGAAAACGCTTGTTTCATCGGCGCTTACATTATAACAAACGTCGAATCGGCGCTGGAGAAAATAGAGAGAAAGTCAAGAAAAACGACGAGCCGAAGCGTAATATGTTCGGCTCGCCGTAAGCCGCGTTCTTAGAGCGGTTGCGATCGTCGTCTTTGGCCTTAACGGATTTCTATCGTCGCTTTTCCGGTCGTCGAGAAGGCGAAGAAGAGCGTTTGCGACTTGGCGTCCCAACGCCAATTTTCAAGCGTCGTTCCGTCGACGGAAACGCTCGTCGGTTTCGCGTCCAACTTCAAAAGCGAAATCGCGTCGACGCCGGAAGTCGCCGTTATTTCTAACGTTAGAACGCCGTTCTCGCTCTTCAACGATTCGACGCGACAACTTGAAGCGAGAACGGCGGGCGTCGGCGCGGTTACTTTGTCGAGGTCGAGGAGCCAAGCCCGTTCGCCGGGCGCAACTTCAACGCCGTCAAGCGGTTGCAACTTCGGATCGAAGAGATTGACGAAACGCCCCGCGAGTTTTAGCGGTTCGTCGGAAAGGGATTCGGTCAGCGTCGCCGCCAAGACGTAAGGGCCGCGTCGCTTAAGGAAATAGTTGCGCTCGACGTATTTTCCACCGGTCGCCGCAACCGCTTCCGCGACAAGACTTCGGTAAGCGTCGGCGTTCTTTTGCGAACGGTTGTAATACGCCGGACGAACGCGGTCGACGTAAACCCAACCCTTGCCGAATCGGTGCTTGCCGCTTTCCGGACGCTTGTTCAAACCGAGCGACTCGAACAGGTGTTCGCCGGGAGTCGCGTAAGAAAGGGAACCGGTGTTCCACCAGTCTTGGGCCGCGTGGTAGGCGTCCGTTTCCGCGCCGACGTAAATTAAGACGCCGCCGCGATTTACCCAGTCGGCGAGAACCGCGTGAAGACCCGGGTTCGACGGTTTCTGGTATTCGTAACTCAGCGCTAACACCTTGTATTTATCGAGATAGCCCGGGTAACGGAGCGCGTGGTCGAGAACCGGAACGCCGACCGGGATTCCGCGTTTGATTAGCGGCGTCGCGAGACCGAAAAAGTCGCCGAAAGTCGCGATTTCAAGGGCGTTAGGACGCGTCGGGTCGGAAGCGTCCGGAGCGGCGCACTCGCGAACGGTCGGTTCGGCGCGCTGGAACATCGCGGAGTCGGCCAAGAGAACGCCGACGCCTTCGGTCGCGCCGTCGTAAGCGGCGTCGGGGCGCGCCATATCGCGAAGTTGTTGGAACGTAAGGGTTAACGTCGACGCGTAATCTTTCGGAATCGTCGTCGCGTCGGGGGAGTCGGCGGGGAAGGAACCGAGGAAAACGCGACTCGGCCAAGGCGCGACTTCGTAATAATGCGTTTCCGATTGCATCAGCGACGCAACTAAAGTGTTGAGATAATTCGTTTTATAGTCGTTCCAGTCGTAACGCGGATTGTCCTCGACCGGGTCGTTCAGGTAATAAACGCGCTTGCCGGTTCCGCGAACCATTTCCTGCGTTACATTGTATTCGAGGAACGCCGTTTCGAAGGCGCGCTCCGCTTGAACGCCGTTGTAAATGTTGGAATGACGGGAGGTTCCAGTCCAAACTTGCGCGATAATACCGTCGATTCCCGGCAAGTCGAGGAGCGACGATTCCGGGCTGACCATTCGAATTTGCGAATAACTAAGGAGGCTGTGCGTCGCGACGTAAATTTTTAGAGGGCGATTGTAAGTTCTTAAAGAATATTCTTTTAGCGACGCGCATACGCGGTCGAGCAGGCGGCGGTAGAGATATTGCATCATCTTCGCCGAGCGGTATTGGGCGTCGCACGACGAATCGGGACGAATCCACGGCTCGTTGTAATACATTTGCCATTCGCGCTTGAAGGAGTCGCTAAAGCCCGCGAACGCCCAGAGTTCCGGCTCTTCGAGGAAGAGCGTTTCGATCCCGGCGTCGACGACTTTTTTCAGGCGCGTTTCGAGGTAATCGCAGAACGCGATACTCGGGACGAGGTACGGCGTCGCCGGGTCGTGCATAATGCGCTCGCCGTCGGCTCGGACTTGCGCGTCGTCCCAATGCGTTGCGCCGTCGAACTTTCCGTCGAGATAATCGTTGTAACTTCCCCAAGCGACGCCCGTCATCACCGCGACTTGGGAACCGCTCGCGGCGCGCCACTTTTCGAGCGACGCGATCGCTTCGTCGGAAACGCCGTAAACCATAACGGCGTCGGTTTTTAGATCGAAACGAGCGTCGTAACCGCCCGCTTGCTGATACGTCGTGCGTTCAAGGTTGCGGTCGGTGATTAAGTTGGGCGCAAAGTCAGACGTTGCGGAAATCGCGGCGGAGTCTTGCGCCGAGGCAAGCGGCAAAACGCCCGGCGGAAAAACGCCGAGCAAGGCAAGCGAAGCGGCTCCAAGCGAAACGCTCGGAAGCGCGCGTCGGCGACGATTGACGTGTAACGATTGAAATAGCATCGGTTAGGGTTCCTTAAAATAAAAGGGCGACGGCGAAAGACGTCGCGGATATAGCGCGTTTGAATTTTATAAATAACGTGCAAATTTCCTTGTAAACGTTAACTTGGGCGACGGCTAACGAAGGAACGAACGGGCCCGATTCTACGGACGCGCTTTTTCCTCGTCGTCTTTTTGTTATAAACAAAAAAATTGAAAAAGCCCCTTGACATTTTTTTTAAGCGTCATATATTTATAAGCGTCGGACGTAAGTTAGTCAAGTGAAATCGAAAAAATTTTAAGGCTTGCGTATTTCGGCGACGCGTCGGTTTTGATTTCGGCGCGGCGCTGTGAAATTTGAAATTAAACCGTTTAAACCGCGCATAAAACAACGACTTTTTCAATGCCGTCCTTTACCTATTATTACAACGCGAAATCCTACGGCTTTAACTATGCCTTCCTCTTTACGGGCTTAGTCGAGTCTTGCGTTGCCGCATAGGTTGGGAAGCGTCGTTGAATGGTTGTTGTTAACGATATTCCGAAAATAATAAAGACCCTGCGACAGCGCGTTGCAGGGTCTTTTTTTTGAGTCAAACGCCCCCCTGAGAAGGATTTAACGATGATTATTTTGCTGAAAAAAGACGCTCGCGAAGATCAAATCGCGAATTTAACCGAGCAACTTAAGGAAATGGGGCTCGAATCGCACCTCAGCGTCGGCGACGCGCACACGGTCGTCGGGCTGGTCGGCGATACAAAGAGCGTCGACGTCGACATGCTGAAGGCGCTCGAAATCGTCGAGTCGGTGCAACGCGTTCAAGAACCGTTCAAACAAGCGAACCGTCGTTTCCACGAAGAGGATACGATCGTTGAACTTGCGAACGGCGTTAAAATAGGCGGCGGACATTTCCAAACGATGGCGGGGCCGTGTTCGATCGAGTCGGAAGAGCAAATCGTCGAGATTGCGAAGGCGGTTAAGGAAGCGGGCGCTACAATTCTTCGCGGCGGCGCTTTCAAACCGCGCACCTCGCCTTACGCTTTCCAAGGTCTCGGCGCCGAAGGCTTGCGTCTTCTCGTTAAAGCTAAGAAAGAAACGGGGTTGCCGATCATCACCGAAGCGATGGACGCGTCGCAACTGCCGCTTTTCGAGGACGTCGACATTATCCAAATCGGCGCTCGCAATATGCAAAACTTCGAGTTGCTCAAGCAAGTCGGCAAAATGCGCAAGCCGGTTTTGCTCAAGCGCGGTATGTCCAGCACGCTCCAAGAGTTGCTGATGAGCGCCGAGTACATTATGGCAGGCGGAAACGAGAACGTCATCCTTTGCGAACGCGGCATTCGCACCTTCGAAACGTACACCCGCAACACGCTTGATTTGGCCGCGATTCCGGTTTTGCGCCGCCTGACGCACCTGCCGATCGTCGTCGACCCGAGCCACGCCACCGGGGACGCGAAACTCGTTCACCCGACTTCGCTCGCCGCGACCGCCGTCGGCGCCGACGGGCTTATCGTCGAAGTTCACAACAATCCCCCGAAAGCGCTCTGCGACGGCGCGCAATCCCTTACGCCGAAAGCCTTTGCGACGATGATGAAAGACGTCGAAGCGATTCGCCCATACGCTTATCGCGGTTAAGTCGATCAGCCAAAACGACGACGTTTGAATTGTTTGAAAAATGTTTCCGGCAGATAGAAATCAAAAAACGGACGGCGCGTTGGAAAAGCGAACTTGGAGACGCGCCGCAACCGACGTTAAAATAAGGAAAATAGGAAGATGACGAATCTCGAGGAACAAAGAAATCGCATTGACGCGATCGACGAACAGATTGTGAAACTTTTCCGCGATCGAATGGACGCCGCGGCGGAAGTTGCCCGTTATAAAAAGGAACACGGCGTCAAGGTGTTGTCGCAAGAGCGCGAGCGCGACGTCGTTTACCACGCGGCGGACGCGGTCGGCGAAGAACTTGAAGAATACGTTAAATCGTTTTATAACGTACTTTTGGACTTGAGCCGCGACTACCAACGAGAAAAAATCGACATTCCGTCGCCGTTCGTCGATTCAGTTCGCAAGGCGCTCGAAGAAACGCCCGGTTTCTTCCCGCATAAGGCGACCGTCGCTTGTCAAGGCGTCGAAGGCGCGTACTCGCAACAGGCTTGCGACAAGTTGTTCTCGATTCCGAAAATCTTTTATTTCAAGAACTTCGAAGGCGTCTGCCAAGCGGTCGACTCCGGTATGTGCCGTTACGGGATTCTGCCGATCGAAAACAGTTCCGCCGGTTCCGTCAACGCCGTTTACGACCTGACGCGCAAATATAACTTCCATATCGTTCGGTGTTTAAAGCTGAAGGTCGAACACAACCTTCTCGCGAAACCGGGCGTCAAACTGGGCGACATTCGCGAAATCGTGTCGCACGAACAAGCGCTCCTCCAATGCGGCGAATTTTTGAAAGCGCATCCGGAAATTAAAGCGACCGTCTGCGAGAACACCGCCGTCGCGGCGAGGATCGTCGCGAACTCGGAACGCGACGATATTGCGGCGATCGCAAGCGGCAACTGCGCCGAGATTTACGGTCTTACGTCGTTGAGCGAACGCATTCAAAACAGCGATCATAACTATACGCGTTTCATTTGCATTTCGAAGAATCTCGAAATCTATCCGGACGGCGACAAGATCACGTTCACGACGACGCTATCTCACCGTCCGGGCGCGCTTTACAACCTGATTTCGCGCTTCGCTTCGCTGGGGCTGAACGTTTGCAAAATCGAAAGCCGCCCGATTCTCGGCAAGGATTTCGAGTTCCGTTTCTACTTCGACGTCGAAGGAACGCTCCGTTCGGAACCGACGTTGAAAATGTTGGCGCAACTCGAAAGCGAAGGCGGTTTCGAGTTCCTCGGCGCCTACCGCGAACAGCTCTAAATGTTGCGATCGCGACGCTTCGTTAAGCGTTCGCTTTGAAGATGAAAAACCGCTTAAACGTTTTACAGAAGTCGTTTAGGCGGTTTTTTTATTCTTATTCGTCGTCGACGCGCTTCGAAACGAACGACGAATCGACAACCGCGTCGGAACGGCGTCGCAGAATTTTAGGACAATTTTGCGATTTTGTTTCGCGCCGTCGGAGATAAACTCGGCGTTTCAAGACGGCGAAAAGCTAACGCGGCGATTTTTTCGCGGTTTTTTACGCAAAAATTAGGGTAAATCGCGGACGCCCCCTTTATTTTTGCGTTGCGAACGGGTATCATTAAAGAGACGAACTTTGTCGAAAATCGATTGTGCAAACGGCGGTCGACGCGGCGAGAAGTCGGCGACGTCGGCGGAATGTTTAACGGTTTTCGAAAATTGGAATTTTGTAACGAAAGGTTGAGGATATGACGACGCTTTATTCGCGTTCGATTCGAACGGCGGCGCGCGCTTGCGTCTCCGTTTGCGCTCTCGCGCTCTTTATCTTCTTGTTTAACAATGGGTTAAACGTTAAGGCGGCGGAGGCGAACGCCGACGCGAAAACGAACGCTTCCGCCGTTTCGCTCGCGACGCTTCTTGACGAAATGGTCGACCGCGACGCGTTAACTCGTTTTCCGAATTATACTTGCAGACAAGCGAGCAGTTACGACCGCGCTGCGAAAAGTCCGAGCGAAAATTGGTTCGCCAACGCCGACACGGCGCAATTTATTCGCGTCGAAAAGAACGGCGACCGCGAAGAAGCCGTCTTGATGGAAGCGGAAGGGCCCGGCGCCGTCGTCCGTTGGTGGATCACCGCGCCGCGTTACAAGACGACGCTTCGCATTTATATCGACGGCGCCGCGGAACCGGCGGTCGTCGGGAAAATCGACGAAATTATCGGCGGCGAAGCGCTCGTCGGCGCGCCCCTTTCGGCGGAACGGGCGCGCGGGCGCAACCTCTACCTGCCGATTCCTTACGCGAAAAGCGTTAAAATCACCTGCGACAATATGAAGGAGCAGGGGAACCTTTATTATCAAATCAACTACCGGACGTATCCGGCGGGGACGACGGTCGAATCGTTCTCGACGCAAGTTCTTGACGCGCAAAAGGTTAAGATCGCCGCGGTCGGCGACCTGCTCCTGAATCCGGGAAAAACGACGTTCGGAATGAACGCCGAGACGCGCGGCTTCAAGCGTTATATGAAGTCGGAGGAAATGGAAGGCCTCTTCGGCGCGCACCGCGTTCGAGGGCCGGGGGCCTTGACCGAGATCGACGTTAAACTTCACGCCGAGGATTTGGCGGCCGCGACGCGGAGCGTTATTTTGGCGATTTCGTTCGACGGCGAGGAAACCGTTTGGGTTCCGGTCGGCGAGTTCTTCGGCTCCGGCGTCGGCCTTAACCCGTATAAGTCTTGGTATACCGAAGTTTGCGAAGACGGGACGATGAAGGCTTATTGGAATATGCCGTTCCAAAAAGAGGCGCGCGTCTCGTTTGTTAATTGGGGCGACCAAGACGTCGACGTCGAATACGCCGTTTATTATACGAAGCGACCTTGGACGGACGACACGATGTACTTCCGCGCCGATTGGCGGCAAGAACGCGAAATCGAGACGGTCGCCGGGAACGGAACGCGCGACTGGAATTATTTAACCGTCGACGGTAAAGGCGTTTATGTTGGCGACGTATTGTCGATCGTTAACTCGACCCCGGCTTGGTGGGGCGAAGGGGACGAAAAGATTTACGTCGACGGCGAGAAGTTTCCGTCGCACTTCGGCACCGGGACGGAGGATTATTACGGGTACGCTTGGTGTACGCCGGCGTATTTCGAGGCGCCGTTCCACGCGCAGCCGCGCGCCGAAGGGCCGTCTAACTTCGGGAATACGACCAACTTGCGTTTCCGCTCGCTCGACGCGATCCCGTTTGCAAAAGATTTCCGTTTCGATATGGAAATTTGGCATTGGGAAGCGGCGACGGTCGATTATTCGGTCGCGACATTCTGGTACGGAGCGCCGGGCGCCGCGTTGGTCGACGGGCCGGATCGCGGCGATATGGAAGACGAAGCGATGGAACCGGTCGAGTACGACCGCGAGTTTTCGTTCGATTTGAACGGCTTCAAAGCGGGCGAAAAAGCGGCGACCGGCGGGCGCGTCGCGGTTCAAGAGATGAAGGTTTTTGAAGAGCGAAAACCGGAGTTTGTTTGGCAAAATTCGAAGCAACTTTGGTGGTCGCAAGGCAAAGTTGGCGACAAATTGTCGATTGAAGTCGCGGACGTTCCGGCGGGAGCGGAAAGCGTAACCCTTGGAACGACAGTCGCTAACGATTATTGCGTCGCGCAATTTTATTGGAACGGCGCTCGCGTCGGCGACCCGGTCGATTTCTTCATTCCGGCGGGCGTCGAACGTCGCGTCGTGAAACTGGCGATTCCGACGACTAAAGCGGCGGCGTCTGGAACGCTCGAAGTCGAGATCGTCGGCAAAAACGCGAAGTCGATCGGAACGATGTTCGGCGTCGATACGATCGAGCTGAAATAACCGAAACGCAACGAAGGGCAAGGGCGACGTTGCCCGCTCTTGCCCCCGCGCTTTAAAGCGGTTTTGAAAATTTTTAATATTGTGCAAAAACGTCCGCCCCGAGTTAAAACGGAGCGGACGTTTTTTGTCGAATGAGCGAGAAAACAACGTTAAACGTTCAAACGGCGACTGTTAGCGCGTTCGAACCGCCGTAACGCCGAGGAGTTCGATTTCCGGCGAAAGGAAACCGGGTTTCGCTTCCTCGACCTTCGCGTAGTCGGTCGAAAGGTATTTTTTGTTGTCGTCGGTGAATACTGTAACGACCGTCGCTTTTTGCGCTTGTTCTTCGGGCGTCGCGTTGAGGAGTTTAAGGGCGCCGAGGAAGTTGCCGCCCGCCGAAATCCCGACCCCGAGGCCGAGATTTTTCGACAACATTTGCGCCGCTAAAATTGCGTCGCCGTCGTCGACTTTAACGACCGAGTCGAGTTGGTCGAGTTTCAAAATCGCCGGAATGAACTCGTCCGAAATTCCTTGAATGCGGTGGAAACCGATTTTGTATCCGGTCGAAAGAGTCGGCGAACTCGACGGTTCGAGCGGGTGAATCGTCGCGTTCGGGAAACGGCTCTTGATGTAACGACCGCAACCCATCACCGTCCCGCCGGTGCCGACGCCCGCGACGAAAGCGTCCGGTTCGCGGTTAAATTGGGCAAGTTGCGCGACAATTTCCGGCCCCGTCGAGAGGAAGTGCGCCTCGCAGTTGTCTTCGTTGTCGAATTGACGCGGCAAAAAGACGTTTTCCGGGTCGTCGGCGCGCATCTTTTCGGCCAACGCGATCGAGCCTTTGAAGCCGCCCTCTTCGCGGGAAACGAGGCGAACTTCGGCGCCGTAAGCCTTCATCAAATTGATTCGCTCGGCCGACATCCAGTCCGGCATAAAGATGACGACGCGGCAACCGGCGACCCGACCGAACGCGGAAAACGAAATGCCGGTGTTGCCGCTCGTCGCTTCGGCGATGGTCGCGCCGGGGCGTAACTCGCCGTTTTGGAAGGCTTTGCGAAGAATATGCGCCGCCATTCGGTCTTTAATCGAACCGGTCAGATTGAGATATTCCGCTTTCGCGAAGACGGAGCGCGGCTTGCCTTGCCAGCGGAGGTCGATTTTTAAGAGCGGCGTCGAACCGACGAGCCCGTCGATTCCTTCCAAACGTTTGAGGACGTCCATAAAAATTCTCGACTTTTTTATCTAAACTGCCTAAAGCGCCGTTCGGAAGGGGTCGCGAAAGCGAGAATCGGGAACGGGCGCGTTCGAGCGTCGAACGGCAAAACATTCTTTCGTCATTCTAACCGTTTTGGAGCGAAAGAAAAGGGGGGGGCTTTTATTTCGCGCGGCGAAGCGCCGACGGCGACGCTTCTTCCGGTAAAATATCGGTCGACGGGCGGCAAAACTTTTCACTTTTAGAACGAATCGGTCAATTTTTAACGAGAAGTAGGATTTCAACGGTAAAAAAGCGGGGAAGAAGGGGAGGAATATGACGAGAAAATGTCGGACGGTCGGGCTTTTCGCGGCGGCGACGGTTGCTTTGACGTTTGCGGTAAACGGATTTAAAACAAGCGTTTGCGTTGAAGCAAGGGGGAGGACGCGGGAAACGAAGCGACGCCGCTCGACCGTTGGCGCGTCGACGGCGTCGAATATCGTTTCGATTGCGAGGGCGTCGGGGCGAAATCGCGCGTTCCGGGTTGGGACGCCGTCGATTGGGAATACGGCGAAAAAACGGGAGCGACTCGGAATTGACGGCGGCGAACGGCGGGGCGGACGCGGCGCGAATCGGGCGTCGCGTCAATATTATTAAAAGGGGAAAAGAAAAATTGGCGTTCCCGGCGCCGAAAACGACCGGTCGAAGCGAAAAAAACGTCGGAATAGGGGCGTCGACGCGAAAATAGGGGAAACGCGCAAGGAATAACGAGGCGTGGAGCGCGTTTTGAAAGGTCGAAAGAAAAAAATTAAAATTTTTCCGTTTTGCCCGTTGACAATTCGCGAAGATCGGTTAAAATCTCTTTTGTCAGTTGGGGACAACGAGACGCAAGCGAAACTAAGTTTCTTCAAGAGGTAAAGTTGAGCAAGCGGTTGGAACCGGTTGGCGGTCGCTTCGGCGGCTTAAAAATGGGGAGTTAGCTCAGTTGGGAGAGCGCAACGTTCGCAATGTTGAGGTCGTGGGTTCGACTCCCATACTCTCCACTTGAAAAGCTCGAAAACGTAAGTTTTCGAGCTTTTTTTATTTCTTGACGCTTTGAACTTGACGCTTTTCTAAGGCGGGAGACGACGGGCGAGGAACGACGACGGCGTCGCGTATTCGTCGCGGGCTCGGCCCAAAAGGCGGGCGAGGACGAATTTTAAACGACGCCGAAACCGACGCGAACGCGGAACGTCGTTTAAGCGGCGGCGTCCGGAAGGCGACGTTCTTTGAGCGGCGGCGAAGAACGCGGGAAAAATGGGCGGTCGGGAACGGTTTTGGAAGCGCGTCGCCCAGAATCAGCTTGGCGGGGCGAAGGCGGGGTTGAGATTGAAACGCCGTCCGGATTTCGGCGTCGGGCGGAGACGTTGGGAACGTCGAAACGCCGCCGGGGCTCCGCTTGTCGGTGAAAGGCGCGTTTGATTTCTGAAACGCGCGTCGCGGAAAATCGGCGTTTGCGTCTTTTTTGAAAAATTTTTTTCTTTTTTGCGCTTGTCGACTTGTTTTTTGACTTGGCGTCGCCTATAATGTTATATGAAGTAATAAAAGACGTCGCGCGGCGAAACGGGCGTCGACGTCGACAATCGCGAAACAGGAGAGCGAAAAATGAACGAAGAAGCGACAAAGGCGAAGAAAGAAATCGGCGTCGGCGGTTATTTTTTGCGCGTTTTAGCGTTTTGGGGCGTTTTCATTTTGGGGATGGGCGCGTTTCTGCTTCTCGGCGGCGTTTGCGGCGGGCTTCTCGAAGCGCCAAAGGTCGCCGCGGTCGCCGGAGCGTTCTTTTTCTGGACGGCGCTCGGCGCGATTTGGCTTTTTCCGACGTTTTGCGTCGACGCGTTGAACCCGCGACCGATTCTCGCGACGGCGATTTCCGCTCTCGTTTTGACGCTGTTCGGCGGCGCGGCGGTTCTTTGCGGGAGCGAGGCCGCGTGCAAACCGGGATGGGAGAACAAAGCGCCGGCGGTTGCGGTTTTTCTCCTTTACGTCGCTTGGTTGGTTTTTAAGTTGAACGGTAAAAGCGTTTACGCGACGACGCGTCGTTTGCGTTGGACGATTTTTACGGCGATCGGCGTTCCGGCGGCGTTGGGCGCGTTGGCGTTGACGGGAATTTGCGCGTCGGGCGCGGTTCCGGAGATGAACCCGGCGTCGCGAGTTTTCGGCGCGGTTGTCGGCCTGCCGACGCTCTGCGTCTATTGGGTTTCGGCGGCGACTTACGGCGCTTTCGCTTTCCTCCTTTCCATCGTCGAAGAAGCGAAGGGCGGAGCGAAAGAGGCTGAAAACGCGGACGTTTGAAAATAGTGAAAAACGGCGAGATAATCAGAACGCGCCGTTTTGAAAAGTTTGAAAAATGTTGGAATAAACAGCTGCGCTGAATGAGAAAAGAGGCGGCGGTTTTGTGAAAAACTTGAAGCGTCGCCGTTTTTAAATTATTTTGCTTCTTTTGATCGCATTCTTGGTTTTTCTCTTGATTTTTGACACGGCGTCGTTTATAATCTTGTTTAGGGCAAGGAACCAAAGGGCGGCGCTTCCGAAAGCTAACGCGCGCCGTTCTTTACCGCGACCAAACGGAGGCAAAAATGGGAGAAAAGCGAATAAAAGAGAAGGCGGAACTCGGCGTCGGCGGGTACTTTAAGCGAATTTTCGCGTGTTGGGGCGTCGCCGTTTTCATTGCGGCGGCGTGCGTCGGCGTCGCCGCGTTGGCGCCCGACTTGGACGCGGCGGCGACTTGCGCGGCGGTTCTGGCGGCGTCCGTCGTCCTTTGGCTCTTTCCGGCGTTTTGCGTCGACGTCGTGAAGCCGCGTCCGAGTCTTGCGACGCTCGCGT
>JAGBDD010000153.1 GCA_017937685.1 Thermoguttaceae bacterium | reverse complement strand
GGGAACATCGTTTGCTCGTAGTAGTTCGCGATCTCGTCGCAAAGGGCCTTGCGCTTATCCGAGTTCGGAACGAAGAGCGAAATCGCCGCCATCGCGCCGTTGAGCGAACCGCAGAGCGTTCCCCAGTCGTTCCCGCCGCCGGTGCCGTATTTCATCATATAATAGGGAAAATGGAGAATCGGCGCCGCCGCGATCGGGTCGGTTTTCTCCAAAACGAGCCCGACGTTGTACACGATTCCGTAAAACGTCGTATACATACAACGCCCGACCTTGTAATTTTCGTAAGCCGTGTCGGCGACCTTTTGCGGGTCGACGACGGCGTATTTCCAAAATTCGCCCGCCTCCGCTTTCTCGGCGGCGAACGCGCTCAACGAACCTCCGGCGAAGAACGTTCCGGCGGCCAATCCGGCAAAACGCATCGCGTCCCGACGATTCATTCCGTTCGACATATTATCATCCTCCGTCTTTTGCTTTTCGCGCCGTCTCCTCGTCGCTCCGCTTCGTTCGAAAACCGAGCGAACGCTCAAAAAACGCGCGAAAAATCTTTCGTTTCGTCTTAAAAAATTTCTTGTCCTACCTAAAGTATAGCGCTTCTTGCGCGAGAAAAAAGGGGGCGACGCGACGCGAACCTCCATTTTCCCATTATTCTTGCCGAAAACCGCTATCGTCGTCCGCCCGAATTTCCTTAACATAATTCGACCTAATACCAACCCCGCGCGTTATTAATAATAGGTCGCGACGGAAGCGTTTTCGTTAAAAAATCGAAACGGCGAAACGCGGACGCTCTTGAAAAAACGCCGAAATATGATAAGATTAGACTAATATAACGTTCGGCGGAATTATATTTGTTAATCCGCCCCCGTTTTTCGCGAACGCCCCGACGGCGAACGTTTCTTCCGCCGTCCGTCGACAAAGCGAAACGTTAAGGAACGCGCTCTTATGAATATCGAAACTTTTAGAATTTTCTGCGACGTCGTCCACTATCAAAGTTTCTCGCGCGGCGCCGAAGCGAACAACATCAGCCAATCCGCGGCGACGCAATCGATTCACCGCCTCGAAAAACAGATCGGAACGCAGCTCGTCGACCGCACGAAACGCCCGTTCGTGTTGACGCAAGAGGGCCAAATCTGTTACGAAGGCTTTCGCGAAATCCTCGAAACTTACGACTCCGTCGTTACTCGGGTGCAAACTCTTTACAATCAAGGCGGCGGCACGATTCACGTCGCGGCGATTTACTCGGTCGGCCTGCACGATATGAGCAAGTGTATGCGCGAGTTTATGAAAGAGTGTCCGAAAACGAAAATTCGACTCGAATTTCTTCACCCGTCGAAAGTTTACCAAGCCGTCCTCAACTCCGAGGCCGACTTGGGAATCGTCTCCTACCCGACGACGTCGCCGGAACTGAACGTTATCCCGCTCCGTTCGGAGGAGATGGTCGTGGTCGCGCCGCCGAATCACCCGTTGGCGAAGGAAAAAACGTTGACGCTCGAACAGCTGCAAAACGTCGAGTACGTCGCTTTCGACCGCGACCTTTTCATCCGCAAGGAAACCGACCGTTATATGCGCCAACGCGGCGTTCACGTCGACGTCGCGATGGAGTTCGACAACATCGAAACGATCAAACAAGCGATCGAAGTCGGCCTCGGCGTCAGCATTCTCCCCGCGCCGACGGTCGTTTCGGACGTCGAAAGCGGCAAAATGGTCGCCATTCCCCTTGTTTCACCCAAATTAACGCGACCGATCGGCGTTATTTACAAACATCGCAAAGTTTTTTCGGCGCAAACGACCCGCTTTATCGAAATGCTCGGCGGCGCGTCGGTCAACTCGGACGCCTCCCCCGCAGCGTCGACGCCGGAATCGAACGTCGAAGCGACGACCGTCCCCGAGTAACCGTCGCCAATCAAACGTTATTCGTTTTACTTATAAAATCGCGGACACTATAAGCGTTCGTTCGTCGCCGAGTTAAAACGGAAAATAGAGAGAACACGCCAAACACAAACAACGCGCAAGAAGTAAAGGATACGCAAAATGACCAAAATAGCGTTTTTTGGAGCCGCCGGCAAAATGGGCAAACGCCTCGTCGCGCTCGGCGCCGCCGACCCGGAACTGCAAATCGTCGCCGCGCTCGAAGCGCCGACCTGCCCCGAACTCGGTCGCGACGCCGGAGAAGTCGCCGGTATCGCTAAAATCGGCGTCCCGATTACCGCCGAGCTTCCCGCCGACGTTCAACCGGACGTTATCGTCGATTTCTCGTCGCCGCGCGCCCTCGACGCTCTCCTCGCCCTTTGCCTCGACCGCAAAATCGCGCTCGTTTACGCGACGACCGGCGCCGACGCGGAGCAACTCCAACGCTTGGAAGACGCGTCGAAAACGATCCCGGTTCTTCGCTCGCCGAGTATGAGTCCGTCCGTTAATTTGGCGATGAAACTGACGCAAATCGCCGCGAAAGCGCTGAAAGATCAAGACGCCGACGTCGAAATTCTCGAACGCCACCACCGTTACAAGGTCGACGCGCCGAGCGGCACCGCGCTAAAATTCGGCTCGCTCATCGCCGCCGAAATGGGAATCGACTCCTTCCGCGACGGTCGCGGCGGGAAAACCGGCGCCCGTCCGCACAACGAAATCGCCTACCACGCGATCCGCGTCGGCGACAACCCGGGCGAACACACCGTCGTCTTCGGCATGCTCGGCGAAACGCTCGAAGTTACCGTTCGCGCCTCGAATCGCGACGCTTACGCGACCGGCGCCCTCGCCGCGGCGAAGTTCCTCGCGGCCCAACCGGCGGGTCGACTTTACGATATGAACGACGTGTTGCAACTGTAATCGGTTTCCGCTCGTTTTTCGAAAACGCCTCGCGACGCGCCGCCCGGCGGGCAAACGAGGCGTTCCGGGCAAATTGCGTCGACTTGCTAAAATTTCAAAATAGAAAATTTACGCAAATTACGGCGTTTTTCCGACTTAAAAACGCGAAAAATTTGGTCGAGACCGAAAAATTATCGCCGACGTTCGCTCGGCGGCCCTTGCCAAGTCGTCAAAATTTGGTAAAATGTCTCGTTGATTGACGGTCTAGCGATTGGGCGCTTTTTACGTCCCTTCGCGTCGCCGTCGCCTATAACCCTAACGCGTGTTTTCGATTCGCAAGGGGCGACCGCGCGCCGTTCGCGCCGTCGCTGGGATCCCTCGCGGCGAAAAACGTTTGAAAAGAGAAGCTACGATGAAAGAAAAAATCCATCCGAAGTACGTGGAAACGAAAGTTACCTGCGGTTGCGGCAACACCTTCATGACCCGCAGCACGAAACCGGAACTCAAAGTCGATATTTGCAACGCGTGCCACCCGTTCTACACCGGTCGCCTCAAGTTCGTCGACTCCGCGGGCCGCATTGAAAAATTCCGCAACAAGTTCTCCGGCAACTACGGCAAGAAAAAGGCCTAATTCCGCTTCGGACGGGTCTTCAACGTTTCGGGACGCTTCGAGATCGGCGCGTCCCGACGTTTTACGCGTCGTTCTCGACGCGTCGTTAAGTCGACGTTTGAAAGACGTCCGACGGCGGATTTGTTTTGTCTTGCTAGAACGCGTCGCCGCGTTTTAAAAGACGGAACGCCGCCTCTCGTCAACGGCTTGCAAGGCGCTTACCGCGTTTCCTTTTTCGCCGTTCGGAAGGAACGTTTCGCGACCGTCGCGTCCTTATTTCGACGCGTCGCGACGTTTTACTTTTTCGCCCCCCTCCCATATTAATAAATACGACGATTCAAGAACCGCGATGCGCAAATTACTCGACGAAAAACTCGCTCGTTTTGAAGAGCTTGAACGCCAAATGGACGACCAAGAGGTCTTGGCCGACTCCAGCCGATTCGCCGCCGTTGCGCGCGAACACGGTTCTTTGACGAAACTTTGCGGCAAGTATCGTCGTTTCAAACAGCTCAACGCCGAAATCGAAGAAGCGAAGGCAATGCTCGAAGGCGCGGACGCCGAAATGCGCGAACTCGCCGAAATGGAGCTTCCGGGACTCCGCGAAGAGCGCGAAACCTACTGGAACGAGCTTCTCGACCTCACCATCGGCGGCGCGGACGCGAACCGCACGCACTGCATTCTCGAAATTCACGCCGGCACCGGCGGCGACGAAGCGGCGCTTTTCGCTCGCGACCTCTACGAAATGTACAAGCGTTACTGCGAAGGTCGCGGCTGGAAAATCGAGCTGATGTCGATGAGTCCGACCGAAATCGGCGGCTTTAAGGAAATCGTTTTCGGCGTCGACGGCGAAGGTTGTTACCGCGAACTCCAATTCGAAAGCGGCGGGCACCGCGTTCAACGGGTTCCGGAAACCGAAACGAAGGGGCGCATTCACACGTCGGCGGCGACCGTCGCGGTAATGGCGGAACCGGAGGACGTCGAAGTCGACCTCAAACCGGACGACTACCGCGTCGACCGTTTCTGCGCGAGCGGCCCGGGCGGTCAGCACGTCAACAAAACCGCGTCGGCGATTCGCTTGACGCACTTGGAAACGGGCCTCGTCGTCAGTTGCCAAGACGAAAAAAGCCAACACAAGAACTTGGCGAAGGCCCTCCGCGTCTTGAAAACGCGACTTTACGAACAAAAGCGCGCCGAAGAACAAGCCCGTCGTTCGCAAGAGCGGATGAGCAAACTCGGCAGCGGCGACCGCAGCGAGCGGATTCGCACCTACAACTTCCCGGAAAACCGCGTTACCGATCACCGCATCGGGTTGACGTTGTACAAATTGGACGTTATCCTCGCGGGCGACCTTTCCTCGGTAATCGAAGGGCTCCTCGATTACGAGCGGCAAGACTTGCGCAGTTCGTTTGGCACGATCGAGTAATCGCAAACGTTGCCCTTTTTAACGATTTTAACCGTCGACGCCGTTTTGCTCCGCAACCTCGACTTTTGTTCGACGCGGAAATAAACGCGGCGGTAAAATTTTCGAAGGAGTCGAAAATGTCGCAAGGCGAAACTTGGACGACGCGGCGTCTGCTCGAATGGACGACGACTTTTTTCACCGAAAAGGGCGCGGACTCGCCCCGTTTGGAAGCCGAAATTCTCTTAGCGTTCGCGCTCAAAACGACTCGCGTCAACTTGTACGTTAATTACGATTCCGTTCCGAACGACGACGAACGCGCGCTCTTCCGTTCGTTGGTAAAGCGGCGCGGCGCGGGCGAACCGGTCGCGCATCTCGTTGGGAAAAAGGAATTTTACTCGCTCGACTTCGAAACGAACCGCGACGTGTTGATTCCGCGTCCGGAGACGGAACAGCTTGTTTTGGAGGCGGTCGAACTCGTTAAAAAAACGGACAAAGCGGCGCGCGAAGCCGGAACGTTCGACGCCGGGCGCGTTTGGAATCTTTGCGACGTCGGAACCGGAAGCGGTTGCGTCGCGATCGCGTTGGCGAAAAATTTGCCGAACGTTCGCTTGACGGCGCTCGATATTTCCCCCGCCGCGTTGGCCGTCGCTCGCCGCAACGCCGAGAAGAACGGGATCGCCGACCGCGTCGAGTTCGTCGAATCCGACCTCTTTTCCGCGCTGAAACCGGAGCGTCGTTTCGACGTCGTCGTTAGCAATCCGCCTTACGTTTCCGCGTCGGAGTACGCCGAACTGGAGCCGACGGTTCGCGACTTTGAACCGAAGCTCGCGCTCGTCGGGGGCGAAACCGGCGTCGAGATCGTCGCTCGAATTATCGCGACGGCGCCCGATTATCTCAAGAGCGGCGGCAAAATTTTCGTCGAAATGAGCCCGACGACCGCCTCCGAAACGGCGCGCCTCTTCGAAGCCGACGGTCGCTGGACGGACGTCGCCGTTCTTCCGGACTTCGCAAAATTGGATCGATTTGTTTCCGCAACGTTAAAATAGGAAAGCCGCGCAAAATGGCCGAAAAAGAAAAGAAAGAAAAGAAAACTCCTTCGCAAAACGCTCCGCAAGACGGCGTTTTCACCCTCGAAGGCGTCCGTTTCCTCGTCGAACTGATGAAGGAAAACAACGTTTCGGAACTCGACTGGGAACAAGGCGACGCTCGTTTGAAGTTGCGTCGCGGCGCCGTCGCTCCGATCGTCGACGCGATTCCGGCGGTCGTCCCGGTCGCCGCGCCCGCTTCG
>JAGBDD010000152.1 GCA_017937685.1 Thermoguttaceae bacterium | reverse complement strand
TTTCGTTCCGTTTCGTTCCGTTTCGTTCCGTTTCGTTCCGTTTCGTTCCGTTTCGTTCCGTTTCGTTCCGTTTCGTTCCGTTTCGTTCCGTTTCTCTCCGTTGCGTTCCGTTGCGTTTCGTTCCGTTGCGTTCCGTTTCGTTCCGTTCCGTTTCATTCCGTTGCGTTAATTCTTCCCTTCGTTTCGCTTCTTCCTTCCTTCTCGCCGCGAACCGTTTCGTTTTTTCGCGAAAAAAGAAGCGTCGGGGGCGGTCGCGCTCCGAAAAAAATCGCGTATAATAAGGAAAATAACGGAGGCCGTCGGAACGCCGTCGACGCGGCCTCGAACGCGCCGCGATTTTCGCCCCGAACGTCGAGCGCGACGCTACCACGGCGAAAACACGAGGTTCCGATGAAAGCGATCGTTCTTTTTTCCGGCGGTTTGGACAGCCTGCTCGCGACGCGACTTCTGCAAGAGCAAGGCGTCGAAGTCGTCGGTTTGAATATTATCACGCCCTTCCACGATTGTTCGCAAGAGGCCGCCGACCGAGCGAAAGAGTTGGGAATCGAACTCGTCGTTCGCGAACTCGGCGAAGACTATATGAAAATGCTCGCGAATCCCCGCTGGGGATACGGCTCGAACGTCAACCCTTGCCTCGACTGCCGCGCGATGATGTGTCGCGAAGCGAAAAAGCTAATGGAGGAGATCGGCGCCGATTTCGTCGCGACCGGCGAAATCTCCGGTCAACGTCCGAACAGCCAAAAGATTCACCAACTGATGTTGATCTCCCGCGAATCCGGACTCGGCGACAAACTCGTCCGCCCGCTTTCGGCGAAGGTCTTGAACCCGACCGCGCCGGAGAAAGACGGCTCGCTCGACCGCGAAAAACTCCGCTCCTTCACCGGGCGCGGACGCGGCAAGCTCGTTTGGCTCGCCCGCAAAGATTACGATATTAAAACGATCCCGCAACCGTCGACCGGATGCGTTCTTTGCGAAAACTCCTATTCGCCGCGCGTTCGCGATATGTTGAAATTCAAAAAGCAACCGACGGTTTGGGACGCGCGCCTGATCGCCGCCGGCCGCCGCCTGCGCCTCGACGAAAACGCTTACTGCGTCGTCGGCCGGAACCAAAAGGACTGCGACGCGCTTGACGCGGCGTTCGCGTCGCCAAACCGCTCCCGTTGCGTTCTCCTCTATCCGGGCAACTATATGGGCGCGTCGGTTCTCCTCGTAACGGACGAAGCGCCGGAGTTCGGCGACGAAAACCCGGAAATTTCGCCGAAAATGACCGAATATATCGAAACCGCCGGAAGCCTCGCGCTCCGCTTCGCGAATCCGGAGAAATACCGCGAACCGGCGGAAGGCCCGACGGCGCGTCTGCACGTCGGCGCGGTCGTTCGCGAAATTTCGCTCGTCGAAAATCCGGCGGTCGACGCGATTCGCATCGTCAAGGAGGCGGACGGCCCGAAAAAGACCGACGAAACGCCCGAAAACGCGCCCGAGGAAACGTCGGAAACCGCCGAAACGGACGCCGCCGAATAACGCAAACTCGCTCAACAAGACGCCGCGAAACGCTCGACTTGTCCATTTTAACGCGTCGAGCGTTTCGCTCCAACTTGAAGCGTCGTCAACGCTAACCAAAAGGAAAAAACGTTGCAAAAAGAACCTTGGTACCGAGACGGGCTCCGTTTCGGGTGCAAACAGTGCGGCTGCTGCTGCGGCGGCGAGCCGGGTTACGTTTGGGTAACGGACGAGGAAATCGCCGCGATGGCGAAGGAACTCGGCTTTTCGAAGTTCGAGTTCGAGAACGCGTTCGTTCGGCTGATTCGCGGGAAAAAGAAGAGCTTAATCGAACGCTCGAACGGCGACTGCGTTCTTTTCGACGAGAAAAAGCGCGGTTGCACCGTTTACAAGTCGCGTCCGGTTCAGTGCCGCACTTGGCCGTTTTGGGATCAAAACATCGACCGTCCGTCCTCTTGGGAGAAAACGGCGAAGTTCTGCCGCGGTTGCAATAATCCGGACGGCAAACTTTACTCGCTCGAAGAGATCGAAGAGGAACGCGGCAAGAAATTTTAAGTCGGTTTCTCGACGTTCGGCGTCCGTTTGCCCGGCGGTTCGTTCGGCGACGGTCGCCCGGCCTTGCGTCCGACGACGGGCGCTTGTTCGGCGTTCCGCTCGACCGGCGCTCGACGCCCAATAAAAAACGGAGCGGTTTCGATTCCCGCTCCGTTTCCGTTTCTTGCGCTTCCCGTCCCAACGCCGAGCGCGGCGCCGGTTTCGCGTCTCAAACGCCGATCACTCGGCTTCGATCGCCTCCCACTTTTGACGTTTTTTCGGAAGCGCGCTCATTCGGTTCGCGACGAACTGAACGACGGTGTCCGAGACGCCGAACGACTGAATCTTCAACAGCTCGACGCCCTGTTTTTCCGTTTTCAGCGCGACGATCGGAATCGTTTTTTCTTGCGGCGGAAGCTCTTCGTCCGCTTTGCCGCCGATTTTCTTTTGAATCGTTTTCGCGTCCTCGAACTTGTCTTCGGTCATTTGTCCGACGAAAACGACGAAACCGGAACTCTTCCCCTTCGCTTTTTTGCGATACGCGTCGAGCGCCGTCAACGCGTTGAATTTTCCTTCGTCGTTCGTCGCGTCGGGCGAGAGGAGCGCGACGCCGACGACGTTTTGCGCCGCGTCGCCTTTGCCGTTCCAGTCGTCCCGCGCCCAAGTCGCCGCCAACGCCGCGCCGAGTTCGGAACCGACGATAATCGTCTTTTTAACGTTCAGCAATTCTTTATTGTGCAAATAAAGCAGGAAGTTGAACCAAACTTCTTTATCGTATTCGATCAGCGCGCGCAAGTCGTCGTTGTTGAATTGCGACATTTTGCGTTCGCGAGGTTGGCGCATTCCGCGGGGCCCGCGCGACATATCGTTGACGGCGAGACTCGTGCTTTCGCCGCAGCCGCGCAAGTCCGGAACGATAACGGCGCATCCTTGTTCGGCCAATTTCTTCGCGAGTTCGTCGAACTCTTCCTTCTTTCCGTCGCGCCCGTGCAGGAGCAAAACCGCCGGAGCGTCGGCGTTTCCGCCGCCTTTATAATAATTGGCGACGAGCCGCCAACCGTCTCGCGTCGTGAATTGTTGTTGGTTCAAGCGCATCGGTTTCGTCGGTTCGGCCTTTTCGAGCGCTTGATCGAGCGGAACGGCGCGTTCCGGTTGTTTCTTTTGATTCTCGCCCCCGGCTGTCCCCGGCTGTCCCGGCGCTCCCGGACGCCCCGGCGCGTTTTGTCCCGGCGCTCCCGG
>JAGBDD010000151.1 GCA_017937685.1 Thermoguttaceae bacterium | reverse complement strand
TTAAAGTCGGCGAACCGGTTGGCGGGCTTTTGTTGAGCGTCGGCGGTAAAAAAGTCGCCGGAAAACGAGCGTCCCAAAAACGGCGCAAAGGCGACAAAAAAGAAATAACGACGAAAATCGCGCCGAGTTCGGGAAGCGTCTTGCGCCGACCTTTGAAGCCTTGCGCGGCGGAACTCCGACCATTTTTTCGGGCCTTACGCAAAGGAACCCCGCCGCGACGCTTGAACCAAGCGGCTAGCGCGAAGCCCCCGCCAGCCTTTGAGATAACTCAGTGTCGCCGCGACGTTTAAGCAAAGCAATGAACGTCGAGTAACTAAAATCGCCTTTTCAGCGGAACTTGCGCGGAGAAAACCCGACCGCCTTTCGGGATAAACTAGCGTCTCTGCGACGCTTGAACCAAGCGATCAGCGCAAAGATTCCCCAACAATTTTTCAGGCGCTTGCGTTTTTGCTGAGTTTTAATTTATTACCAAAGTTTGCGTGAAGCGTCTTGCATCGCCTTTTGAGGTTTCTTGCGCGAAGAAGCGCAACCGACTTTTGAAGCCTTGCGCTGAGAAAACGTAACCGCTTTTCTGGAAGCTTGCGCGGAGAACGCCTAACCGTTTTTTATTTCTTGACGCGGCGCGTCGTTTAACGCAAATTGCCCGACCTTAGGGGCTTTCTCGTATTTTCGCGGCGCTTTGAATTGCTTGCCAGTCTCTCGAAGCGCTTTGAGCGCCTTGCGCTGTGGGACTCCGACCGACTTTTGGGCTTTTTGCGTTTTTACAGCGCTTTTAATTTGTTACCGAGTTCGGAAAGCCTCTTAATCTGGCTTTGAGGCCTTTTGTCCGCGCGTCGAAGTCAAATCGGTTCCACGTTTTATTGAATCGCCTCGTTTTACTCCCATTTTCGGCGTTTCTTTCCTTGCTCTCGACTTTTCGCGATTTACGTTCGCGCCGCTCGCTTCGAAACGTTTGACTTTATTGCCAATCCAGAAGTTTAACGCGCGGTCGAACCGCTTGGGCCCGTTTACGTTCCTTTCTCGGTTAAATTCCGCGTAACCTCGTGCTGAGCTGTTGAAGTTTGCGTATTTTCTTTATTTTAATAAAACGCCAACGTTTTCAACTTTCATCTTAACAGTTTAAGCTCCCGTTTGGTTCCTTCCTCCGGTTAATTTCTACGCCACCTTGCGTCGTCGAGCCTTCGAAGTTCGCGCATTCCCCCCTTTTTAATAAATGTCAGTGTTTTCAACGTTCATCTTGCCAACGTAAGCCCCATTGGTTCCGCGCTTCCGGCTAAATTCCGTGTAACCTTGCGTTGTCGAGTCCTCGAAACTTACGTTTTTTTTCTATTTTAACAAATGTTTAATGTTTTTAACGTTAGTCTCGACGGCGTAAGCGCGCACGGCTCTGCGTCTCCGGTCAATTTCCGAGTAACTTCGCGTCGTCGAGCCGTTGAAGTTTGCATATTTCTTCTGTTCTAACAAACGTCAACGTTTTCGAGTTCATCTCGGCGGCGCAAGCTCCCGTTTGGCTTCGCTCCTGCGGTTAAATTTCGCGCAATCTTGCGTCGCCAAGTTGTTGAAGTTGGCGTATTCTTTTAATTTTAGCAAGCTGAAATATTTTCAACGTTCATCCCGACGGCGCAAGCGTCCGTTCGACTCCGCGTCTTCGATTAAATTCCGTGCAAACTTACGTTGCCGAGTCGTTGAAATTTGCGTTTTTTTCCTGTTTTAACAAACGTCAAGGTTTTCGACGTTGATCTCGACATTGGCGGCGTTCTTTGGAGAAACCGGCGACGTTCGCTAATCGACGGCTAGCGGGAGTCGTCGGACATTGGCGGCGCTCTTTGAGGAAACGGCGGCGTTTGTAACGGACGGTTAACGCGAGCGTTCGGACGGCGGAACCGCTCTTTGGGGAAGCGGCGACGTTGCCAAATCGTTTGCTCGCGTTAAACGCCGC
This sequence comes from Thermoguttaceae bacterium, assembly GCA_017937685.1. Classification (GTDB taxonomy): domain Bacteria; phylum Planctomycetota; class Planctomycetia; order Pirellulales; family Thermoguttaceae; genus RUG369. The sequence continues at coordinate 12,941 of JAGBDD010000151.1, read as the reverse complement.
CGCTCAACCTTGGACGAAATTGGCGCGTCCGCTTGGCGCAACAAAACGTTTTTAGCCGTCGGCGCGGCGTCCGTTCGGCGCGAGTCGACCTTGGGAAGGCCAATTTGCGTCGTTCGTTTGATAGCGAAACTATTTTGAGCGGTTGGGCGCGTTTATTCGGACGCAAGTTAAACGTTTTGAGGACCGCCGATTAGGGCGGATCGTCGACGTGGCGAACCCCCTATTCTAACGGGAACGCCTTTTAGAGTAAGAGAAAAGAAAAAAAATTAAAGGTTGAAAAGGGATCGACTTCCGAGATTGCGCAAACAAACGCCGCGATTTTGTTTTTTTGCGCGGCTTGTGGACAACGTCGAGCGATTCGACCGCCAAGAAATGGTCGCGCTATTGCAAACGCGAACGATTTGTCGGAGTCAAAGAGGAAAAATAGCGTTGGAAAAGAAAAGCGGACGTTGGAATCGTTTTGAAATCTCGTTTGCAGAGCCAGACGCTCGATCGCGCGTTTTGTTTGGGCGTCTTAGACGTTAAGGACGCAGACGAAATGGGAGGCTTAGGGGAAATGGGAAGTCCGGAACGCCGCTCTTGACGTCGGCGCCGTCTGAGAAGACGCGACGCGTCGAGATTGCGCCGTCGGAGCAAAGGTTGGGGCCGTTTTATCGCGAACGCAAGTTGCGGCGTCGGATTCCGCTTCGTCGCGCGTCGATCTTACGCCGTTTTGAAATAAGGATAAATTTTGATTTGCGCAACACGCGCCGTTTCCTCGTCGGCGGTTTGACGTTGAGCTGTTGGGGGCGTTAGCGCAGTTTAATCGTTGTGTTGTTTGAGGTAGAGTTGTTCTAGTTTGCGTAGTTAGCGTAATTTAATCGTCGGGGAGTTCGAGGTTGAGTTGCGCGGTTGATTCAAGCGCCGCCCGTTTTCGCGTTTGCGTCGAGGGATTCGCGGCGTTTTTAAAAAAAAGATACGCTTGTAAACAATAACGGTGGAAAGGTTTGATCGGTTGAGGAAAGTCGGCGAGAAAAACATTCGACTTCCGGAGCGCGTCGGGCTTTTTAACGCGCCGATTTTCGTTATAATATAAGCGAACGCGTCGAACGTTGCGACGGGAATCAAAGAAACGAGGCGAGCGAAGAGAAGAGGCGCGCTTTCGAGGGAAACGAGGGAGAACGTTCAAATGACGGGGACGGAAAAACGACGGCGGCGAACGACGGTTGCGAAAACGTTGGCCGTCTTAACGCGGTTTGCGTTGGCGGCGAGCGCGTTGGCGGCGAGCGCGGCGCAAGGGAACGAACCGACGGAAATTCGGCGCGGGCCCTTTATCGCGCGGGCGGATTTCGATATGACGACGCTCGAAAACGAGTTGGCGACGCTCGACGCGCTGCGCGACGAGATGACGGCGACTTTGCGCTTGCCGCCGCTTCGCGAAAATATCGTCGTTCGTATCTTCCGCGACGAAAAGACTTGGCGCGAATTTCATCGCCAAAATTTCGGCGGCGCGCCGTATCGGCGGGCGATGTTCGACCGCAAAAATTACCTTTTTGACCGCGACGACGCCCCGGGACGCGTTTATCTTTGTCTTAACCCTAAATTTGAAAACGATTTGCGACACGAGTGCGCGCACGCCGTTTTGAGCGCGGCGCTCGGACGCTCCGCGCCGATTTGGCTCGACGAAGGCGTCGCGGAGTATTTCGAAGCGGCGCCGGAGGAGCGTTTGACGAATCCCGTTTGGCGCGCTCGGACGGTCGAGCGATTGCGTCGAGGCGAGTTTTCGTCGCTCGAATCGCTCGAAAAAATCGTTGGGATCGAAGGGATGACAAGCGTTAAATACGGCGATTCTTGGGCTTGGGTCTGCTGGTTCTTGAACGGGCCGGAAGCGGCGCGCGACGTGATTCCGCGGTATTTGAACGATTTGGCGGCGAGAAAACCGTTCGCGGCGAAGCCGAGCAAGCGGTTGAAGGCGCTCGCGAAGGACGGCGCGGCGGAACGTTCGTTGCGGCGATTTTTCGCGGTCGAAACATTGGATGCGAACGCGACGAACAAACCGGAGTCGACGGCGCGTTAGGCGAGGGAGCGCGTCGGGAAAGGCGAGCGGGCGACGGCGGCAAAGTCGACCGAGGAGAAAAATTTGGCGCGTCGACGCAAGAAAAGTCGGCGAAAACGAAATAAAAAACGACCGTCGACGTTCTGGAACGCTAACGGTCGTTTTATTTAACGCGTCGACGAGGGCGCGGCGTTAAACGGAAGAGCGGAACGCGTTCGAAACGCTCCGCTCGGAAAGATCGGCGTTATTTCGAGTCCGAACGAACCGAAAAACCTTTGAAGAAGTAACCGTCCGATTCGACGGCGCCGAAAAACGCGCTCGCGCCTACTTTGACGTTCGCTTCGTCGAACGGCGGCAACGCCGAACCGTCGATTTTTTGCGAATCGTAACGCTGATCCGGCGAACTCAAAATCGCCTTCAACAGTTTCGAGGTGATCGTTTTGCCTTCCGGCGTTTTGCCTTGGCGGAACAGCTCGTAATTGGCGCGCAAACCGTCGACGTTGCGAGCGTACCCTTGCAGGAAGAGCCCGTTCGTCTTGCGCGTTTCGGACGCCAACAGAGCGAGAACGCGTTTGTGTTCCGGCGAATCCATTATCGTCGCCGCGCCCGCTTCCGTTTCCTTAAGTTTCGCGCGCAGATATTGGACGTCGTTCGAAACGAACAGGCAACCGTTCGCGACGCCGAAAACCGCGCCCTCGATGATTTCCGTTTCCGGGCCGGGCGTCGAAGCGGCGGAGGAGACGCGCGGACGTTCCGACGGTTGCGTCGGGCGGGTCGGGCGAGTCGGTCGGGTCGGGGCGCGACGCGTCGAAGCGGCGGACGATTCGGCGGCGCCGCGGTTCGGCGAGTATTGCCAAAACGCTTGACCGTCGAGTTCCAACGCGACAAAATCCGGGTCGGAGTCGAACATACGACCGAGCGTTTCGCGCGCCGTTTCTTCTTTGCCTTCCAAAATGTTCAGCGAAACGACGTATTTTTCGCCGTCTTCGGCGCTCTTAGGATCGATCGCGTTCGTCGACGTGAACTGACGACCGAAGTTGGCGAAAAGATCCGAACCCAAGTTGACTTGCGGGCCGTTGCGATCTTGTTCGAGGGAGGCGAGAACGTCGTTCCAAGCGCCTTCGGTTTCCAAAAATTCGTCGAAGAGCGGGCCGAAGTTGTTGAACGCCGTCAACGCGTTGACGTTGAGCGTCGTGTAACGGTTCGCGTTCGGGCCGACCCAAGACGGCGGAGACAGCGATTCGACGTTGTTGAACGCGAGCATTTTCAGCGCGAGCGTCGGAGCTTCCGGAATGTAAACCTTGACGCGATAAACCGCTTCGAAATTTTCCGTCGTGAAATCGAGAACGCCGCCGACGCCCTTGACGCCGTCGAACCCTTGTTTCGCCAAGACGACGAACGGGGAGCGCGCGTTGAGTTCCGAGGCCGGCGTCAGCGAACGAATCGCTTCGCCCGCTTCCAACGGTCGACCGAAGAAGCGAACTTGCGGCGTCGCGGAACCGCCCGCGGTCGTCGCGTCTTGAATACAACGGCGCATAATCGCTTGGTATTCCGGTTGCGTCGCGAGGGAAACTTTAGTGTCGCCCGCCAATTTGCGCAACAGCAATTCGGCGAGATATTTTTGGTCGGTCGCCAACAGGAGTTGCGGATGCGCGATGTAATACGCCTTGCGCGCCGTCGGGTGCGTTTCGTCCGGCGGGAAGGTGAGAACGGTCGCTTCGATCGATTTCGTTCCGACGGCGAGACGTTCTTTCGACGCTTCGCCGAGTTTCGCCGCCGTCGTTTCGCGAATCAAGCGGGAAAGGAACTCGTTGACGCGTTCCGAGTTTCCGGCGACGTTCATCATCGCCGCGACGCCCGGTTTTTTGCCCGGGAGCGCGATCAAACCGACGCCGATTTCGCCGGTCGGGAGCGCGGCCAAGTCGTCGAGCGTCAGGCCCAAGCGGTTCGGCCAAGCGTCTTCGATTTGAGCGCGCAACGATTCGCGGAACGCTTGGAAGCCCGGATCGGAGAGCGTTTCGTTAAATTGCGTTTGCGACCAATGTTCGCGAAGTTTCGCGACGTCGGAAACCGCGACGTAAATTTGCGTCGTTTCGGGGAAAAAACGATCCGTTTTAATTTGCGCGAAAAGAGGCGAGGCGGCGAAAAACGTCGTTCCTGCGAAAAATAGGAGGAAAAAATAGAAAAATTTTCGCATTTTCCGTTTGCGCATACTTGAAATCTCCTTACTTTTGAAAACAATAGGGGGAAAACGCGTTCGGGACGCCGACGGTTAAAACCGAGCGCGCGACCGAGCGGGCGACGTTCGGTCGAACGAGGAACCGGCGAAAACGCCTCGTCGCTCCGACGAGAGAGACAAGGCGAGAACGCGGTCGACGTTCGACGCGTCGGCTCCGCGACGGCGACGTTTTCCGAGCGAGGGGGACGCGCCGAGCGTGAAAACGGGAAAAATCGCGAAACGACGCCCGTCCGACGCTTTAATATAACTATACTCGTTTTTCCCGTTTGCTTCCAGTCGTTTTGACCGATTAAAGGGCAAGTTTTTTTAATTTTTTTCCAATTTTGCGGCAAATACGTCTTGTTTTGCTTATTTTATGTAAATTAACGTTGTATTTTTGGCGCCATACGCAATGTTTCAGCACAAATATCAATCGGAAACGCTTGTTCAAGACTCGATTCACGGTTACATCGCTTTCGCGTCGCCGCGCGGCGATCGGGCGCCGGGAGAAACGAGTTGCGAGCGCGACTTAATCGACTCTCCTTGGACGCAGCGACTGCGCCAGATTCACCAACTGCAAACCGCTTGGCTCGTTTACCCGACGGCGGAACATTCGCGTTTCCAGCACGTCTTGGGGACGACGCGCTTGGCCGGGCGAGTTTGGGAGGCGTTGCGCGAGAGTTTTTACCGCGTTTTCGACGAAAATCCGGAGTTAGCCGACGGCGACCGTCCGGTTCCGTCGCCGCGTTGCGTCGAGTCGCTTTTGCGCGTCGCGGCGCTCCTGCACGACGTCGGGCACGGGCCGTTCGGGCATTTCTTCGACGAGCATTTTTTGAGCCGTTACCGAACGCCGAGCGGCGACCGGCTGACGCACGAGACGCTCGGCGCCGAGATCGTCGCGTCGGAGCTGGCCGAGATTATCGCCGGGATTCGCCGAACGCCGAACGGGCTTTTTGAACCGGGCGAGCGGCTCGAGCCGAGCGACGTCGCCTTCCTAATCGTTCGTCCGAAAAAAGACGCGGCGGACGAACGCAAGCCGTTTTGGCTCCGAATGTTGCGTTCGCTCTTTTCCGGGCTTTACACCGTCGACAATATGGACTTCGTCCTGCGCGACGCGAGCGCGTCCGGCTTCGGCGGGCGACCGTTTGATTTAGATCGACTGTTACATTATTCATTCTTTTCAAAGCGCGGATTGACGATACATCGCAAGGGCGCTCCGGCGTTGGAACGCTTTTTGGACGCGCGGGCCGACCTTTTCCGTTCCGTTTATTTTCACCGGACGGTGCGAGCGGTCGACGTCGCGTTAGCCGACCTTTTCCGCGAGAGCGCCGATTTGTTGTTTCCGCCTGGAAATCCGCTCGACGCGCTCGACGAATATTTGCGCTTCACCGAATGGGCGCTTGTCGCCGACGTCGCGTCTTGGGACAAGTCGACGAACGCGAAAAAGCGGGAGTTGGCGCCGCGTTGGCGCGATTTCTTGGAACGAAAAATCGGTTGGCGCGTTATCGTTGAAAAAACGATTTCTTTTCGAATTGGCGAACGGGAAGAAGCGTCGATTTTCGCGTCGCCCGCGCTTTTTGAAGCGGCGTTCCGAGCGAAGGCGCCCGCCGAGTTGCGCGACGTTCCGTTGCGTTTCGACGTCGCGAAACACACTCGGCTTCCCGCCGGATTTGCGTCGCGCAATTTCCTTTATAATCCGGAAAGCGACGCCGTCGTTGGGCTCGATCAAGAGGACGCGTACCGCCAAGCGGAGAAAAGTTTCCGAATTTGCCGGATTTACGGACGCTCCGACGAAGCGCGCGACGCGATTTTAGAAACGTTCAAGCGGTTGACCGGCGACGGTTCCGGCGACGATTTGACAAATATGTAACGTCGGTTGAAAAACGGCGTCTGGTTGAGCGCGCCGCGACGAAAAAGAAACTTTTCAAACGCGGCGTTGAGCGGGAGTCGAGGAAAATTGAGCGTTAAAACGGAAGTCGCGACGTTAAAACTGTTGCGCGGCGTTGATAACGAAGGGGAACGCGGCGAGTGAAGAGATTGCGTTGGGAGGCGGCGCTGGTCGGCCTCGTCGCGTTGGCGGCGACGTTGGCGGCGACGGAGCGAACGCCGTTGACTTGGGACGAAGGGGACGCGTTCGTCCGAGCGGAACGCGTCGCCGCTTGGACGCGGGCGGTCGTCGTCGGGCCGCAAAAGTTAAGAGAAACGTTTAAGGCAAACGAAGGGGATAAGGTAGATAAAGGAAAGTCGGGAAACGGCGCCGGTTTTAACGGAGTTTCCGAAAGCGCGGCCGTCGCGGACGACAAGGCGAGCCGCGCGACCTCGGAAACGTCGGGAAATTCCGAAATATCGGAAACGTTGGAAAATTCGGAGAATTCGAAAAATTCGGGAGATTTAGGAAGTCCGAAAGACTCGACGCAAACCGCGCCGCTTAACGACGAAACGTGCGAAAAAGAAGCGAAGGAACGGCGCGAGGAGCGCGAACGACCGCTTTGGGGCGACGTCGAACGAGCGGCGCTCGAATATTTTTCGCGCTTCGACGGGCGGCGCGCGCTTTTTTCGGAGCGGGCGGTCGAAGCCGGCTGGTCGCACGCGATTTATCGGGAGGGGCACCCCGCCGGTTATTCGATCGCGATCGCGGCGGGGCGAGCGTTTTCTTTGCGGTTTTTGCCGTTTTTGTCGGAAAAAGCGGCGTTTCGGTTCGGCCCGATTTGCCTTTTTGCGTTAGCGTTGGCGGCGGTTTTTTACCGCGTCGGACGAAATTGGGGACGGTTTGCGGCGATTTTAGCGGTCGCGGGGATTGTATCGATTCCGCGAGCGTTCGGACACGCGCAACTGGCCGGCGGCGACTCGCTCTTGATTTCGAGCTGGCTATTAGCTTGGGCGTTTTTCGACGCGGCGCTCGCGTCGAAACGGGGCGCGATTCTTCTCGGCGGGGCGGTCGGCGTTTCCTTTTGCGCAAAGTTTAGCGGTTTTGCGGTCGTCGCGCCGTTGGCGTCGGGGGCGGTCGCGGCGCTTTGGTTGCGGCGACGCGAGAAAATGGGAGCTTTAGGAGGAACGCGCGAAGTCGGAGGTTTGGGAAAAGAAGGGGGAACGGAAAACGTCTCCGGGAAACGTCGCGACGGCGTCGGGGCGGCGACCGGGCGCTTGGCGTTGGCGGCGGTCGTCGCGGCGGCGGCCTTTTGGGCGGCGAATCCTCCTCTTTGGGCGCGACCGTTCGAGGGGTTCGAAACCTTTGTTTCGCTGAACTTGCGGCGCGACGGATTCGATATTCCGATTTATTTTCTCGGGAAATTTTACTCGCCGTCGCGCCCGCTTCCTTGGTGGAACGGCTTTTTTTGGTTGGCGACGACCGTCCCGACGGCGCTCTTGGCGTTCGCCGCGTTCGGAACCGTCGCGACGACGTTTGGGAGAGACGGGAAGAACGGCGCGTTGGGGAAAATTGGCGGGGTTGGCGCAAACGACGTAAAAGGCGCGAGCGGCGAAAGCGGCGACGGTAGAGCGGATAGCGCAAACAGGGGAAACACCGCAAATAAGGCGAACGACGAAAACAACGAAAATGCGAAGACGGCGAAAAATGGAAGAGAAACGAAGAAAGAGCGCGACGGCGACGGAAGCGGCGACTTGGAGCGACGCGGGCGGTTGGCGGCGGGGCTCGCGTTGGCGTTTGCGGTAACTTTGCCGTTGGCGCGGGTTATTCCGGGGATTCCGACGCACGACGGCGCGCGACTTATTATCGCGTCTTTTCCGTTTGTAGCGATTTTAGCGGCGTTCGGCGCGACCGTTTTCGTCGAACGTTGCGAACGAACGGCGGCGTTTTCCGGGCGAGCGCGGCGACAAACGGCGGCGACTTTGGACGCGGTGGTCGATAAAATCGCTAAACTCGAACGTCAATCCGCGACCGAAACGAAAAACGAAACGCGCGAAAGAATTTGGAACGAATGGGAGGAATGGAGGCGGCGAGAAGAACCGAGCAAACGAAAAAGGAACGCGAGGGCGGCGCGACGGTTGGCGCAAGTCGGGGTCGCGGCGGCGTTTGCGGTCGGCGTCGTCGATTTGGTTCGCTCGGCGCCGCAATATTTGTCCTTTTACAACGCGACGCTCGGCGGCGTCGTCGGGGCGACTCGGCGCGGAATGGAAGCGACGTATTATTGGGACGCGTTCGACGCCGACGCGGTCGCTTGGTTGAACGCGGAGATCGCCGCCGCGCGCGCCGACGGGCGACCGACCGGCGTTCTTTTCGGCTCCTTTTCGTCGCAAACGCTCGATTATTATCGCCGTTGGGGAACCCTCGCGACGTCGGAAATCGAAACGATTTCGACCCCGACCGCTTTCGTTAATCGGGAACGTTTCGGGTTTTACGTCGTTCAGCGTCGCCCGTCCGGTTGGACGGCGCTCGAACTGGCGCTCTTCAAAACGGCGCGTCCGATTTATCGCAAAACGGTTCGCAATCCGCTCGGACTTCCGCCGTTCGGCGCTCGGCGCGAGGTCGTTTTGCTCGAAATATACGACTTCCGCGACGTGGAGCGCGTTTTGGCGTCGGCGGCGCGAGCGCAAGAGAAAAAGGCGACGGCGCGTTGAAATAACGAAAATAGGAAAGATGGGTTGGAGGGGCGGCGCGGCGGCGCGTCGCGATAATAAAAAAAACGGCGCGAATCGAATTTCGGCGCCGTTTGGGGGTTTAGAAAAGGAAAAGGGAAGCGCGTTTTAAGCGGGCGAACGTTGAAAAACGCGTTTACCAACCGCTTTCAAGGAGGCCGACGACCTGATCGGCGATTTTATCGATCGCTTCTTGCTGCGCGGTCGCGGTCGATTGCCCTGTTTCCGCGACGAGATAACCTTGGCTCGTAACGTTCGCGCCGCCTTCCGCCGTCAATAGGAGCGGAGCCGTTTCCGATAAGACGGCGCCGCCGCGACGCGCCCGTAAAACCGCGACGACCGCTAAATTCGCGTTCTTTTGACGCGTGTCGTCGTATCGGTTGTACGCCGAAACGCTTTGCGTTTCCGAAACGAGCCGCACCGAAAGCGTCGCGTCCGCTTCGCTCGGGCCGGCGAGCGAATACGGCGTTTGCTCGGTAATCTTTTTGCAAATCGCTTCGGTTAAACGTTCGCCGAACGCCGCGCGGTACGTGTCCGCCTCGACCGTCGGAACGAAAATCGTTTTGATATTCTCGTCGTAAAGCCCGCGCGGGCCGACGTTGTAACCGGCGCAACCGCAAAGCGTTAAACAAACGGTCGAAGCGACCGCGGCGCCAAGCGCAAACGCTCGGCGACGCGACGAACGGCGAAGGAAATCGGCAAAGCGCGCGGAAAGAAACGACGGCATAAACTTTTCGGTCGGGGAAAGTAAAGGGAAATTTCGGGGAAAAACGGCCTTTGACGGCGCGTCGGCGTTGTTTGATTTTGACGAATATAACGCTTATGAAAACATTGATTTAAAAAGCGGTTTTCATAAGCGTTGAGCGCAACGCGGCGCAAACGTCGGCGATTCGCAATTTAATAACGTTTCGGCGCGTCCGGGTCGGCGGCGACGTTTTCGCGTTCCGGATCGCTTGCGGAAGCGCCGTTCGGCTTGTCGGCGTCGGAATCGGCGCCGATTCGGTCGAGCGATTCTTCGCGGCGGGCGACGCGAGCGAGTTCCGCGGGGGGCGCTTCCTCGAAGTATTGGTTTTTCGACTTCGGAAGGAAGGGCGCGATCGGCCGAACCCAAGCGAATTGGTCGGCTTCGGCCGGTTTTTCCGCGATCGTCTCGTAAGATTTGGCGGCTTCCGTCGCGTAATAACTGTTCGGAAATTCGCGGACGAGACGATTATAATAGGTGCGCGCCGAGGCGAAATTGCCGCGCTTCTCGTAATATTGGCCGACGACGAAAAGCTGTTTCGCCTGTTCCTCTTTGATCTTTTCGAGTTCTTCGAGGACGACGTCCATATTCCCGCGCCCGCTCTTTTGCGCGGTTTCGGCGAGGGCGCGCGCTTGTTCGAGCGGGGCCGTGTCGTAAAACGGGCCTTGATAGGACTTGTGCAGCGCGATCATCGCCAAGCGGCAGGCGTCCTCGGCGTATTTGCTGCCCGGGTAGAACTCGTAAAGTTGCTTGTAATATTGCGCGGCGGTCGCGAACGCTCCGTCGCCTTGGTTGACGCCGCGACGCATATGCGCGTTCGCCAACGCGAAAAGCGCCGCCGGAGCGAGACCGGAGTCGGAGGCGTCGTTGAGGAAAATCGTTTCGAACGCTTTTTGCGCTCCGGCGAAGGAGCTGAAACGCGGCTTGTCTTTTTCGGTCAAGTTGACGCTCGGGCCGGTCGCCTCTTCGGAGCATTCCGTCCAGTAACAGCCGATATGATAAAGGCGTTTCATCGCCGTGTTTTTGTAAATCGAGTTGGCGTAAGTCTTTACAAGAGCGCGAAAGCAAACGAGCGCTCGGTTGTAATCCTTGTAAAAGAACCAACATTCGCCGGCGAAAAAGAGCCCGTCTTCTTCGATGAGCGTTCCGTATTCGCCGACGTTTTCTTTTTTCGAGAAGTCGCGACGCGGTTTGAGCGCCGGGCCCGGCCAACGTTCGGCGGCGCGTTCGTAAAGGACGGCGGCCTCTTTAAGAAGTTTCGGCTCTTTGGTCGAGTAATATTCCTTTTGCTTTTCGCAAGCCTGGCGCATATACTCGAGCGCGGCGCGTTCGTCCGGCCCCATTCCGAGCCAACCGCGGATTCGGTCGATCGAGAGGGCGTATTTCGACCAATCGATCGGCGTCGGCTCCTCTTTTTCCCAGTCGTAGAGTTCGCGGGAGTATTCCGCGTCGGTCATCATTCCGAGGTCGGCGGCGGTTACTTGACGAATGAACGACGATTCGCGTTCTTGACGGGCGAACGGGCCGTTCGGATCGTTGAAAACGTCGCCGTCGTTGGAGATCGGCTGGAGGTAGCGCGGCGTTTTGTCGAGCGATTTTTGCCGCGCTTTTTGTTTTTTAACCCAATCGGCGTATTCTTGTTCGAGACGGCGTTCGGTTTCTTCTTTATCGGCGAGCGATTCGCGACGCGGTTCGTCGACTTTGTCGCTTTCGGGCGCGTCGGTCGGTTCGGCGAGCGCGGTTCCTTCGGTCAAAAAGGAGGGAAGTTCGCTAACGGTCGGCGGCGCGGAGGTTTCGGCGTCGGTCGGAGCGGGCGAGTCGCCGGGGAGCGGGCCGAGCGCAGCCGGATCGAAAACGGGAAAAGACGGGTCGAGCGTCGGGAAGGGCGCGTCGTCGGACGCTTCCGCCGTCGGGAGCGGTTCGTCCGTTTGACCGCGGAGCGCCGTCGTTTTCGGGAACGCCGCGTCGAAGGCGAGCGGCGCGGAAGTTCCGGAGTCGCCGCAAAGTCGGCAACCGCCGCCGACGCTCAAACCGAGAGCGAGCGACGCGACCGCGAACGGACGGGCGGCGAACGGCGAAAAGGGCGAGTTTTTACGTTGCGTCATTGCGAACTTCCTTCTGGCGAGGGCGCGGTTGGGATTATTAGCGTTAAAAGGTTTTTAGCGGTTAGGCGGGCGGCGCGTCGGGCGACGTCGCGTTTTCCGGCGACGGCGCGACTTCGGGCGTTTCCGATCGTTCGGGTTGCGGCGACGTTTCCGATTTCGGCGTTCGGGACGAATCGATAAATCGCATAAAGTTGGCCGTTTTTAAGCGGCGGTTCAACACGCGGGCGAGGTAGCGACCGACCAAATCGCGGTACGCGGCGCGCGCTTGCGGCGAAAACTCGTCGAACGGCGCAGATTCGTCCCCTCCGGCGAGCGCAAGGGACGCTTCGAGGAGGCGAAACGCGGCGATCGTCGTCGGAATCAGCTCGAAAAAATTCTTTTCGGTTCGACAACGAGCGCAAACGACGCCTCCTTCGTTCGGCGCGAAGAGGATTCGACGATCCGGGTTTTTAACCGAATCGAGCGGAAGCTCTTCGCCGCATTCGACGCAAAAGCGCGTCGACGGGAACTCGCCCAACGCGTCGAGGAGGCCCGCTTCGTAAGCGGCGAGTCGGCGCGGAACGTCGTCGTCCGTTTGGAAGCGAGCGAGCGTCGCGTCGGCCAAATCCCAAAGCTCGGGGATCGGCTCGTAATCGACGGTCGCCGCGTCGAGCGTTTCGACGAGGTAGTAACCGGCGTAAAGCCCGCGAAGGTTGCGTCGCGTCGGGCGAAATCGGCGGACGAGCTTCGCTTCGGTTAGGAGGTCGAGCGCGTCGCGATTTTTTCGAATGAAGGATACCCTAATCGAGGCGAGTAAGTCAAGAGATGTTTCGAACGGATTTTTGAGCCGTCGGGCGCCTTTGGCTAACGCGCTTACTTTGCCGAAATCGCGCGTGAAGAGGGAGACGATTAAGCTCGACTCGCTAAACTCGACGGCGCGAACGACGAGCGCGTTCGTTGTTTCGATACTCATACGGGAACTCGACGGGAATATTTAATAAGGAAAAGGCGCGAAAACGGGCGAAGTTTGCGCGTCGCCGAGCCAAAAAGTCGACGTAATCATTATTTCCCGAAAAAACGATTTTGTCAAACCGTTTTTGAGCGTTTTGGGAAAATTTTGGGAAACGCGTTCCGAGAAAGCGGGGAAAGAGGGGGCGAAGAGAGCGCGCTCGACGCCTGACGAAGGGATACGGAGCCTAATAAAGGGGGGGCGAGCGTCGTTCGACGTTTTGACCGAGTCCCCGGAGGCCGGAAGGTTGGAAGTTG
>JAGBDD010000150.1 GCA_017937685.1 Thermoguttaceae bacterium | reverse complement strand
GAGGAAACGGGAGGAAACGGGAGGAAACGGGAGGAAACGGGAGGAAACGGGAGGAAACGGGAGGAAACGGGAGGAAACGGGAGGAAACGGGAGGAAACGGGAGGAAACGGGAGGAAGAAAGTTAGTTGACTTTAATAAAAGAATCGGTTTTGACGCGGCGCGGCGTTGGGCGCGACGGCGTTGCGCCGTTCGTCTTAACGTTTGTCGTTCTTGCGGTTGGGACGCTTGCGCCGTTTGGAACTTTGACGGCGGTCGCTAACGTTCGCCGTTTTGAGAGCCGCGTTGGGCGTTTGCCGCCGTCGTTCGTCTTAACGTTTGTCGTTCTTGCGGTTGGGACGCTTGCGCCGTTTGACGTTGGGCGGCGGTCGCTAACGCTCGCCGCTTTGAGGAACGACGCTCGGCGGTTAGCGTTCGACGGCGACGACGCGTCCGGCTTCCATTCGAACGCGAATTTCGGCGATTTCGGCGGCGAAACTCTCGCTGTGCGTCGCGAAAATCAGCGTCTTTTTCGCTTGCCGGAGCCCGACGAGGAAGTCGAGAAGGCGGCGTTGCGTTCCGACGTCGAGTCCGGCGAGCGGCTCGTCCATCGTCAGCGCGTCCGGATTCAACGCCAAAACGCAAGCGAACGCGACCCGACGTTTCTCGCCCCCGGAAAGCGCGTAAGGCGCCCGACGGCGAAGCGGCGAAATCTGCAAAAGTTCGAGGCAATCGTCGACGCGGCGCGAAATCTCCGCTTCGTCGAGCCCCATTTGACGCGGGCCGAACGCGATCTCGTCTTCGACCGAGCCGCAAAAGAGTTGCGCGTCGACGTTTTGAAAAACGTACCCGACGCGCCGGTGAAACTGTTTCGAAAAGGTCGCGTCTTTGAGCGCCGAACGATTGATTAGGTCGCCGTTGAAACGGTATTCTCCAGAAGATGGGAAGATTAGGCCGTTTAGGAGGCGTAAAAGCGTTGTTTTTCCGCAACCGTTCGGGCCGAGGAGCGCGACCGAGGCGCCGCGTTCGAGCGTCAAGTCGAGGTCTTGAAGCGCGCGGACGCCGTCCGGATAAGAAAACGAAACGTTTTTCAACTCAATCATCGAACGAACGACTCCAAATAAAGGAAAAGCGCGACGAAAACGCCGAGCGCCGCGACTCCGAGCGCGTCGACCGGACGGAAAACGCCGACCCGAAAACGACGGTATTCGCCGGAAAAACCGCGGCAAGTCATCGCGTCAAACTGCTCTTCGACCGCGTCTTGCGCTTTCAAAAAGGCGACGCCGACGACGCCGCCGAGCGTCGCGCCCTTGCGGCGGTCGCGCCCGACCGAACGGAGACGTACCGCGTCGAGCGTTTGGAGCGCGATTTCGGCTAATAACGCGACGTATTTCAACGCAAGGTCGAAAGTAAAGACGAAAAGATCGGGGGCGCCGAACGTTTTGAAGCTCGCCGAGAGTCGGTTCCAAGGCGTCGACCGGGCGAGAAGCGCGATTAACGTCGTCGCGACGAGCGTTTTGCAAGGAACGACGACGAAAGCGCGCGGCTGACCGAAAAACGCGGCGGGCGCCGTTATTAATAAGGAGAAAAGAAACGCTTGGAAGGGCGCCGTCAAGACGTCGGCCAAGCGTCGAGGGGAAAGGAACGCGACGCGAACGAGCGTCGCCGCGCCGAGAATCTCGACGAAAGCGAAGTTGCGCGACGCCGCGACGAGCAGAACGAGCGAGAAAACGCAAAACGTCTCGACCGGCGTCGACAAACCGAACGCGCTTCCGGCGACCGGCGTTCGACGGACTTGCGACAAAACCGCCGAAATCGCCGCCGCGCTCCGACGGACGAAGGCGTCGCGGTCGCGCGGCGGTTCGTATCGTTCGTCGGAGTCGAGCCAAGCGGGAAGGCGCGGATTTTCTATCGATTCGGTCGAGTCCATTTTATCGGTATAACCGGCGTAAAACCGTTAAGCGGAACGCTTCGCGGCAACGAAGAGATAGGAAAGTTTCGCTAAAACGACCGAAAGCGCCGTTCCGATAATCGCCGAAAGGACGTAAGCCGCCCAATCGGGGAGACCCGGCGCCGATTCGGCGAGCGAATAATCGGGAACCGGCGCGTTCCAAGCGAAACCGTCGGTCAAACCGGACGGCGTGTAACCGAGTTCCGGACCGTCGGCGGCGGCTTGCGTCGCGGCGATTTCGTCGGCGCCCCATTCGCCCCAAGCGGTTCCTTCGGCGAGGAGGCCGAGCGGCGACAACGCAATCAAGAGCGCCAACATCAAATAAACGGGCAGGAAGCGGGAGGCGCTCGGCGTTTGCGTTGCGGGTTGCGGAGCGTCCGCGTTATTTTCCGTTGCCGAGACGGCGCCGTCGGCGGTTTCCGACGTTAAATTGGCGAACTCGGGGGAGAAATGCGGGGCCGAGTTGCGGATGAATGCGAAAACGGCGACCGAAAAAATCGCCTCCGCCAGCCCGAAAAGGGTCAGGTGCCCGATCATCATCGCCGGAACCGCGACCGAAAGGCCGTAAGGGCAGTACAGCGCTTGACCGTTCGCGTCGGTGAAGAGAGCCGGTTGGATTCCGAACTGAATCGCCGTCGTCAGCGCCGCGACGTTCAGCCCGACGAACGACGAAACGGCGACGTTAACGAGCGCGTTTTTCGAAAAACGTTGCAAGACTCGATAAACGTAATAGCCGGCGAAGGGGCAAACGAACGCGAGATTGAAGCAGTTGGCGCCGAACGCGATAATTCCGCCGTCGCCGAAAAGGAGCGCCTGAATCGCCAGCGCGATCGTTAACGCGACGCAAGCGGCTTGCGGCCCGAGTAGAATCGCGAGAACCGTTCCGCCGACCGCGTGTCCGGTCGTCCCGCCGGGGAGCGGAATGTTGAACATCATCGCCAAAAAGGAGCAGGCGGCGGCGACGCCGAGCGCGGAAAAACGCTCTTGCGGGAAGTCGCGAACGACCGTTTTGATCGAGCGATACCAAACGGGAACGGTCGCGGCGGTCAAAACGGCGCAGGTCGAGACGCTAAGATAATTGTCCGGAATATGCATCGAAAGGCTTTCTGGTTGGGCGCGAAGGAAGGGCGAAGTCGCGCGAAATCAAAAAGGAAACAAAGGGAAAAAGCCGTCTTCCAACGTTCCGAACGAGCGGCGACGCTCGTTTCGGCGCAAAACGGCGGGACGGGACGAAACGTCGACGTCGGTCGCGCGGCGAGTTTCGGCGAACCTTGTTTCCGTCATTATATATAGGGAAGGCGGTTTCGTCAACGACGGGGGCGCCTCCGACGGAACGTTTTGAGCGAAAACGAGCGCGTTCCGTTCGACGCGTCGGAAGAGGGCGCCGACGACGGAGCGGCGTTAAAAACGTTGCAAGCGTTAAATTTTAACGAACGAACGCTTGCCGCGACGACGCTCCGACGGAACGAACGCGACGCGTTATTCGGCGGCCTTCTCGGAAGCGGGCGCCGCCAAGGAAACGAGCGACGAGAGGCCCCCCTGTTCGCTCGCGCAACAGGAATCGAACAAATCTTGAACGGAGTATTTTTGCAAAATGGCGCGAATTTCGTCGTTAAAACGCCGCCAAAATAGACGCGGCCCGCAGGTTTCGGAGCGTTCGCAGGTCGCGGCGTCGGCGGCGAGACACTCGACGACTTCGAGCGGGCCTTCCATTGTTTCGATCGCTTCGAGAAGCGTTACTTGGTCGAGCGGTTTGACGATGGAGTAGCCGCCCCGCGCGCCGCGGAACGAGCCGACGATTCCGGCGTCGCGCAACGCGAGAATCAGACGGCTGACGTATTTTTCCGAAATTTGTTGCGATTTGGCGATTTCGCGAATCAAACGAGGGCGCGCGTCCGCTTGGTGCGCCGCTAAATCGAGTAAAATGCGTAAACCGTAACGACCTTTCGTAGAAATTCTCATTGTTTTATAACGATTCCTTGTGCAAAGCGAAGGACGGACTAAAATAAACGGATAAGAAAACGTCGCGTTCGTCGCGTTCTCGGGCGCCGACAAACGACGTTCGGGACGACGCCGGATAAAATATTCGAAATATAAGCGAATTTCAATGAAAAATAAGCCGAATCTAATAAACGGCGCGTCGCTAATAATATACCGTAAAATTTTTCGAAAAGCAAGAAGTAAGGGGAGCCTTAATCGACAAAAATTGTCGCTTTTTTTAAAAATGGGCGCCCCGCCGTGCGCTAATCGGAAAATTTGATATAATAGTAAGGGTCGACGAGAACGCGTCGGCGTTGAATTGGGCGTTTTGTTCAAGATTTTGCTTGAGTTTAGATAGAATGGAGAGTTTTTGACGATGAAACAACGGAAAAACGGAGGCGTCGCGCCGTTGGCGGCGTCGCTTTGCGTCGGTTTGGCGGCGAGCGTCGCGACCGGCGTCGTTCAAGCGCAAGAAAAGAACGCGAAATTCGACTATCCGAAAGCGCGCGTTTGCGACCAAGTCGACGAGTATTTCGGAACGAAGGTCGCCGACCCGTATCGCTGGATGGAAATCGAGAAAACGCCGGAGTTGGAAGAGTGGATCGCCGCCGAAAATAAGACGACGAACGCCTACCTCGACCAAATTAAGTTCCGCGACGAACTGCGCCGCGAGATGACCGAGCGGTACGATTACGCCAAACAAGGGATTCCTTGGAAGCGCGGCGGCCGTTACTTCTACTCGAAGAACAGCGGTTTGCAAAACCAGTCGACGCAACACTTTAAAACGTCGCTCGACGGCGAGGAAAAACTCCTGATCGACCCGAACGCGCTCTCCGACGACGGAACGGTCGCGCTTTCGTCGCTGGCGATTTCGAAGGACGGGCGCTATATGGCGTACTCCGTTTCGGTCAGCGGTTCCGACTGGCGGGAGATTTACGTTCAAGAAATCGAAAGCGGGAAAAAGCTCGACGATCGCGTCCAATGGGCGAAGTTCACCGGTATTTCTTGGAAGGGCGACGGCTTCTATTACAGTCGTTACGACGCGCCGCCGAAGGGTCAAGAGTTGAGCGCGAAGAACGAATATCACAAGATTTACTATCACCGCGTCGGCGATCCGCAGGAGAAGGACGTTTTGGTTTTCGAAGACCGTTCCGCTCCGCTCCGCAACTGCGCCGCGTCGGTCGACGAGGACGAAAACTGGCTTTTCGTTTATCAAAACGACTCGACTTACGGCGCCAAGGTTTTCTTCGACGATTTGCGCGACGAAAAGACGAATTTTCAAACGCTCTATCCGGCGTTCGACTCCGAAACGAGCGTCGTCGTGGTTAAGGACGACGTTTTTTACGCGTTGACCGACTATAAAGCGCCGAACCGCCGCTTGGTCGCCGTCGACCCGAAAAATCCGGCGCCGGAACATTGGCGCGACGTCCTGCCGGAGTCGGAAAATCTGCTCGAATCGATCGTTCCGGTCGGCGACAAACTCCTGGCGAAGTACCTCGTCGACGCGGCGCACGAATGCGTTTTTGTCGATTATAACGGTAAAAACGTCGGCAAACTCGCCGTTCCGGGGCTCGGCGTCGTCGGGATTTCCGGCGATAAAGGCGACGACGAGTTCTTTTACTCGTTCACGTCGTTCGCGTCGCCGACGACGATTTACAAAGCGGACGCGAAAACC
Source organism: Thermoguttaceae bacterium (assembly GCA_017937685.1). Lineage (GTDB taxonomy): Bacteria > Planctomycetota > Planctomycetia > Pirellulales > Thermoguttaceae > RUG369. The sequence continues at coordinate 37,044 of JAGBDD010000150.1, read as the reverse complement.
GGCGAATCGACGCTCTTTTGGGCGCCGGACGCGGGGCTCGACCCGAACGATTACGTCGTCGAGCGCCTTTGGTATACGAGCAAAGACGGGACGCGCGCGCCGATTTTCGTTACGTATAAGAAAGGCTTGGAGAAAAACGGCGCGAACTCGACGATTCTTTACGGATACGGCGGGTTCAACATTAATATGTCGCCGTCGTTCAAACCGACGCGGATTCCTTACCTCGACCGCGGCGGCGTTTTCGCGGTCGCCGTGTTGCGCGGCGGGGGCGAGTACGGCGAAGACTGGCACAAAGCCGGAACGAAAATGCAAAAACAGAACGTTTTCGACGATTTCATCGCGGCGGCGGAATTTTTGATCGCCGAGAAGTACGCGTCGCCGGAAACGTTGGCGATCAACGGCGGTTCGAACGGCGGTCTCCTCGTCGGCGCGGCGTTGACGCAACGTCCCGACCTCTTCGCGGCGGCGGTTCCGCAGGTCGGCGTCCTCGATATGCTCCGCTACCACAAGTTCACGATCGGCTGGGCTTGGGCGACCGACTACGGCACGAGCGAAGAGAGCGAAGAAATGTTTCGCTATCTCCTTAAATATTCGCCGTTGCACAACGTTCGCAAAGACGCGAAATACCCGGCGACGATGGTGATGACGTCCGATCACGACGACCGCGTCGTTCCGGCGCACTCGATGAAATTCGCTGCGACGCTCCAAGCGAACGCCGACGCGACCGACGCTCCGCTCTTGATTCGGATCGAGTCGAAAGCCGGGCACGGCGCCGGGAAACCGACGTCGAAAATCGTCGACGAAGCGGTCGATATGTACGCGTTTATCTTGTTTAATACGCAAAATGATAATAGCGCCGAAAAATAAAATTTTCAAAACGGGCGTTTGGCGCGCAAGTTTGACGCGCCGCGACGTTCTTTTGATTTTTTGATAATCGACGCCGAAACGTCGCTCTTCGCCGAGCGGCGTTTTTTTTATCGCCGTCGCCGGTTTTGACGTTTTTGCGGTTTGAGCGTCTTGCGCTTTTGGGCAAAGAACGGCAAGCGCGGCGGTTTTGTCGGTCTTGAAAACGCGTCGCGGGGCGATTCGGCGAAATTTTTCGAAAAAATCGAGCGTTTTTTCGACGTTTTTCTTGCTTTTCGGGTTTCGGTCTGTTAAAATGAACGCGTTCTTAGTCGCCGAGGTCGATTTTTGGCGTCGGCGGCGTTCGCTCGGCGAGGTTTTTAGCGATTCCGCGACGGAGCGAGCGAAACCGAGTTCGACGTTGTAATAATTTAAGGGCGTTTTCGCTCGGCGTCGAACGCGTTTTTGACGATTTTCCCGATTTTTTGACGTTATTTTCGGAGTATTTGCGATGAAATCGATTTCTCGACGACGTTTTATGGGCGACGCTCTTTTGACGGCGGCGGCCGCGTCCGCGGCGACGAGCGGCCTTTGGCTCCCGGCTTCGGCCCGCGCTCAAGACGCGGAAAAAGTTGCCGCTAACGAAAAATTCGGCGTGGCGATCGTCGGTTGCGGCGGTCGCGCCGGCAGCCATATCGGCGAACTCCTCGCGGACGGGCGTTCCGAAATCCTTTACCTCTGCGATCCCGATCTTCCGCGCGCCGAAAATCGCGCTAAAGATATTGAGAAAAAGACCGGGCGCAAGCCGAAGGTCGTCGCCGATATGCGCGAAGCGTTCGCCGATCCGGCGGTCGACGTCGTTACCTGCGCGTCGGCGAACCACTGGCACGCGCTCTGCGGCGTCTGGGCGATGCAAGCCGGGAAACACGTTTACATCGAAAAGCCGATTTCGCACAACATTCACGAAGGGAAAGCGCTCATCGCCGCCGCGAAAAAATACGGCGTGATGTGTCAAGTCGGGTCGCAATGCCGTTCGAACGAAGCGATTCAAGGCGCGTTCAAGTTCGCTAAAGACGGCGGCGTCGGCGAAATCAAACTGACTCGCGGCCTCTGCTACAAACGTCGCAAGTCGATCGGCGCGCTCGGGAAATACAAGGTTCCGGAAACGGTCGACTACAACCTCTGGAGCGGCCCGGCGCCGATCGTCGACCCGCCGACCCGTCCAAACTTCCACTACGACTGGCACTGGCAACGCCTTTACGGCAACGGCGACCTCGGGAACCAAGGCCCGCACCAAACCGACATTGCGCGCACTCTGCTCGGCGTCGAAGATTTCCCGACGAGCGTTATCTCTTACGGCGGTCGCCTCGGTTACCAAGCGGAACGCAAAGACGAGAATTACGTCGACGCCGGCGACACCGCGAACACCGAAGTGTCGATTTACAATTACGCCGACGGTAAAACGCTCGTTTTCGAAACGCGCGGTCTCGAAACGGAAGCGTATCGCGGCGCTTCGATCGGCGTCGTCGCTTACGGTTCGGAAGGTTACATCGTTCAAGTTAACTACGGTTATTGCGTCGCTTACGACCTCGACGGCAAACAAATTAAGGAGTTCAAGGGCGGGCGCGACCTGAACCACTTCCGCAACTTCCTCGACGCCGTCAAGAACGACGATTACGCGAGCTTGAACGCCGACGCGCGTTGCGGGCACCTCTCCGCGGCGCTCTCGCACCTCGGCAACATCTCGTACTATCTCGGCGAAGAAAACAAAGTTTCGCCGGAAGAAGCGAAGAAGGTTTTGGAAGCGGTTCCGGGGAACGACGACAACGTCGAAACGCTCGGGCGCACCTTGGCGCACCTCCAAAAGAACGGCGTCGACCTCGCGAAAACGCCGATTTCGATGGGCCGTATGTTGAAAATCGACCCGAAAACCGAGTCGTTTGTCGACGACGCGGAAGCGAAGGCGATGGAAACCCGCGAATATCGCGGCGAGTTCGTCGTTCCGACCGCCGACAAAGTTTGAGTTTGAACAGGCTTAACCGTCGATTTTAAAAGCGTTTCGACGCGGCGGCGTTCGTCGCGTCGGAACGTTTGACGGGCCTTTTTGCGCCGTCGCCGTTTGAAAAACGTCGCTGAAACGCGTTCAAGCGGCGGCGAACGGCGGCGTTTTGTCTTAACGAAACGGCGGACGCGGCGAATTTTGGCGATTTTAACGATAAAACGACAAAGAACGAAAAGCGAAGGAAGGAGACGGCGGTGAAGTCGCGGGAGGCGGTTGAAGCGGAAATCAAGGAGAACGTCGAGCGGGTTCGCGAACGGATCGACGCGGCGGCGCGGCGTTCCGGGCGGCGCGGTTCCGACGTAACGTTAGTCGCGGTGTCGAAATATTCGGCGCCGGACGACGGGATCGTTTCCGGGCTGTTGCGCGCCGGAGCGTTTGACTTGGGCGAGAATCGACCGCAAAAATTTTTAGAGAAGGCGAACTTTTGGGCCGCGTCGCCGTATTGGAACGCGAGGGCGGCGCCGCTCGATTATGCTCCGCAAGCCCTGCGTTCGACGGAAAACGCGAACGACGGAGAGCCTTTGCAAAGCGTTGCGAGCAAAGATGTTGCAATCGCGTCGCAAGGCGGGAACGACGCCGTTTCGAGCGTCGGGCGGTTGCGTTGGCACTTCATCGGCCCGCTCCAACGGAATAAGGCGCGTCGAATTTTGCCCTTCGTTTCGCTCCTTCATTCGCTCGACTCGCTGAAATTATTGGAGGCTCTCGACCGAATGTTGAGCGAGGAAAGCGAGCGCGCGGCGTCGGGAAAACGCTCCGCCGACGAGCCCGTTTTTCCGGAAACGATTTCGGCGCTTCTTGAGGTTCGGCTCTCCGACGACGCCGCGAAACAAGGGTTCGAGCCCGACGAATTGCTCGACGTTTTGCCGAAAACGGCGGCGTTTCGTCGGGTGAAGATTCGTGGTCTGATGGGGATGGCCGGCTTGACCGCGACCGAGGCCGAAACGCGCCGCCAGTTCGCGACGCTTCGCGAGACGCTCGAACGTTGCCGAACGCAATATCCCGATTTTTCGGATTTTACCGAACTTTCGATGGGGATGAGCGGCGACTTCGAGACCGCGATCGAGGAGGGCGCGACGCTCGTGCGCGTCGGTTCGATTCTCTATCCGGCGTCGTGAAACGTTGGCGGCGGGCGCGTCGGCGAAGCGTTTGAAAAGCGTCGCGAGACGAACGTCGAACTAAGCGATTCCGAGAACGGGCGCGTCGTCAAACTTGAAGGCGTCGTTTTCTTCGTCGTTTAAAAAGGCGGGCGTCGCGGCGCGACTTGTTCGCGCGTTGCGTTTCGGCGAATCGTCGGGCGATTTGTCGCGCGCGATTTTGACGTATCCGAGCGACTTAAAGACTTCTAATATTTCGCTGCACGTCGGAAACATTCGCCCGCTGGAACGTTTATAATCGTCGAGCGCTTTCATAAATTCGATTTCGTCGGTCGAGTAATCGCGTTCGCAAGTGGTCGGATCGATTTGTCGGCGGCGTTGCGTTCGTTTTATCTCTTCGTCGGCGTCTTTCGAGGCGCGTTTTTCCGCGTCGCCTTCGGAAACTTTGACGGTTTTGCCGACTTTTCCGCTTTTGGCGTTTTTGTCGGAGGAACGTAAGGAAGCAAGCCGAGAAGTCGAGTCGTCCGAAGTCCGACGGCGCGTTCGAGCGGAACGCGTCGTCGACGGCGCGAGCGAGTCGAACTCCTCGGCGCAACGCGGATCGAGCGGGCGCGAATCCGTTTTTTCGTCGTTTCCGCCGTCGGCCTTGGGGCTCTTGTCGCCGGACGACGTTTCGGAAGAACGGGGGACGGGGGATTGGGAAACTTCGACGCGTTCGGAAGAAGTCGCGTCAAAGCGAGCGGGATTGGTATCGGCGATTTTATCGATAATCCGGTTTAAGTCGGCGGTGGTGCGCATTCTTGGGCGATTCCTTTAAAGACGGCCGGCGGCGCGTCGGGGTGGACGTTGACGTCAAGGGAACTAAAAGGGCGACCGAGGCGGCTGGTCTTATCCAATTTAACTTGAGATTGGGCGCTCGGCGCAAGATGCGCAAAGATTAACCGTTGAGAGAAACGATAAAATTGAAAAGATTAAAAAAATGACGCGAAGATAACGGGTTGTAGGGGAAGCGACCGTTAAAAAGTTGGGGAGGAATAGGCGATTGGCGTAAAAGAAGGATAAAAACGACGAAGAGAAATGTGTTTTAAAACAAGAACAAACGGTGAAATTTGAGCCGAAATTTAAGGCGCGCGAACTAAAAAAGGCAATATTTAACAAAAAGCGAGTTTAGCGGTGAGAAAGATAAGTCAAAATACGAAAGCGGCGACGACTTTTTTCCCTTGGACGGCAAAAGCGGTTTTAGCGTTTTTAACGATTTTTTCGCTGAATTGCGGCGCGTTGGCGGCGGAAGCGACGGAGGGAAAAATGAACGCGGACTCCGCGTTCGAATGGGCTCTCGACGACGGCGAGTTAACGTTGAGAGACGGCGAAAAAGTCGTTTTTAGTTACCGCTATTCGTTTCTGGAACACGAAAACGTGCCGAAAACCGATTCTCGTCGCGGCGCGGGGTGCTATCTCTATCCGCTGAACGGCGTCGACGGCGAAAATCTGACCGATTTGGCGCCGAAAGATCATTATCATCATCGCGGCGTTTTTTGGACTTGGCCCGCGGTCGGCGTTTGGGAAGCGGACGGAACGAAGCGCGAATACGACCTTTGGACGACGAACGCGCCGATTCGTCAACGTTTCGTTCGTTTCCTCGACCGTCCGACGGTCGGCGGCGAAAAAGGCGGCGAGTTTGCCGAATTTGCGGTTGAAAACGGTTGGTTCGTCGGCCCGAACGCGACGAAAACGGACGCGGAACTCGACCCGACCGCGAAAGACGGGCAAATTGGGGAACGCGTCGGGGAGCGAATCGCCGAAAACGCGCCGCTGTACGGCGAAAAAGTCGTTACGGAAATCGTTCGCGTCAAAACCGGGCCGATCGAGACGTTCGAAAGCGTTCGTTGCCGTTCGGTCGACGTTGAAATCGTCTTAATTCCGAACGAAAAACCGATTTCGTTGCGCGGCGCGGAAGGTAAAAGTTACGGCGGGCTAACAATCCGCTTCCGACCGGTCGGCAAAAACGGCGAAGATCGATTTATTCTGACCGACGAAGGCCTCGCGAAGGGCGATATGCCGGAAAAACTGCTTCGTTGGGCCGATTTTACGTCGCGATTCGGCGCGCCCGACAAGGAAACCGGCGAGAAAACCGCGTTGAGCGGCGCCGCGATCTTCCTTTCGCCGAACTTTCCCGATTTCCCGCCGACTTGGTTAACTCGTTATTACGGGCCGCTTTGCGTCGGTTGGCCGGGCGTCGTCGAACAAAAATTCGAGCCGGGCGAGCGGATCGAGATGCGCGCGCGAATTTGGCTGCACGAAGGCCTCGTCGCGAAGGAAACGCTTCAAAAGGCCTTCGAACGTTGGGCGGAAGAGGAGAAAACGCGTTAAATTAGCGGAATTGCGCTGAGTTTGGCGGCGGTTTAACGGCGTTGCGGCGGCGATTCGAGCGTCGTTCGAGTCGCCGTCGTTTCGTCGGTTTTGTCAATATTAATATAAGGGCGAATTTTCGAGTTTCAAGACGTTATTATCGAGAAGGAAAACGGCGCCGGCGAGCGTTCGCGGGCGGCGTTCGGGAGGCGACGATGCGGAAAAATCGGCAAAATTGGAAAAAAACGACGAAACGGAACGCGGCGGCGGGCGTCGTTGCGTTGGGGGCGGTTTTGACGGCGGCGAACGTTCCGGCGTTGGCGGAGTCGGCGGCGATTCCGGCGCCCGTTCCTGAATTGACGACGTTAAAATCGGAAAATGCCGCCAAACCGGCAAAACCGGCGGCGGTTTGGAATCTCGGCGACGCGGCGTTGACGCTCGGCGTCGACGCGACCGTCCTTTTGGAGCGAGCGGACGGCGCCGAAACGAGCGCGCCGGTTCGAGCGTTTTCGTTCGTTTCGAGCGGTCGAACCGTCGACGCGACGCGAGTCGAACGAAAAACGGAAGAAAAAACGGCGTTTGAAACGTTAATCGTCAAGTTCGAGGACGGAACGCGGGCGAAGTTTGAAGCGAAGCCGGGGCCGGGAAGCGTCGTTTTCCGCTTGATCGGACTCGAAGAAAAGTCGCCGGTCGACGAAATCGCGATTTTCCGGCTTGGCGCGCCCAAAGATTCCCGAATTGCCGGCCAAATCAACGCCGCGATCGCCGACGACGGTTTCCGCGTCGCGGTAATGACGGCGGCGCCGAACGTTCGCCCCCTTTCGTCGCACTCCGGACGGGCGCAAACCAACCTCGACGGTTGCTCGCATTCGTTCCGACCGTTGGCGCGAGCCGACGCGGAAAACGTCGTCGGCGACGACGGTAAATCCGATAAAATCGAGCTTTCCGTTAAAATCGGGCCCAACGCGCCAAAGCCGGTCGCCGAATTTTGCGCGACGTCGACTCGCGACAAAAACGACGGTTGGTCGGTGCGCGGACGTTCGTTTCAAACGCCGTTCGACCTAACCGGTTGCCGGGCGATTCGCGTTCGCGTTTGGGGGGACGGCGGCGGACAACAGCTCAAAGTTCAACTCGGCGGGAAGAGCGGGCATCGCGACGATTACATACCGATCGACTTTAAAGGTTGGCGAACGCTCGACTTAACGGCGCCGCCGCTGAACGATCTGACTTACGACGACGTCCGGCGGCTCTACTTTTATTACAACTCGCTGCCGGGCAAGAAGAGCGTTCGAACGCTGATCGACCGCGTCGAGGCGGTTTTCGGGGAGGGCGCCGACGAGCGAACCGTTCTCCTCGAAGACTTTGCGGACGCGACGTCGCCCCTTTGGGACGCGCCGACGCGGATTTTGTCGGCGAACGCTTACAAGCGACACGGCGTCGAGGGGGCGCAATGCGCGGTCGTCGCGGCGACGGCGGAAAATTGGCCGAAAGCGGTCGAGCGAATGCAGCGAACGGCGGGGATTCCGTCGCCGAAGCCGGGGGGCGGTTGGCGCGACGCCTCGCAACACGTTCGCGATTCTTACTTTTTCCTTACCTATTTTAACGTCGACGAGTACGAAGCGGCGCTGCAATTCGCGAAACGGGGCGGGTTTAAGCAAATTCTGCTCCTGCAAAACTCTTGGTGCGAGTCGACCGGTTGTTACCGCGTCAACGAAAAGAACTTTCCGGGCGGTTTGCCGACGTTGCGTCGAACGATCGAAAAATTCCGCGCCGAAGGAATCCGTTTCGGGTTCCATTTCCTTGCGGCGTCGGTGGATAGGAACGATCCGTACTTGACGCCGGTTCCGGACGAACGTTTCCTCCTCGGCGAGTCGACGACGTTGGCCGCCGATTTGAGCGCCGACCCAAGCGAAAAAACGATCCGGACGGCGACCGACGCGACCGTTTTCCCGGTCGGACAAGACCCGTATATGGGCTCCGGGCAAGTCGTTCGCATCGACGACGAATTGATCCGATACGGCGGCGTCGACGCGAACGGTTTAACCGATTGCGAACGCGGACTTTACGGGACGAAGATTGCGGCGCATAAAAAGGGCGCTAAAGCGTCGCATTTCATTCGCGCTTACGGGTATCATCTGCCCGACCTCGACACGGACTTTATCGACGAAATTGCCGGAAATTTCGCGCGGCTGGCGAACGAGTTGCCGCTCGATATGATTTACTTCGACGGTTCCGAATTGTTGCAACGCCCGGGAGACGGTTCGGAACATTGGTATTACAACGCGCGGCTTCATAAAGCGTTTTACGACAAGATTAACGATAAGAATATTCTTTATCAAGGGAGCAGTTGTTCGCCGTATTCTTGGCATATGATTTCGCGTTCGGCGTCGGCGGACGGACACGACGACCTAAAGGCTTATTTGGAAGAGCGTTCCGGCGGTTTTCTCGGAATGAAAGACAACAATATGCGTCTCGACGTCGGCTGGTATTACGGGTACGACCGCAACGCGACGCCGGATATGTACGAGTACTGCCTCGGAACGACGATCGGTTACGACGCGTCGTTCTCGTTCCAAGCGTCGGTCGGCGCCGCGTCGAAACATCCGTTTATCGGCGAAATTCTCGATTTGATAAGGACTTACGAAGAGTTGCGCCTTTCCGGTCGCGTTCCGGAAGAAGTGAAAGCGTTACTGCGCGTCGACCCGGCTCTTTACGGGAAAAAAACGGTTGAGGAGCGAAACGAGCTTCTCGGAAAGCGGAACGATTTGCGACTCGAAACGGCGTCCGACGGTTCTAAGTCGTTCCGACGCGTCGTTTATCCGCTTTGGCAAGAAATCGGCGCCGACGCGGCGTCGCGAACTTGGGAACTCCGCGTCGAAAAGCCTTGCCGACTCGGTTTGCAAGTTCATTTCCGAGAAACCGACGCGGCGACGGCGGACGGCGCAAAGGTTGCGAATCCTCGGGTTAAGGTAACCGGAGAAAAGGTCGACGCGACCCTTGCGATCCCGTCGGAAGCGACGCGCGGTCAATATTTGTTCGCGCTTCCGGGCGAGACGCCGAAGCGGTACGGACAACCGCTTGCCGAGCCGGAAGCCGTTGAAATGCAAAACGTTGAGATTCGGCTCGAACCGGGCGTTTACCGCGTCGAGTTTAGCGCCGACGCCGGTCTCGACTTGCCGCTTCGCGTCCGAACGCCCCTTTACACGGACGAAGTTTGGCCGATTCCGCAATGAAAACGACGTCGCGTCGTCGGCGGGCGGCGCGGCGTTTTTCGCCGATTTAAGCGACGAGGCCCCGACGCGTAAACGGGAAGCGTCGGCCTCGTCCAACCGTTGGGGAACGGCGGGATAAAGATTAACGATGCGAAAAATGAAAAATCAAAGGAGCGTCGCGAGAACTTAACGTCGGCGGAGCGCGCTTGCCGAAGGCCGGCGATGAAAAAGATTGGATTCGCGTTTGTCGCGGGAGGTTTAGCGTCGGCGACGAAAGGGCCCCAATTTTCTTCTTTTTTCCCATCGTCGCGGCGCCTTGGCGGTTCGCGCTTCAATTAACCAAAGATTTGCCAAGATTTTAGACGAGTCGGACGCAATTCTGTTGCAAAAATAAGAAAATCGACGCCGCGATCGAGCGGAAATAACGCGGTTGGAACGACGCCGACGGCTTGGGGGACGAGCGCGGCGGCGACGATTGCGTTTCCGTCGTCTCTTGCGGTCGGAGGCGCGCCCTTGGCGAACGTGGACGGGAAGCGTCGTTCCATCCGCTTCAACGATTTTGCTTTACCGGCGGAACTGTGGGAACTCCGGAGGAGATGTTTCGTCGTTTTTCTTCTTGATTTCTTGAAAGGCTGTGGTATAGTGTGGGAATAGACTTTGGTTAAAAATATTTTGGAGAGGCAATTCAGATGATCTCACAGTTTGTTCAAGGGCTGAAGCGGGAGTTTTCCGGATATAACGCCGCTAGGCTGACCAAGGATATGATGGCCGGCCTGACGGTCTGCGCCGTGGCGTTGCCGTTGGCTCTGGCCTTCGGCGTCAGTTCCGGCGCAACCGCCGCAGCCGGTCTGGTTACCGCCATTGTGGCCGGCGTCGTTATCGCCGTTTTGGGCGGCGCTTCCTATCAGGTCTCCGGGCCCACCGGCGCGATGAGCGCCGTGCTGATCGGTATCGTGGCGCAGCACGGTCTGCAGGGCGTGTTCTTGGCCTGCTTCGCCGCCGGCGCGTTAATGCTGGCGGCCGGTATGTTGAAGTTAGGCCGTCTCATCAGCTTTATTCCTATGCCTGTGATTATGGGCTTTACCTCCGGTATCGCCGTCATCATTGCTCTGGGCCAGATCGACGCCTTCTTCGGCACGGTTTCCGAGGGCGCCACCGCTTTGGAGAAGTTGGCCTCTTACGGTCGTCTGGGTTTCCACCCCAACCCGGAAGCCGTGAGCGTCGGCGTTCTGGTGGTTGTCGTGATGCTGGCGTGGCCCAAGAAGTGGGGGGCCAAGGTTCCCGGCTCTCTGGCGGGCGTCGTCGTCGCCGCCGTCGTCTCCATTGTTTGCGGTATGGATTCCCTTGCCGCGGTGGGCGATATTCCCAAGACTCTGCGGTTGGAGGATCGCCTAAGTCTGTCCGGTCTGAGCGTCCGGATGGTCTCCGATTTGACGTCTCCCGTGGTTACCATCGCCGCTCTCGGTATGATCGAAAGCCTGCTGTGCGGCGCCTCCGCCGCCCGTATGAAGAACGAAAACTTTTGCGCCGACCAAGAGCTGATCGCTCAGGGCGTCGGCAATATGCTGCTGCCTCTGATGGGCGGCGTGCCCGCCACCGCGGCGATCGCTCGCACCAGCGTGGCCGTCAAGTCCGGTCAGCAGACTCGTCTGACCAGCGTGTTTCACTCCGTGTTTCTGCTGGCCTCTATGTTCCTGCTGGGCGACGTTATGGCGAAGTTGCCGTTAGCCGCGCTGGCCGGCGTATTGATCGTTACAGCGTGGCGTATGAACGACTGGGAGGGCGTCCGCTACATCTTCGCTCGCCGCTTCAAGTCCGCGATAAGTCAGTTTGTGATCACCTTGATCGCGACCGTGCTGTTCGATCTGACCGTCGCTATTATTATGGGCGTCGTCTACTCCGCCATTCTGTTTATGGTGAACTCCAGTCGGATCAAAATCGAGTTCTCCGACATTGATCCCGCCCGCGTGGCTAAGCGTCCCGTCGCCGATTCCGCGACGCTTGAGCGCTGCGGCATGGCTTATATCACCGGAGCCCTCTTCTTCGGCGACGTCGACGAATTCGTCCACCGTATGAAAGAAGCCGACAGGTTCGACTATCTCATTATCTCTCTGCGCGGTATGTCCAGCGTGGACTTGTCCGGCGCTCAGGCTATGCTGGAGACCTGCGAAGCCCTGAAGCGACGGGGAAAGACCGTGGTATTCTGCGGCGCCGCCGAACAGGTTCGCGGCTATTTTGACCGCGCGGGCGTCACGGAGTATATGGGCGAAACCGCCTACTACGGGAGCGCCGACCTAGCCATTTTGGAACTGTTAGAAAAGAAAGCGAAGGTAGCCTGATGCGTTCCGACTCCAATCAACCTAACGGCGTCCCTTGTCGGGAGGGGCGGTTAGCTTCGTCCTCTCGCGACTCCGCGTATCGGGCGAGGATTCTATTCGTTTGCCACGGGAACATTTGCCGCAGTCCGATGGCGGAGTTCGTTATGAAAGATTTGGTCGCGAAAGCGGGGCGCGCGGACGAATTTGAGATCGCGTCGGCCGCGACGAGCGCCGAGGAACTCGGAAACCCGGTTTATCCGCCCGCGCGTCGTAAATTAAGCGAACACGGGATTTCCTGCGCGGGCAAAACGGCGCGGCGCCTCCGCCCCGACGACTTTGAACGTTGGGATATGCTGATCGGAATGGACGATTGGAACCGCCGCAATATGATGCGCGTCTGTCCTAAGGGGCGCGAAGACAAGGTTTCGCTTTTGCTCGATTATACCGACGAGCCGCGCGATTTGGTCGACCCTTGGTACACGAACGACTTCGACGCCGCTTGGAACGACGTTCTCGCCGGTTGCGAAGGACTTCTTAACTATTTGACGCAAAACGAGTAACGCTTTAAGTAAGCGACGGAGAGTAAAATGAAAGCGAATTGGCGAAACGTCGCGTTGGCGGTCGCGCTTTTCGGCGGCGTCGCGACGGCGAGTAATAACGGCGTCGGCGCGGTTTACGGGTTCGACGAAAACGCGGAAAACGGCGTGGCGGAAGTCGCGGCGATTTCGGAGGTTGGCGAAAAAGTGAAAACGAGCGACGCGGCGTCGAAACCGATGTTCGAAAAATTGGTCGAGTTAGCCGAAAAAGACGGGCGAGTTTACGCGGTTTGCGAAGTTTGCGACGGCGTTTCGCGAACGAAGCAAATTCGCCCGGCGTCGCGGAGTCAAAATACGTACTCCGTCGCGAAACTCTTTGCGGTTACGGCGGTTATGATTCTGCAGGATCGCGGCGTTCTCGACGTCGACGACCCGGTTTTTCCGATTTTCGAGGAAAAGTTTCCGGAAAACTTCGACCCGAAGTGGCGCGACGTCAAGATTTCCGACGTTATGAAGCACCGCGTCGGCTTTGAGCGCGGCTTTCTCGATATCGACGCGGAAAACCCGAACGACTGGGCGTCGCAAGATTATTTGAGGCTTGTTCTCGAACGTCCGTTAAAGTATAAACCCGGCGAAAAAAGCGTTTACAGCGACGCGGCGTTTTACTTGGTTTCGCGAATCGTTTCCGAAAAAACCGGCGAGCGACTCGACGATTTCCTTATCCGCGAAGTTTTAGCGCCCGCAAAGTTCGCCGAATGCGCGTTCGCGAAGTGCCCGCAAGGATTTCCGATGGGCGCGACCGGGATGTATATCTCGACCGAGGATATGGCGAAACTCGGCGTAATTTACGTTCAGCGCGGCGTTTACGGCGGTAAACGCATCCTCTCCGAAGCGGCGGTCGACGAAGTCTTGAAGCGCGGGTTTGAGTTGCATCCGGTCGGCGATTCGGGCTTCGCGTTCGGCAAGGGCGGAATGCGCGGGCAATTTTTGTATATTAATACGAAAACGAAGCGCGTCGTCGCGATCCACTCTTGCGACGCAAATCTCGACGAAATATTGGGTTATCTCGCTAAAAACGACCGTTGACCGAGAAAAACGGCGAACGCGTTGTCAAAATACGCTCGAAATTTCCGCAAACCGCTTGAAAAATTGCGCGAAACGGTTAAAATTAGAGAAACGTAAGTTTCGCGTCGGCGGCGGACGAGCGTTCGACGGGGCGCGTAAAATCGGTAAAATAAGGGGAAAGCGATGGCTATTCGAGTTGTTTGCGGAAGTTGCGGAAGTAAAATCGACGCGAAGGACGAGTTGCGCGGGCAAACGCGGCGCTGTCCGAAGTGTCGACAACCGATTTTGATCGAACCGGCGGCGCAACCGCAAGCGCCGAAATCGCAACCGGTTAAAGCGGCGCAACCCGTTTCGCAACAAGCTCCGGTCGCTTCCGACGCGGCGAGCCCGGCGACGGAAGGCTTGAAAATGCGGCGTTTGCGGCCGGACGATCTTTACTTCGTCGTCGGGAGCGACAAGCTCGTCGCCTATTGGAAGGCGGGCGAAGGCTGGATGCTTAACGTCGGAAACGGATTTTCGCAAGTCAAGCGTTCGCCGGGGTTAATTCCGGATTTAGGCGAGTTCGTTCTCGTCGAGGGGCGCGTCGCGCAAACCGATAACGGTCGGCGTTTGAAGGCGATGCGTTTTTGGAGTTTGACCGGGCGCGGCGTCCTGTTGGCTCTTGGACGCGTCGAGACGGAAATCCTTGAAAAAGCGCAGTTTCCGACCGTTCCGAGCGGGGCGCAAAAGCGGTTTATCCTCGATCAAATCCGCAAACTTTACTTCCGCGATTTTACCGACGACGCGCTCGAAATCGTCGAGTTTTTGACGAGTTTCGACTCGCACTCGCAATCGATCGGAACGTTCGACGATTGAACTGTTTACGATGTTTGGAGCGTTTGCGGCGTTTTGTCGCGACGCGTTGGAATAACGGCAAAATTTCGGACGTCGACTTCGGCGGTCGCTCGTCGCCGTCGACGTTCTGGCAACCTTTAAACGATAAAATTTACAAAGAGGCGAACTCGATGAGAATTAACGAGTTTGGACTGCGCGCGTTCGGCGTTTCGGCGTTGACGTTAAGCGCGGTTTTCTGCGGCGCGGCGCAACTTTGGGCGGCGAATCCCGTTGCGAGCGAAGAAGATAAAGCGGCGGCGATCGCGGCGATGACCGACGGCGTCGATACGATTATTAAGAGCGGGGCGCCGGGTCCGGTCGTCGCGCTCGGCGACTCGGCCTTCCCGGTCGTCGTCGGCGAATACGAAAAGGGAGTAATGGAACCCCTTGTCGCGGCGTCGTTTGCGGAAAAGGGACGCGTTGTCGTTTTCGGACACGACGGTTACTGCAACGCCGATAAAATCGCCGAGACGGCGTCGACGCAACGCTTCGTTACGAACGTCGTCCGTTGGGCGGCGGGCGCGGACGCCGACAAGAAAAACGCCGATATTCGCGTCGCCGTTTGGCGCAATCCGGCGACGGCGGAACTCTTGAAGAAAGAAGGGTTTAACGCCGTTTCTGTCGACAAGATTCCGGCGTCGTTCGACGTGATGTTCGGCGCGGCCGCGAACATTCCGAAAGATCAATTCGACAAACTGCTCGACGTCGTCAAGAACGGCGCCGGGTTCGTCGCCGGTTCGCTCGGTTGGGGCTGGATTCAACTGAACCCGGGGAAAAACTTCTTGACCGATCACGCCGGGAACGCTAGCTTTACGAAACACGGCGTCGAACTCGCTTGGGCGGACGGTTCGGTCGATCCGGTCGGCGCGAACGAGTATAACGTAAAGTCCGCGATTCCGCAGTTTGCGTCCGGCGGCGAAGTCGTCCGTTTCGTCGATAAAATCGGCGCTTCGAAAGACGTCGCGGAGAAAGAATTGGCGGCGACCGACGCGGCGACGTTGCGTCAAATTTCGTCGACGGCTTCGTTGACGTATCGCCACCTCCCGAAGGAAAAACGCGGCGCGTTCGAGCGCTTGGCGTCCGGCGGCGACGAAATCGTTCCGACCGAAAAAGCGCCGATCAAGAGCGACAATCTCTTGGCTCGCTTGACGATCGCGATTCAAACCGACCAATATATCGCCGGGCAAATGGACGGGACGACCGACGCCGACGACGTTCCGGCGCTTGCCGCGTCGCAAGATTTTCCGGGCCCGGTTCCGTCGGAAGCCGAGCGTTTGCAAGGCGTTAAAGTCGCGATTAAGACCGGCGTTCCGGACTGGAACACGACCGGGCTTTACGCCGCGCCGGGCGAAAAGATTACCGTTCGCGTCGACGAAGCGACCTTCAAAAAGTTGCCGCGTCAACTGAAAATCCGCATTGGGGCGCACCGCGATAAGAACTGGCGCCTTAACAGCTGGACGCGCTACCCGGAAATCGCGCTCGAAAAAACGCTCAAATCGCCGGAAATGGAAATCGCCAACCCGTTTGGCGGCCCGGTTTACGTCGTCGTTCCGCGCGGAATCGAAAGCGCCGGTTTGGGGGAAATCGAAGTCGAAATCTCCGGCGCGGTGAAGGCGCCTTGGTTCGTCCGCGGCGAAACGTCGCTGGAAGAATGGAAGAAGATTCGCGAATATCCGGCGCCTTGGGCCGAACTGCAAGGGACGAACGTCGTCGTTACGCTCCCGTCGTCGGTGATTCGCAAACTCGATGATCCGCAAGAACTTATGATGGTTTGGGACGCCGCGCTCGACTACATCGCCGAGTTTGCGTCGACTCCGATGCGCCGCGACCGCCCGGAACGCATCTGCTGCGACCGCCAAATTTCGGCCGGTTATATGCACTCCGGTTATCCGGTCATGACCTGGATGGACGTCCAAAACGACCTCGCCGACGCCAAGAAACTGAAGGAACAAGGGAACTGGGGCTTCTATCACGAGTTTGGGCACAATCACCAATCCGGACACTGGACGTTCCAAGGGACGACCGAGGTAACCGTCAACTACTTCACGCTTTACGTGATGGAGAAACTGAACGGTATCGCGGCGGCGGACTCGCGCCCCGGCGCTATCGGGAAAGAGGCTCGCGTCAAGCGGTTCAAGCGTTACGTCGAAAAAGAAGGCCGTTCGTTCGACGTTTGGAAGTCCGACCCGTTCCTCGCGCTCGGAATGACCGTCCAAATGCTCGAAGCCTTTGGTTGGGAACCGTTTATCCGCTCCGTCGACGAGTACCGCAAGGCGCCGCAAGCCGAACTGCCGAAGAACGACGACCAAAAACGCGACCAATGGATGGTTCGTATGTCGCGCAACACCGGCAAAAACCTCGGCCCGTTCTTCGAATTGTGGGGCGTTCCGACGTCGCAAGCGGCGCGCGATTCGATTAACGATCTTCCGGTTTGGATTCCGGAAGAGTTGCAAGAATTCGCGAAGTAGAGTCGTTGAAGTCGTTTAGCGACTCGATTTAGCGAGACGTTAAAAGCGGCGTCGTTTTCGCGTTTGAGATTGGCTCGACGCGGAGGCGGCGCCGTTCGGCGTTTCTTGCGCGGCGCTTGGCGGCGTTTTTTCGGGCGCCTTGTCAAATTGGCGTCGTTTGGTAAAATAAGGAAAGCGACCGTTTCGCTCCGCGTCGTTTCGGCGGCGTGGCAAGTCGCGAACGCTTAATCGTTGCGAAATTGGAGATTGGCGACTCGGAAGAGCCGAAAAAGCGAAGAAAAAAGAGGAAAAAACGATGCTTCTGTTTTTGACGGGAATCGTTCTATTGGTCGTCGGTTACTTGACTTACGGCCGTTTTGTCGAAAAAGTTTTGGGGCCGGACGATCGCGTTACTCCGGCGATCAAGCAGGCGGACGGCGTCGATTACGTCGTTTTGCCGCACTGGAAAAATATGCTGATTCAGCTGCTGAACATCGCGGGCGTCGGGCCGGTAATTGGCGTGATCGCGGGAATTAAGTTCGGCGCGATCGTCTTTCTGCTGATTCCGATCGGGAATATTATCGGCGGCGCGACGCACGACTTTATTGCGGGAATGGCGTCGCTTCGCAACCGGGGCGCGAACCTGCCGTACTTCATTAAGTTGACGCTTGGCGCCGTTTATTATCGCGCGTTTTCCGCTTTTACCGTCTTTCTGCTCGCGCTGGTCGTCGCCGTTTTCATCAACGTTCCGGCGAACTTGATCGACAAAACGTTCCTGCCGAACATTCCGTTCTTTTGGGGCGCGGTCGGGACGATTTTTCTCTATTATATTGTCGCGACGATGTTTCCGGTCGACAAGATCATCGGCAAGCTGTACCCGATTTTCGGCGGCGTTCTCCTCGTCGGGAGCGGCGCGCTCTTGATTTCGCTTTTGATTCGCGGCTTCGGCGACGCGTCGATTCTGCAAGAGTCGGAGGCGTTTAAGGCGGGCAAACTGACGCAACCGATTATTCCGTGTCTCTTTGTAACGATCGCCTGCGGGATTTTGTCCGGGTTTCACGCGACGCAATCGCCGATTATCGCCCGTACGATGAAGACGGAACGCCAAGCGCGCTCGTCGTTTTACGGGATGATGGTTCTCGAAGGCGTGATCGCGATGATTTGGGCGGGCGCCGCGCTCGCGATTTACAACAAGGTTCCGGAGTTGATGGCGGAGAATCCAAACCTTGTGTTGGCAAAGATTACCGAAGATTTCCTCGGCTCTTGGCTCGGGAAAACGACGGTCGTCGCGGTCGTCGTGTTGGCGATCACCTCCGGCGACACCGCGATGCGGAGTATGCGCCTGACGCTCGCGGAAATGATGAAAATCGACCAAAAACCGATTTCGAAACGGTTGGCGATTTGCGCGCCGATTATCGCGGCGATTTGCGCCCTTCTTTGGTGGTCGAATCAAAACGCGGCGTCGTTCGGCAAACTTTGGAACTACTTCGCTTGGGGGAACCAAGTCCTTGCGGCGTCGACCCTTGCGGCGGGCGCGGCTTGGCTTTACGGCTTAAAGAAACAGGGCTGGATCGCGGCGGTTCCGGGCGCCTTCATGACGTTCGTCGTCGTTAGTTACATCTTGTGGACGTCGACGGAACACGGCGGCCCGACCGGATTCGGACTAGAGCTTCCCTTGGCTTACGCGTTGGCGGCGGTCGTAACGGTCGCCTTTATCGGTTGGAGCGTTTGGCGCGGATTGCGTTTCGCGAAGGACGGAAACATCGAGCTGGAAGCGCCGAAATACGATTTTTCGGAAGTGGAAAAATTGGAAGACGTTGCGGCGCAAAAAGCCGTCGAGGAAAAATGAATCGGCGCGCAACGTTAAGCGGCGCAAGCGTTTGCGTCGCGGTTTTGGCGCTCGTCGCGTCGGTGGCGAACGTCGTCGGGGACGAACTCGACGACGTTCGCGTCGACGCGGCGCCGCGTTTTCTTGACGGCGGCGTTTCGGAGGAACGCGTCGACTCGACGTCGCCGACGGAACCGATTCGAATCGAGAACTTTACGAGCGGCGAAGCGATTTCGTATTCGGTCGCGCTCTTGCGGGGAACCGCGCCGGGCGTCGAGCGGGGGACGGTCGTCGTCGAGAATTTGTCGTCGTCGCGGGCGACTCGGGTAACGCGGGCGCCGGTCGTCGCGGGGCGTTTCAAGGTTCTCGTCGAGCTGGTTCCCGGCGAAAACCGGTTGACGTTGGCGGTCGGCGAGTCGCGAATCGACTTTCTTTTGACGCGGCGGCCCGACGACAATCCGCGCTTCGTTCGGCTGATTTACTTTGTCGACTCAAGCGGCGACGAAACGTTCGCGACGCCCGATTTTGGGACGATTTCCCAAACGCAAACGACGGAAAATAAGAACGTTGAGAGAAATGAAGCGGTTTTAACGGGCGATTCCGACGCGGCGGGCGCGGCGGAAATTGGGCGAGCTGCGCGAGACGGAGCGGTTGCGCTGAATAAAACGGTTGAGACGGTCGCGTCGGGCGAATCGGCGGCGAAAAGCGCGCAAAACGCCGAAAAAACGTCGAATAATTTTCGAGCGAAAATCGGAACCGCCGCGCTCCTTTGGCAGACGGCGACCGCCGAGCGGCTGAACGACGCCGGATACGGGCGCCGAACTTTTTCGCTCGAACTCGACGAGGCGGGCGATCCGGTCGTTTGGGTCTTGCGCGGCGAAAAAACGGCGACCGAGTACGCGGCGCTTTCCGAAACGGAGCGGTTCCGGGCGATTTATCGGGAGATCGAAGCGTCGAATTTGGCGAACGAACTCGCGCGTTACTTCGTTTCGGTCGCGTTCGCTCGGAAATTGGGCGAAACGGAGGCGGCGGAAACGGGCGTCGCGGTCGATCGGGGGGCGCAAAATAGTGAAACAGCGCAAAATAGAGCGGTCGCGCCGGCGAAAAAGGCGGAAGAAGAACGGATAAAAGCGTTTTTAACGATTTCAACGATCGGCGCGATCGGCGAAACGACGGCGTCAGACGACGAGGAAGCGGCGACCGAACATTCGACGGTCGGGCAAAACGAAACGGTCGGGCAAGATAGGACGTCTAAACGAAACGACGCGACGGGGAAAAAAGGCGCGACTGGGAAAAACGACGCGGTTGGGGAAATTGCGGAACGGGGAAAACCCGGCTCGACTTGGGCGCGAGTCGCGCTCGGGGGCGGCTCGGTCGCGGCGCTCGACGCGTCGACGTTGTTTTCTTGGCCCGATTCGTTGGTCGACGTCGCCGACGCATTCGCGGACGCCCGACCGATTCCGGAAGATTTCGCCGCCGACTCCGGTTTTCGCCGGACGCGTTGGGCGTTAACCGCGTCGACGCTCGGGGCGGGGCTGCACGAACTCGGACACGCGTTCGGACTCGATCATTCGACGGCGCCGACCGACTTTATGAGTCGCGGGTTCGACCGATTCAACCGGATTTTTACCGTCGTCGAACCGCCCGACGCGAACTCGCCGAACGCCGTCGAAAGCGTTTTCGACGACGAAAGCGCCGCGACTTGGACGCCGGAAAGCGCGAATCGGTTGATTCGGTCGCGCTGGATTGAAAAGTGAAGCGGTTTTATGGCGGTTTTTAGCGGTCGCGTCGATTTTAGCGCCCGACGGCGAACGATTTAACGTTAAAGCGACCGGTTTTCTTGCCGCCAACATAGCCGCTCGGCGGACGGAAGCGATCGCCTTGGCGGACGTTGGGCGACGTTTGGAAAAATTTTAACGGTTTAAACGGTTGGGCTGATTTTAGCGGTTGACGTCGAGCGGACGGCTCCGGGCGCGCTTGCGGGAGTCGTCGTTGCAAGAAGTTTTGACGGACTTAACGATTTTATCGGATTAACGGTTTTAAACGAGCGATTAAAAGAGAAAGCGCGACGAGAGGAGAGCGCGAGTTTTGACGAATTTAACGGACGTTGCGGATTTGACGGGAAAAATGGGCGGCGCGGAAGCGAAAGCGGGGCTCGATTTGTCGATTTTCGGCGAAAAACTCTCCGGGCAAAGCGGGATTCTCGACCTGATGAACGACATTGGCGAAGCGGTCGCGCTCCGTCCCGACTTGCTCGCGCTCGGGGGCGGGAACCCGGCGGCGATTCCGGAAATGCAGGCGCTTTGGAGAAAGAGCGCCGCCGATTTTCTCGCCGACGCCGCGTCGTTCGACAAAGCGCTCGTTTGTTACGACGCGCCGCAGGGCGATCCGGCGTTTCTCGACGCGTTCGCTCGACTTTTCGCGGAGCGGTTCGGGCTCCCGATAACGGCGAAAAACGTCGCGGTCGTTAGCGGCGCGCAGCTCGGCGCCTTTTGCCTCTTGAACCTCTTGGCCGGGCGAACGCGCGACGGTCGGCGGCGCAAAATTTTGATTCCGGCGTCGCCCGAGTACGTCGGATACGCCGATATGGGCGTCGAGCCCGATTTGTTTGTCGCTTGTCCGGCGAAAATAACCTTTCCTAATCCGGATAATCCGCAAATTTTCAAATACGTCGTCGACTTTGACGCGGTCGAACGGGCGACCGCCGAAAACGACGTCGCGGCGATTCTCGTCAGCCGTCCGACGAACCCGAGCGGCAACGTCTTGCGGCGGAACGAGTTGGAGCGGTTGGACGCGTTGGCGGAGCGAATCGGCGCTTGGTTGATCGTCGACTCCGCATACGGCGGCCCGTTCCCGGGAATCGTCGAGGACGAACGAGAACTCGACTCCGTTTTTTGGGGGCGGCGAACGATTTTGACGTTCAGTTTGTCGAAAATCGGCTTGCCGGGGTTGCGAACCGGGTTCGTCGTCGCGCCGGAGGAGATCGTCGAGCGGTTGGCGGCGATCACCGCGATCGTCGGGTTGGCCAACGGCGCGCTCGGACAGCGGATCGCGAAACCCTTTTTTGACGAAACCGGCGAAATTTTGCGGGCTTCGCGGGAAATCGTTCGGCCCTATTACCGGCGTCGGCGAGCGGCGGCGGTCGCGCTTCTTGAGGACGAGTTGCGCCGAGTCGGCGTCGACGGGCGGTTGCACGCGAGCGAAGGCGCGTTCTTCCTTTGGCTTTGGACGCCGGAGTAAAAGTCAGGTTCGAAAACGCTTTACCGCAACCTGAAAGAGCGCGGCGTCCTCGCGATTCCCGGCGACGAGTTCTTTTACGGGCTCGACGGCGGCGCGACCGGCGACGGCGGAAAAGCGGAGCGCGACCCGATTTTTGAAGCGCATCGGCGGCAAATGTTGCGGATTAGTTTTTCGGCGGCGGAAAGCGTCGTCGAGCGCGGGTTCCGAATTATCGCCGAAACGCTCGCGGAAACGGTCGCCGTCGACGCTCGCAACGCGCGTTAAATCCGTTGAAATCGGCGTCTTTGATTTATTTTTAAACGTTCGATAAACGAAAACGGCGTCGCGGTCGGTCGACGGGGCTCCGAAAGGGCGTTAAAACGGCGGTTTTTGAAAATATTGAAAAATGTTTGAAAATTTAGGCGCGAAACGCCGACCGGCGAGCGGAGCGGAGGCGACGATTTTCCGAATCTTTTGCGAAATTTCGCTTTTTTTTGTTCGACGCGTCTTCTAAAAAACGCGTCGGCGCCGTATAATAGAACGGAAACTCCGTTTTTAACGCCGCGTCGTTTGGGGGCGTTCCTGTCGGCGCGACGAGTTTCCGTTTTCGAACGGCGGCGGAGTCGACGCGTTATTATTGAAAAATTTTACCCGTTATATTAATATATTGACAAAATGAGCGAATTTAACGCGAACGCTCCCTCCGAAAGCGTTTCGACGCCGCGCAACGTCGCGGTGATCGGCGCGAGCGGGAGCATCGGAACGAGCGCGCTCGACGTGATCGCGGCGTCCGGCGGGCGGCTCCGAGCGAGCGTTCTTTCCGTTAACAACGACGTCGTTAAGTTGGTCGAGTTGGCGAAAAAATTCCGGCCCGACGCGGTCGTCGTCGCGAACCCGAACGCCGACCGCGCCCCGTTGGCCGAATTGCCGTCGGGAATCGAAACGCTTTTTGGCCCGGACGCGTTGGCCGAAGTCGTTCGGCGTCCGGAAATCGACGTCGTTTTATTGGCGATCGTCGGCGTCGCCGGGTTGCGCGTCGCTTGGAGCGCGCTCGAAGCGGGGCAAACGCTCGCGCTTGCGAACAAAGAGGCGCTCGTCGCCGGCGGCTCGCTGATGACCGACTTGCTCCGAACGAACGGCGGCAAAATTTACCCGGTCGACAGCGAACACAGCGCGATTTTTCAATGTTTGCTGTCGCGGCGGCTCGACTCGAACTCGACGTTCGTCGACGGTTCCGACGTCGAGCGGCTGATTTTGACGGCTAGCGGCGGCCCGTTCCGCGATTGGAGCTTGGAACGCCTCAAAACGGCGACCGTCGCCGACGCGCTCAAGCACCCGACTTGGCAAATGGGGGCGAAAATCACCGTCGACTCCGCGTCGACGATGAACAAAGCGCTCGAAATCGTCGAGGCGCGCTGGCTTTTCGGGCTCGACGCCGACAAAATCTCGGTCGTCGTTCACCCGCAGTCGATCGTTCACTCGATGGTCGAGTTCGTCGACGGCGCGGTGTTGGCGCAGTTGAGCCCGCCCGATATGCGGCTCCCGATCCAGCTCGCCCTTTACGAAACGGAGCGGCGGCCCGGCCCGACCCGCAAATTCGACTGGACGCAAAGCGCGACGCTCGAGTTTTTCCCGCCCGACCTCGAACGCTTCCCGGCGCTCTCGCTCGGGTTCGAGGTCGCGAAGAAGGGAGGAACCGCCGGCGTCGTTTTGAACGCGGCGAACGAAATCGCCGTCGACGCTTTTCTCAACGGACGAACGACGTTCGACAAGATTCCCGTCGTTTGCCGTCAAATCCTTGAACAACATACGTTTGAAGAAAAACCGACGCTCGAGCGAATCGTCGAACTCGACGCTTGGGCGCGAAAGGAGACCGAAATATGGATTTCTCGATAGCGGCGTTGCTCGGCGTCGCGGAAGACGCTTCGGCGTTGGCGAACGCGTTGGCGGTCGCTTGGCGCGTCCTGATCGTCCTGTTGGGCGTCAATATGTTGATTATCGTACACGAGTGGGGGCACTTTATCGTCGCGCGGATGTGCGGCGTCCGCTGCGATAAATTTTACATTTGGTTCGACGCTTACGGCTTCAAGTTTTTCAGCTTCAAATGGGGCGACACCGAGTACGGGCTCGGCTGGCTTCCGCTCGGCGGATATGTGAAGATGCTCGGTCAAGAGGATAACCCGGGCGGGATTCAAGCGGAGATCGAGCGCGCCAAGCTCGAGCGTTCCGAGAAAGACGGCGAGCTTTCCGCCGAGGAAAAAGCGGCGAAAGACGAAGAAATCGCGGCGCTCGAAAAGCAAGCGTTCGCGCCGGACAGTTATTTGGCGAAGAACGTTTTCCAACGGATGGCGATCATCTCGGCGGGCGTTTTTATGAACGTCGTTTTCGCGATCGTTTGCGCGACCGCCGCGATTTTGATCGGGACGCCGGAATCGTCGGCGCGAATCGGTTACGTCGCGCCGGGGTCGCCCGCTTGGAAGAGCGGAATGCAAGCCGGGGACGAAATCGTCGGGATTAACGAGAACAAAAATCCGGTTTTTTCGTCGATTATTGTCGCGACGATGGACGGGAAAGAAACGAATTTCGACGTGTTGCGCCCGGGCGCCGACGCGCCGACGACGTTGGCGATTCAACCGCGTTTCAATAAAGGCGATATGAACCCGACGATCGGCGTCGGGCCGTCGATTTCGCTTAATTTGGCGACGATTCCCGGCGGCGTTCCTTACCAAACGTCGCTCGATCCGCAAGAAGCGGCGCAAATTAAGGAGCGATTCGGCGCGTTGACCGGCGGCGAGCGGCTCGTTTCGATGAACGGCGTCCCGGTCGAAACGCCGGCCGACCAATACCGCTTGGCGCGGCTCTTTATCGACCGCCCGATCGAATACGTCTTCGCGCCGACCGTCGCCGGAAACGCGGGCGAACGCGTCGTCGACGAAACGAAGGAAAAGATCGCGGCAACGGTTTCGCCGACCGGCGCGCCGGAGATTGGCGTTCGCTTGACGATGGGCGAAATCGTCGAGATTCGCCCCGGTTCCGCCGCCGAAAAAGCGGGGCTCCGCAAGCGCGAAGTCGACGAAACCGGCGCCGTAACGCAACGCGGCGACGTCCTGCTTGAAATCGACGCCGAGCCGATTCTCGACCCGCGCCTCCTGCCGTATCGCCTTTTCGCGAGCGGTTCGAAGGAAACGCGCCCCGAGTTGGCGGCGAAAGCGGCGGCGACGAAAGCGGAAAATTCGGAAAATTCGGGCGACGCGGAAAAATTGACCGCGACCGCGCCGACCGGAACGCAAACGGTCGCGCTGACGGTTTTGCGGGACGGCGAACGCGTCGAGTTAACGGCGACCTTGCCGAACGCCGCGCCTTACGACGGTTTTGCGTCGAGCCGCGGCGCGATGGCTTGCGGTCGACTCGGCGTCGCGTTCGAGGTTTGGCCGGTCGTCTCCGGTATCGACGGAACCGTTAAAACCGACGCGAACCCAATCGGCGGCGAAATCGTTAAAATCGAAGCGACCGTTCCCGACCCGGGCGCCGACGCGTCGAAGGAAGCGCGAGAACTCTTCAAAGCGTTGACCGGCGCCGAAGCCGGGTCGGGCGCGCAAACGAAAACGACCGAAATCGTCGGCGAAACCGACGCGGAGCGTTCCGAAATCGCGTTGACTTGGTTTTCGTCCGTCGCGCCGCTTCTGCCGAACGGAACGCCCGTCGTCGTAACGGTTGAAGCGAAGGACGGCGTCGAGGCGAAAATCGAAACGACGCTCCGTCGCGCCGAAGACGTTTTCGTCGTCGAACGCGGCCTTTATTTCGGCGGCGACGCGATTTTCCATCGCGCCGACTCGCTGGGCGAAGCGTTAAGTTTCGGCGTCGCCAAAACTTGGGAATGCGCGACGATGATCTTTACGACGCTCAAAAACTTGGGCTCGACCGTCTCCGCGAAGGCGCTCGGCGGCCCGGGAATGATCGTCGGAACCGCTTACGCGGCGGCGGGCGAGCAAAACGGCGTATTCCTTTTGTTCCTCTGTATGATCAGCGCAAACCTTGCCGTCGTTAACTTTCTGCCGATTCCGGTGCTGGACGGCGGACATATCGTCTTCCTTCTGTACGAGGCGATAACGCGGCGCAAACCGAACGAAAACGTCCAAGTGATCTTGAGTTATATGGGCTTGGCGCTGATTTTGGCGCTGATGTTCTGGGTGATTTACCTCGACGTCGTGCGATACTGCTTCTAACGACGAGCGCGTAAATTGCGATTTAACCGATTTTAGCGTCGCGTTTTAGAAAGACGGCGGCGGCGAAAAACGAGCGGCGGTCGACGTAAACAAGCGTCGACCGCCGTTTTTTACGTCGACGAGCCGCGAGGGCGGAACGGACGCGTTTTGCCCTTTGGAAAAGCGCCGAGTTTTTCTATTTTGCCCTCCTTGACAAGCGGCGCGGTCTTACGTATAATAACGTTTATACCGAGGAAGAAGCGTTTTATTTTGCGTTTAAAATGTTAAAATAGGGCTTCTGGTTAAGCAGGGCTGTTTTTGTTCGCTGTTTCGACGAGGGGTTCGAAAGGCAGAAGCGTCGCGCGGCAAGGAAGAGAAGGCGAAAGATCGATGAACGCAACCCGAAACGAAACGCGGCGCGGCGTCGCAAACGGATTCCGCGAAGGCGAGAGAAAAGACGCAAAGCCTTGGAGCGAAAGAGTTTTGACGGCGTTCGACGCGTTGGCGACGGTCGCGCTTTGGGGCGTTTTCGCGTCGGCGGTCGTCCGTTTCGCGCTTTTTCCGCCGGAAGAACGCGGCGATTGGGCGACGTTAACCGCGTCGACGCTTGTCGGCTTAACATTCGCGACGATAACCGTTTACGTCTTGCGCGAAACCGTTTGCGTTTGGCGCGAAAGTCCTTGCCGACTCCCGAAATCGGAGTTGCGAGCGCGACTTCGTTCGGCGTCGCTTCCGCTTTGGGCGACGGCGGCGGTCGTCGTCGCGTCGACGGCGAAGGCGAGCGGCTTCGATTCAACGTTCGCAACCGCTTTCGCGTCGGCGGTTTACGTTCTTTGCGTCGACGTCGGGGCGGCGTTTTTCGCTCGACGTTGGGGCGCGACCGTCGCGAGAGATTGGCGGCTCGCGCTGGAAAACGACGCGGCGTCGTCCGATGAAGAAACGTCGAACGAAGACGCGGTAACGTTCGAAAAAACGGCGCGTTGCGGCGGCGAAGATGGCGACGGCGAAACGGCGAACGAAACGCCGCTTGGCGCGTTCGACGGCGAAAAAGCGGAACTTGCGGAAGAGCCCGACGGCGAAACGCTCGCGACGCAGCGCCGCGTTCGAACGGAGGGCGGCGGAACGCAAATTTTCGGCTCGGTTGCGGTCGAGTTCGAGGGAGACGCCGCGGTCGCGCCGGTTTTTATCGCGTTTTGTCCGCCGTTCGAAGGCGTTCCGTCGTTCGATTTCGAACAAGTCGCCGGGCCGGAAATCGCCGTCGAGCCGTCGAGCGTTCAACCGTTCGGCGTTCGACTCGAAGCGAAACGGCGAAACGCGCAACCGTCGGAAACGCAAGAAGTTGCGAACGTTGAAAAAATCCGGATCGAGTATTTTGCGGCGTTTCCGCCGTTCGACGAAACGAGCGAGGAGACGTTTTAAGCGCGGACGTCGACCGGCGTCGGCGTTTTTTCGGAGCGTTTGCGCGCAAACGTTAAGCGACGTCGCATCGAAAACGCCGCCGACTTTTCAATATTGTTTTTTTAGCGACGCGTCGGGAACGACGCCGTCGAAGTCTTGAATTAAAAGGAATTAACGATGAAATTGATTCAAACGATCGCAAGCGTTGCGCTGGTTTTCTCGGCGGTCGGCGCGTTCGCGGCGGACGACGTTCGCGTTGTCGAGCGTCCGGAAAACGGCGACACGGCGCCGCATTATTTGGCGAACCGCGCTCCGCTCGAACCGTCTCCGTTTTTAAAACTGCCGCTCGGCGCCGTCAAGGCCGAAGGTTGGCTCGGCGAAGCGCTCAAACGTCAAAACGAAGGGCTCGCCGGGAAGCTCGGCACGATCAGCAAATGGCTCGAAAAGAGCGACAACGCTTGGCTTATGAACGGCGGGCAATACGGTTGGGAAGAGCTTCCGTACTGGCTCCGCGGTTACGTCGATATGGCGTATCTCGCCGGCGACAAAGAGATGATCGCCGAAGCGCAAACCTGGATCGAAGCGATCCTAAAGAGCCAACGCGCCGACGGTTACTTCGGCCCTGGCGATCCGAACGCCGAAAAGCCGATCGACATTTGGCCGAATATGCTCGTTCTCTTCCTGATGCAATCGTATTACGAAAACACCGGCGACGAGCGCGTTATCTCCTTTATGTCCAAGTACTTCGACTGGATCGCGATGCGTCCGGACGAACGCCTCCTCGAAACGTATTGGGAAAACAGCCGCGGCGGCGATATGTTGCACAGCTGTCTTTGGTTATACAATGTAACCGGCGATAAAAAGTTGCTCGCCGTCGCGGAAAAAATTCACGAGAACACCGCGAACTGGCGTCAAGTTTCGGGCCTGCCGAACTGGCATAACGTCAATATCGCCCAATGTTTCCGCGAACCGGCGACGTTTTGGCAACTTTCGAAAGACGAAGCCGACAAAGCCGCGACGTACAACAACTTCTGGCTGATTCGCGCAATTTACGGTCAAGTCCCGGGCGGCATGTGGGGCGGCGACGAAGTGTCGCGTCAAGGCTATATCGATCCGCGCCAAGGGATCGAAACCTGCGCCATTTTCGAGCAACTGACGAGCAACATGCTCCTTTTCCGCGCGACCGGCGACACGTTCTGGGCCGACCACGCCGAGGAAGTCGCGTTCAACTGCGCTCCGGCGGCGCTTATGCCCGACTTTAAAGCTTTGCGTTACATCACTTGCCCGAACCAACCGATTTCCGACGCAAAGAATCATAACCCGGCCATCTGCAACGCCGGGCCGTTTATGTCGATGAACCCGTTTAGCAGCCGCTGCTGCCAACACAACCACGCGCACGGTTGGCCGTATTACGTCGAACATCTTTGGACGGCGACGCCCGACCGCGGCTTGGCGGCGACTCTTTATAGCGCGTCGCAAGTTAGCGCGAAAGTCGGCGACGGAACGACCGTTACGATTAAAGAAACGACGAACTATCCGTTCGACGACACGGTGAAACTGACCGTTTCGCTTCCGCAAGGCGTTGAAAGCGTTAAGTTTCCGCTTTACGTTCGCGTTCCGAAATGGACGGTCGGCGCGTCGGCGACGCTCAACGGCGAAAAGCTCGCCGTCGACGCGGCGCCGCAAAAGTGGATTCGCGTCGAGCGCGAGTGGAAGAACGGCGACACGGTCGCGGCGACTTTCCCGGCGAAGTTCTCGTATCGTAAGTGGCGACAAAACAAGGATTCCGTCAGCGTCGATTACGGGCCGTTGACTTTCTCGCTCAAAATCGACGAAGAATATCGTCAAGAACGCGACGGTCGCCAAACCGCGATCGGCGACTCCGGTTGGCAAGAAGGCGCCGACGTCGACGCTTGGCCGTCGTTCGAAATTCTGCCGAAATCGGCGTGGAATTACGGCCTGATCGACCCGGCGACGCTCGATCTTTCGCAACTGGAACTCGTTCGTAAACCGTGGCCGGAAAACAACTTCCCGTGGACGACCGACGCGGTTCCGTACTCGATTAAGTTGAAGGGGCGCAAAATCCCGAGTTGGGGGTACGAACCGACCGGCTTCTGCGAAACGCTTCCGTTCAGTCCGGCGCCGACCGCCGAACCGGTCGAAGAGCTGGAACTGATTCCGATGGGCGCGGCGCGTCTGCGCATTTCGGCGTTCCCGACCGTCGAGGAAAAGTGAACGACGCGGTTGCGTTAAAACGAAGAACGACGCGACTTGCAAGCGTTGGATAAAACGTCGACGTCGCGTCGTTTGACGGGTGAGAAAAAGAAAAACTCGACGCCTTTTCGGTAAAGGGCGTCGAGTTTTTTTTGTGCCTTTACGCGGCGTCGTTTGAAAGCGGCGTCGCGTTAAAGGACGAAATAGCGCGAGTTAAACGCTTGTTTGGATTAGACGAAATCGATTTCGTAAGCGGCGCCCGAGTAGTTTGCGCCGACGACGTATTGCGTCGCAGTCTTGGAAAACGCGCCTTGCCAATAGTAGTGCAAGTGACCGCAAAGGATTGCCTTCAAAAGACTTTGGTCGCGGAGCCAGTTGAGGAACTCGACCGTCGTCGCGTCCGGTTTTTGCTGTTCGCGGCGGCCCGGGTTGAAGTCCTTCATGAGCTCTTCCGGAACGCCGGTCAGGTAGGCGCATTGCGAGTTTTTGCCGATCGCGAGCTTGAAAAGCTCCGGCGTATGAAGCGGAACGTGACAGAGCGCGACAATCGGAAGTCCTTTCTCGACCTCGGCTTGGAACGCTTTGAAAACTTCCGGCGTAACGTAGTAGTACACGTCGTCGAACGCGACGAAGTTGACGCCGTTAACGACCTTGGACGCGAGCTTTAAGTCGTTCGGGAAGGCCTTTTGCGCGCGCTCGAAGGACTGCGCTTTGTACGCTTCGTCCTCTTTCGCTTCGCCGAGATAGTGGCTGTACTCGTGATTTCCGGCGGAGACGAAGGAGTAAGTCCCGGCGAATTTAGCGTTTACGGTTTCGTAATTCTTATGGCTGGTGAAGTCGATCAGGTCGCCGGTGTGCAGGAAGAGCGCGTCGTTCTTTTGCGCGAGCGCCATCGCGGCGTCGAAACGCTTCACGCCGTCGCCAAAGTGTTTAAGTCGAGACGCGGCGAGTTTTTTCTTGCGTTCGAGTTCGCGGTCGTCGACGAGGCAGAAGTGCGAGTCGGAGACGTGAACCGCCTTAAACGGTTGCGACGCGCCAACTTCGATTCGAATTTTTTGCGGTTTCAAGAGCGACTCGTCGGCGGCGAGGAGCGGGGAAACGGTCGGCAGGGACGAGGCGAAGCAAAGGCCCGCGCTCGCTTTGATAAAATCGCGGCGATTGAGTTGCATAAACGTTGTCCTTATTGATATTGCGGTGAGTCGCTTGTTGAGCGACAAGTTGAAGTGTTCGGTAAAAAGGAAACGAGGTCAAAATTCGACGACGCAAAAAACGGGGCGGTGATCCGACGCGAGCGGTTCGTCGACGACGCAAGTTTCGATAACTCGAGCGTTAGGCGCGTTGCGGATAAAAATATAATCGATTTGAACGGTCGGTTTGTCGGCGCGGAACGTCGGGGCGTCGGCGCCGATCGAACGCCAAGTCTTTTTTAGCTCGACGACTTCCGCCGAATCGGGCGTCGCGTTGATATCGCCGACGAGAATAATCGGTTTGTCGTACTTTTTCGCTTCCTCTTCGATTATCTTAACCGCTTGCAAACGCGTCTTTTGCGTCAACGGAAAGTGCGTGTTGAAGAAGACGTATTTTTCAAACTCGCAAATTTGCAAAACGCGGCGGTGGGCGCTGCCTTTGACGTAAACTTTCGCGGTTTTGAGCGGTTTTTCGCGCGACAGGACGCCGACGCCGTAAAGTCCGCCCGGCAACTCGATTTTCGACTCGAACTTGCCGTTGAGCCCGGTTTTTTCGGCCAGCGTCGCGAGTTGGTCGACGTCGGCGCCGCTGCGGTTCGTTTTATTGTCGACTTCTTGAAGTCCCGCGACGTCGGGGTTTACATCGGCGACAACCTTGGCGGTTCGGTCGAGGAACGCTTGCGCCGGGTCGGAGTAAGAGCCGCCGGGCGCGCGCCCAATTTGAATGTTGTACGAGAGAACGCGCAAGACGGTCGGTTTCGCGGCGTTTTCCGGCGACTTGGCGTCGTCGGCGAAAGTCGACGCGACGGGAACGAGGAAAGCGATAGACGCTAACGCGATTCCGCAAAAGGAATTAAGGCGAGGGAAGTGTTGCATTTTCGAACCTTTCTCGGAGAACGGGAGGCGCGCCGAAACGGTTTCCGGACGGTCGACGCGTTTCGACGACGGAGGCGAGCGACCGTTCAAACGCGGCGCTTTCCTTTAGTATAAACGAAAGGCGCGGCGATTGCAAGCGGTTTTCTCGGCAATTTTGAGGCGCGTCGGCGAAAAATCGCGAAAAAATCGCGTTGCGTCGGGAAATTTGCACGATTTAGGAAAAAACGCTTGACTTGCGCGCCGCGCCGAGTACAATTATAAGGGCTTTTCCGCGTTTTTGCGTTAAAGCGGAGGCGAATTTTGGGCGTCGGCGACAAGCGACGGCGTCGCGTTAGTAAAACAGGAGTTGTTAAATGGCTTTTACGCAAGAACTTAGAGAACGTAAAGACGTGCCGGCGGAAGACGCTTGGGATTTGACGCCGATGTTCGCGTCGGAAGACGCTTGGCGCCAAGCGTTTGAAAATTGGAAAAAATTGGCGGAAAAGGTCGAGGATTTTCGCGGCAAGTTGGGCGACGTCGAGACGCTCGTTAAGTTTTTCGAGTACGAACGCGAGGTCGATGTAACCGCCGACCGCCTTGGCGTTTACGCTTATTTGAAAGCGGTCGAGGACGTCGTCGATCCGGCGCGTCAAACGATGAAAGGCGAATTTTCGCTCGCGGCGAGCAAAGCGGCGGAAGCGGCGAGTTTCGTTCGTCCGGAGTTGCTCGCGCTTTCGGAAGAGCGTTGGGCCGAACTCCTCCGCGACGAACGGTTGGCGCCTTGGAAGTTGAAGCTGGAGCGCGTTTTACGTTACAAACCGCACTCGCTCTCGGCGGCGGAAGAGAAGCTCTTGGCGGCGGTCGGCGACGTCGCGGGCGCTTCCGGGAAGACGTTCCGCGTTCTGAACGACGGCGAAATGGATTTCGGAACGGTTTCCGACGAAAACGGTAATGAAACGCCGTTGACGCCGGAAACGTTCCAAGTCTTTCTGCACTCGCCGGTTAGGAGCGTTCGCAAAGAGGCGTTCGAGAAGTTTTACGCCGAGTACGCCAAGCGGCAAAACACGCTGGCCTCGACGCTCGAAGGTTCGATTCGCAAAGACGTTTTTTATGCTAAAGCGCGCAATTTCGAAAGTTCGCTTGAAGCGGCGACCTTTAGCGAAGCCGTTCCGTCGAGCGTTTGTCGCAATTTGGTCGAGACCGTCCGCGCCGCGACGCCGGCTCTTTACCGTTATTACGACCTGCGACGTCGCGCGATGAACCTTGACGATATAAGATTTTACGACGTTTACACGCCGATTTTGTCCGACGTTAAAGTCGATTATTCTTGGGACGCCGCGGTCGAACTAATCGGCGACGCGCTGTCGCCGCTTGGGGAAGAGTACGTCGAAACGCTGACGAAAGGGCTGACGACCGACCGCTGGGCCGATAAATATCAAAACAAAAACAAGCAAAGCGGCGCGTTTAGCTACGGCGGTTACGATTTTCCGCCCTACATTATGATGAACTACAAGCCGAACGTGATCGAAAGCGTTTTCACGTTGGCGCACGAGGGCGGCCACTCGATGCACAGCTGGTATTCCGCGCGGACGCAACCCTACGAGTATCACGACTATACGATTTTCTTGGCGGAAATCGCCAGCACGTTCAACGAGCAACTCCTTGCGCGACGGCTTTTAGAGAAATCGACCGACTCTAAAACGCGCGCTTGGATTATTAACCGCGAACTCGACTCGATCCGAACGACGATCTTCCGTCAAACGATGTTCGCCGAGTTCGAGTTGCGGACGCACGAGAAAGCGGAAGCGGGCGAACCCCTTACGGCGCAAGCGTTTCGAGCGATCTACCGCGAACTTCTCGACGATTATTTCGGGCCCGATTTCGCGATGGACGACGCGCTGGAACTCGAATGTTTCCGCATTCCGCATTTCTATCGCGGCTTTTACGTTTACAAGTACGCGACCGGGCTTTCGGCGGCGATCGCGTTGGCCGAACGGGTTTTGAACGGCGGCGCCAAGGAACGCGACGATTACCTTAACTTCTTAAAAGCCGGGTGTTCCGCCGATCCGCTCGACATTTTGAAGGCGGCGGGCGTCGATATGGAGAAGCCGGAACCGATCGTCGACGCGATGAAACGCTTCGAAACGTTGACCGACGAATTGGAGGCGCTCCTCTTCGACCAACGCGCGGGCGGGAACTGGACGCAAGTGCAGTTTTGACGCTTTAAGTTGTTGAAATAGAAGTCTTAAATAGAAATGGAAGGTCTCCGGCGCTTCTCGACGTCGCGCCGGAATTCGACGATAAAAAAAGCGAACGCCGCGTTAAAACGACGTTCGCTTTTTTATTAGCGCGACCGCAAACTCCGCGATAAAACGGTTTGCGGTCGACGTTTATAACGGCGTTACCGCGGTCGGTACGCCGCCAACGCGACGATCGCGACAACGATGGCGATACAAATCGCGAAACTGACGACGAAACCGACGACGTCGCAAACGGTCGGACGGTTGAACTCGAGTCCGCCGAATTTGAACAAACGCTTGTCGTCGAAGCGGTTAGGATTCTCGTAGGAGAGGCGCATCTCTTCCGCGTCGCGTTCCGGATCGGGATCGACCGGCGTCTTCATCTTGACGAAGTAACGATCGAGCAGCTCTTTGTCGCCGCGCGGCGTTACAAAACTTAGTAGAATCAGGAAGACGAACGGGAGGAAGAGACGCGTCGGAAGTCGCATCGCTTCAAGAGTTCCGTTGCTCGCCGAAACGAGGTCGAAACCGCAGCGTTCGTAAAGGAGGAAGTCGAGTTCGAAGGAGCCGCGACCTTTCAAACTAACGCCGAGCGACGCCAAGTCGTCGACCGATTTGAAGCGGTCGGTCGAGCGGACGCGGGAGTCGCCGAGGTCTTCCGTTTCGGCGAATTTCGGATCGAACAGCTCGAGCTTCGGCGCGTCGGCGGCGACGTAAGTCTTTTTACCGTCGACGATTTTAGCGACGACGCAACCTTTCGAGTCGACGACCAACTCGGCGCCGTTTTCGTCGAACGCCGTGACGCCGCCTCCCCAAAAGATCGCTTTGCCGCCGGTTCGGAACTCGTCGACGATCGTTTCGCCGAGCGCGATTTTCTTCGGCGCCGGGCCGAGTTGCGAATGAACCGCCGCGGCGCGTTCGGCGTCGGTAAGTTCCGGCGCGAGCGAGCTTTCGAGCTTTTCTCGGCGTTCGTTCCAAACTTGAATCGCGGCGTCGCGTCGCTCGACGTCGGTCGGCGAAACGGCGCGCGTTTCGCGAACGACGACAAATTCGTTTGTCGCTAAGTATTGCGGATTCGTCGTTAAGGACGGTTGGAGCTTCGCGACGTTCATCGGAATCAGGAAGAAAAGCGTCAGGGTGAGCGCGATCGTTCCCCAAGCCGACCACTTGTTCGCGCGGCGCCAGTACAACCCGATCCAAAACGGCGCGGCGAAAACGATCGGAATCTCCCAAGCGAATTTCAGCTGTTCGAAAACGTTCATCGACGTTAGCGAAACGACCGTCGCGCCGATAATGACGACGGCGCCGCAGAGTCGCCCGGCGAAAACGAACGTTTTTTCGCTCGCGTTCGGGTTAATGTACGCCGCGTAACCGTTGCGGACGACGAGCGCGGAAACAACCAGCATATAACAACTTGCGGAACTCATCAGCGCCGCTAAAAGACACGCCAGCATCAAGCCGACCAAACCGCAGTTGAGCGGGCCGAGGAGTTCGCGAGTCGCGACGCCCCAAACTTTGTCCGGGTCGGCGGCCAACTCGACGTTGCTCGCGAGATATGCCAAAGCGACGAGCGCGGTGAACGCCCAACCGATGGTGCAGAAACGCTTTAGAATGTTGCCGGCGACGAGGCCGAAGCGGGCGTTGTATTCCGTTTTGGCCGAGCCGCCGCCGGTTGCGATGAAGTGCGGTTGGCAGACGATGCCGAGGAGGTTAAGGAGCGTAATCGCAAGGATATAATGGAGCGGAAACTCGCCGCCTTTGGGGCTGGTGAGGATTT
This sequence comes from Thermoguttaceae bacterium, assembly GCA_017937685.1. Taxonomy (GTDB): domain Bacteria; phylum Planctomycetota; class Planctomycetia; order Pirellulales; family Thermoguttaceae; genus RUG369. The sequence continues at coordinate 1,322 of JAGBDD010000150.1, read as the reverse complement.
CGAAATACTCGGCCGGGACGCGACGGTGGAGCGCTTCGAAACCGTCGAGCGTTCCGGAAAGCTCGCGCGGAGCGGGATTGGCGACGTCGGCGTCGGCGGTTTCGGCGAGCGCGGCGTCGGTCGCAACTTTTGCCGTTTCGTCGGTTGCGGTCGCGACGGCGGCGTTGGCGCGGAGCGTTTCGTTTTCGTCCTTAACCAACGCGTCCAAACCGACCGGAATCAAGACGATCGAGAGGATAACGATGAAAATCCCTTGAATCAAGTCCGTCCAATACGCCGCGCGGAGTCCGCCAAGAACGCCGTAAAACAAGACGCAGGCGGCGGTTAGGACGATGATGAATTGGTCGAAACCGACTTCCCAACCGAAAAGCGACAGCGTGTCGGCTCCGGCCAGCGGCGCGCCCATCTTCCCGATGGCGGTCATACCGACGCCGAGGTACACCATATAGAAGACGGCGCCGAAAATCATATACGCGAACGCGATCGCCTTGCTTTGGTAACGCTCTTCGAACCAGTCGCCGAGCGTTAGACAGCGCATACGCCGGTACCAGACGCCGCAAATCCAGTAAAACGGCGTTACAAAGAGCCAAAGAAGACCGCTCCAGACGCCGCTTAAACCGTTGGTAAAGGTCGTTTTAGCGGTAACGATCGGGTCGGACGCGTTTGTTCCGGCGCCGAACGCGGCGAACATTTGAAATATCTTGCCGAAACTGCGGCTGCCGAGGAAATAGTCCTCTTGCTTTTTGACGGATAACATCGACCAAAGGCCGATCAGCGCCATCGCGACGAAGTACGCGGCGAGGACGAGATAGTCGAGCGTTGTTAGTCCCATTCGATTAAACCTTGTCGTTAAACGGGTTCGAGGTTGCGGAATGAAAACGAAAACAAAATCGGCGGCGCGTTGTAGCGTCGCCGGTTAAAGGCTGGATTGGAGGGCGCGCAACGTTGTTAAGTTCAGCAAAGCGAGGAGTTAAGGTCGACGCTTGCCGTCTTTTGGCGGTTGCGTCGCGTCGACCGACGGTTTGAGGAGGGGCGTTCCGAACGGGCCGCGTCGAACGGTGAACGCGCCGGAACCGTCGTCGGCGTCGAGGATTGCAAGCGAACTGAAAAAGGTCGCGTCGGCGTAATCGGCGTAATGCAGGATCATCGCTTCGAGGCTGGCGGGGGGCGTCGGGGCGCCCCAATCGGGGAAGCGGGCGTGCGTCAAAACGAGGTGTTCGAGGCGGATTCGCGTGTCGTCGTCGAGCCCGACCGCGTCGGCGTAACGCTTGACGACGTCGCGGCTTAGGATGGCGTGTCCGAGGAGTTCGCCCTCGACGGTG